>DASSUC010000030.1:0-10909 GCA_035707405.1 Micromonosporaceae bacterium | reverse complement strand
GCATCCGGTCCGCCAACGTTGACTTGCCGTGGTCGATGTGGGCGATGATGCAGAAGTTCCGGATCAGTGCGGGGTCGGTCGCGCCGGGGTCGAGCGGGGGAACGTCAGGCACGGTCGTCCGTTCTCGTCGGTCGTCTCTCGTCGGTCGGGTCTGTCGGTTGTCTCTCGCCTGTCGCCAGGTGGTCCTATGGTCCCACGCAGCGGTGGCCGGCAGGATCAGCCCCATGCGGACGACGCCGCCGGCGGTGCCCTACCACGCGACCGCCCACCGCCCCGGCTGGGCCGAGCTCCCGGCCGGCGTGCGCAGCGGCATCGAGCAGCGCCTCGGCGCCCCGGTGGCCGAGGCGCGCAGCGCCGGCGGAGGCTTCACCCGCGGCTTCGCCGCGGTCCTGCGCACGACAACCGGCGGGCGGGCGTTCGTCAAGGCCGCCCCGGCCGGCACGCCGGTCGCCGCCGCGTACGCCCGCGAGGCCGAGGTCACGGTCCTGCTGCCGGCGGACGTACCCGCGGCGCGGCTGCGCTGGACCGCGACGGTGGCGGACTGGTACGCGATCTGCCTGGACCCTGTCGACGGCCACATGCCGCGGCTGCCCTGGGACCCGGCGGAGCTGGACGCGGCGCTCGCCGCGTGGGCCGCCGCGGCGGCGGCGCTGCGGCACCCCCCGCCAGGGCTGCTCGCCCTCGGCCTGCCCGCCTTCGCCGACATCGCCGCCAGTGACCTCGGCCACTGGCAGCCGATCGCCGCCCACCAGGCACCGCTGCCGGGCATGCCCGGGTACGCGCGCGGCCGGCTGGACGAGCTGGCCGCCCTGGAGGCGACCCTGCCCCGGCACACCGCCGGGGCTGCCGGCGTGACCCACTGCGACCTGCGCCTGGACAACGTGCTGGTCGACCCGGCCGGGCGGGCCTGGATCTGCGACTGGAACTGGGTCTGCACCGGGCCGGCCTGGGTCGACACGGCGGCCCTGCTGGTGACCGCGTACGCCAGCGGCCTGGACGCGGACGGGCTCTTCGCCGCACACCCGACCGCGCGGGCCGTTCCAGCGGAGGCGCTGGATGCGCTGCTCGCCGGGCTCGCCGGGTTCTGGCTGGTGCAGAGTGGCTGGGGGCCCTCAGACGCCTCGCCGGCGCTGCGCGGGCACCAGCGGTGGAGCGGTGAGGCGAGCCTGGCGTGGCTCGCGCGGCGCCGCAGCTGGCCCGTTTTGGCTGGCTCCTGCCCGGCCTGGTAACCTTGCTCCTCGCGCCGGGTGGCGCGTCCGCGTTGCGTGCGCCCGCCTGCGCTCCAGCTACCGCACCGAACTATCAGGACCCGAACTACCAGGGCGAGGCCATCGCGTGGCGAACATCAAGTCCCAGATCAAGCGCAACCGGCAGAACGAGAAGCGCCGCCTGCGCAACAAGGCGGTCAAGTCGTCGCTGAAGACCGCGATCCGCAAGTTCACCGTCGCGGCGCAGGCTGGTAACTCCGAGAACGCGACCACGCTGATGCGCGAGGCCTCCCGCCAGCTGGACAAGGCGGTCAGCAAGGGCGTTATCCACAAGAACCAGGCAGCCAACCGCAAGTCAGCCATTGCCAAGCGGCTGCAGACGCTGGCCTCCTGATCCCGCGCCGCCCTGGCGCGGCCCTGTGCCCGGGTTCTCCGCGCCGAAGGACTTACCGTGTTACATCTGCCCGGATCGTCGTGATCCGGGCAGATGAGTCTGCGGCCCCGGGATCCGACCGCCGGGCAGGCCCGGACGGCGGTCGCCGCAAGGCGGGTTTCCCGGCGCCTCGAACGGGAGAATGTCGCAGGCATGCGGTTGGCCCCCTTTGCACTGGCCGAACGGGCAGCACAGGCGCGTGACGTGATGACCGCGGCGTTCGGCCTGGACCCGGCCGAGGCCAGCCAGCGTGAGGAGATCTTCCGCGGGCACGCCCAGCGCCCCGGCATCATCTGCCTCGGCGCGTTCGACAGCCAGGACCGGCTCATCGCCTTCTGCTACGGGTTTCCCGGGCTGCCGTCCAGCTGGTGGGAGAACCAGATCCGGCCGCATCTCGTCGACGCGGGCGCCGAGGGGTGGCTGTCCGATGTCTTCGAGCTCACGGAGCTGCACGTGCACCCGGATCAGCAGGGCAGGGGAATCGGCCGCACGCTCATCACGTCCGTGTGCAACGCCAGCAGCCTGCCGAAGGCGATCCTCTCCGTACGCAGCGACTCGACCGTGGCCCAGCGGCTCTACCGCAGCCTCGGCTTCACCGACCTGACAGCGCCGTTCACGTTCGGCAACCTGCCACCGGAGTATCTGGTGATGGGCGCACGGCTACCGCTGCCCACCAACCAGCGCCACCCGGGACCGCCCTTCGCTACCTGGGTCCCGGGTCGGTAGCGCCGCCCTCCGCCGCCTGCACCTGCGGGTTGGTCCAGCCGGGCAGACCTGGGGGCGTCAGGCCGCACCGGCGCCCCGGCGTGCCGCGGCAACCGCGAACACCGCCCGCTCCAGTGCGTACGCCCGGTCGTCCGCCCCGCCCTTGACCTCGGCGTTGCACGCCGCTGCCGCCTGCATCGCGTCGACCAGACCCTCCGCCGACCAGCCCCGCGCCTGCCGCTGCGCCCGCTCGATCTTCCACGCCGGCATGCCGAGCGCGCTCGCCAGCTGGTATGGGCTGCCCCGGCCGGCTGCGGCGACCCGGGCCACCGTACGGACCCCGTCGGCGATCGCGTCCGCGATGGGCACCGGGTCGACACCGATGTGCAAGGCCCAGCGCAGCGCCTCCAGCGCGGCGGGCACATCGCCGACCATCGCCGCGTCGGCGACCGTGAAGCCGCTGACCTCAGCCCGGCCGCGGTAGTAGCGGGCCACCGTCTCCGCCGTGACCCGGCCGTCGGTGTCGGCCATCAGCTGTGAGCACGCCGACGCGAGCTCGCGCAGGTCCGTACCGACGGTGGCGAGCAGCGCCTCGGCCGCATCCTCCGGACACCCGCCACCGAGCCGGCGGATCTCGCCCCGGACGAAGTCGACCCGTTCGCGGTGGCGGGTGAGCCTGGCCGCGGCCACGACCACCGCACCGGCCGAGCGCAGCCCGTCGGCGAAGGCTCTGCCCTTGGCCCCGCCGGCGTGCGTCACCACCATGCTGACCTCGGGATCGGGGTCTCTGGCGTAGGTGAGCACCGCCGACACCAGATCTTTCTTGGCGTCCTGGCCGTTGGCGATGACGATCACCCGCCGGCCGCCGAAGAGCGACGGGCTCAGCGACTCGACAAGCGCGCCGGGCACCGTGTCCGCCGCTGCAAACTGATGGATGTCGGTCTCGGGATCGGCCGCCCGGGCGGTCGCCACCACGTCCGCGACAGCGCGGGCGGCGAGCAGCTCCTCGTCGCCGAGCACGAGGGTGAGCGGGGGTGGAGGCGCCGGCGTCACGGCGCCATCGTCGCACGGACCACCGACACGACCGGCGCCGCCGGCGGGCCGCCGGACCATCGGCCAGACCACCCCACCCCCCGGCAGGCACCAGCCTGGCGGCCCGGGCGGCCCGCGCAGCCCGGTGCCGTCGCAAAGCCGACTCCCTTGGGGATGGCGACCGTTGCACCGGTCATCGAACCTTGCGTTAGCGGCACTCAACCGTCAGTAGCGGATCGAGGGAAACCGGCGAGGGAGAGACGATGCAGCGCAGGTTCCTGCCATCCCGGGATGGCTTCGCGTTTGTCAACTCGTGGCCGAGCCAGCCGGCGGTGGTACGGCCGACCCCGTTGGGCACCCTGACCCTGGGCGACGCCGCCGCCGGCCTCTGCGGCGGCATGGTCTTCGCCGCGCTCGACTACTGGCAGTCCGGCACCCCACCGCCGTCCCAGCGCCCCGAGGCGGGACACCCGCTCTACGGCTTCATCGTCCACCGCCTGGTTGACTCCTGGTCCCTGCCGGTCGGGGTCGCCCAGTACTACCAGTGGATGAAGCTGCCTGACAGCGATGCGACCTTCACCCTGCTCGGACGCCCGATACGCGGCAGGCGGGGTCTTGCCTGGCGCACGGTGACGCAGCAGTGGCCGCAGGTCTCCAGAGACCTGGACCGAGGGGCACCGGTCCCGCTCGGCGTGGTCACCGTGGCCTCGACCGACCCGCGCAACCTGGCGCACAACCATCAGGTCCTGGCGTGCGACTACGAGGCGACCAACGGCAGGGCCACCATCCAGGTGTACGACCCGAACCGCGGCCGGCGCGACGACATCTTCATCAGCTTCGACACCGGCACCCCAACGGGACCGACGGCCTTCGCGCACAACCTCGGCATCGGCGAGCGGCCCATCCGCGGCTTCTTCCAGACCACGTACCGGGCCGCCCGCATTCCCGGTGCTTGAGCGCCCTCGTCCCCGCGGTCACCGAAGACTGTTGAGGCGGCCGATGACGTGCTCACCCAGGCCCTCGACGAACCCGACCGGGTCGTCCCCGGACGGCATCACGTGGACCTCCTGGATGCCGACGCCGGCGAACCCGCGCATCTGCTCGACGAACGCCTGGCCGCCTTCAGCGGTGGGCTCGAGCGGGCCGACCCACAGGATGGTCCGGCGAATGCGGTCGAAGTCGGTGCCCTCCCGCTCGCAGTGCGCCGCCAGCACGTCGAGCTTGGCCTTGATCTGCTCGGGCCCTCTGTCCGGGCTGGCGAACAGGTTGCCGGCGTCACCGTACTTCGCCAGCAGCCGCAGGGTCTTCCGCTCACCGTCACCGCCGATCATGATCGGTGGACGGGGCTGGGCCAGCGGCTGCGGAACGTTGCGGGTCTCCGCCAGCCGGTAGTGCTTGCCGTGGTACGGGCCGTCGTCATCGCTCCACATCTGGTGGACGATCTGCAGCGTCTCCTCCAGCCGCTCGAACCGCTCGGCCAGCGGCGGGAACGGCACCCCGTACGCGGCGTGCTCGCGTTCGTACCAGGCCGCACCGATGCCGAGCATGGCCCGCCCGCCGGAGAGCACGTCCAGTGTGGACACGATCTTGCCCAGCAGCCCGGGATGGCGGTAGGTGACGCCGGTGACCAGCAGCTGCAGCTCGACCGTGCGAGTGTGGGCGGCCAGGAAGCCGAGGGTCGTGTAGCCCTCGAGCATCGGCTGCTCGGGCCCGCCGGCCATCTCCATCTGGAAGTAGTGGTCCATCACCGACAGGTTGACCACACCGGCGTCCTCGGCCACCTGGCCGATCCGGGCAAGGGTCGGCGCGATCGCCGCGGTCCCACCGGGCAGGTTGAACCTCACCACATGTACGCCCAGTCTCATCCGTGCTCGCCCCCTCCGTTTGATGTCCAGGTCAGACTCTAGGTACCCGGTCCCCGGGCGACCACGGCGAGGCCCTCCCGGGTCAGCACCGCGGCCAGGTCTCCCTGGAGGTCGGTGCGCAGCACCCGGGCACCGTCACGGCGCAGGAGGTCGAGCACAGCCGGGTTGGGATGGCCGTACCGGTTATCCGCGCCCACCGAGACGAGGGCGACCCGTGGCGCAGCCGCCGCAAGGAACTCCGGGTCCTGGTACGCACTGCCGTGGTGGGCGACCTTCAGCACGTCGACGGCGAGCGGGCCGGCGCCGTAGGCAGCCAGCATCCCCGCCTGCTCCTCCCCTTCGGCGTCTCCGGCGAGCAGGATGTCGACCCCGCGTACGGTGGCTCGCATCACCAGGGAGTTGTTGTTCGCGTCGGACCGCGTGCCGGTGATCCGACCGGGCGGCCCGAGCACGGTCAGCCGCACCTGGCCCGCCTCGTACGCCCAGCCGGCGCCCACCTCACCTACCGGCACGCCGCGGCCGGCCGCGCTGCGGCGCACCAGGGCCCGCCCGGCCTCCGGCTCGGACCACGCCGGTGTCACCACCGCCGCGACCCGGCGCCCGCGGAACACCCCGCCGACACCATCCACGTGGTCGGCGTGAAAGTGGCTCACCACAAGCAGCGGCACCGCAGTCACCCCCAGCCGGCGCAGGCAGGCGTCCGTGGCGGCCGGGTCCGGGCCGGCGTCGACCACAACCGCCTGGCCGGCGGTGACCGGCAGCACCACCGCGTCTCCCTGGCCGACCGCGCACGCCACCACGAGCCAGCCCGGAGGCGGCCAGCCGCCGGCGAGCATCCGGACCGGAAGTGCGCCCACCACTGCCGCGGCTGCGGCCACGGCCACGAGCACCCGCACCGCTCGACGCCGCCCGGCGAGCAGAGTGGCGGCCAGCACGCCGGCCAGCAGCAGCGCGCCGACCGTCCCCGACCGCCAGGGCAGGGCACCCGCCGGAGTGTGCGCGCCGTGCCGGGCGACCAGCACCAGCCACCATGCCGGCCACTGGCCCAGCCAGGCCGCGGCGCCGGCCGCGGCCGGCGACACCGGCGAGAGCACCGCCGCGCCCACGCCGAGCACCGTGGCCGGTGCGACCGCGGGGACGGCGAGCAGGTTGGCCGGCACCGCGACCAGGCTCACCGTCCCGGAGAGTCCCGCGATCACCGGAGCGCACGCGGCCTGTGCCGCAGCAGGCACCGCCAGCGCCTCGGCCAGGCCGGGTGGGACACCTCGGCGGCGCAGCGCATCCCGCCAGTAGGGAGCGAGCAGCAGCAGCGCGCCGGTGGCGAGCACGGAAAGGGCGAACCCCGCATCCCCGGCCAGCCCGGGGTCGACCACGACGAGCACCGTGACCGCCGCGCACAGCGCCGGCAGGGCGGCCCGGGGCCGAGCCGACGCCAGCGCGACCAGCGCCAGGGCCCCCATCACCGCGGCCCGCAGCACGCTGGGCGAAGGTCGGGCGAGGACCACGAAGCCGGCGAGTGCCAGCAGGCTGGTGACCGCCGCAAGCCGTGGCCCGGACCGGCACCACCGGGCCAGGAGCAGCACCGCACCCATCACGATCGCGCAGTTGGCGCCGCTGACGGCGGTCAGGTGGGTGAGCCCGGTGGCCCGGAAGTCGTCGCCGACGGTGGGGTCGAGGCGGCTGGTATCGCCGACCACGAGGCCGGGCAGCAGCCCACCCGGCTCGTCGGGCAGCGGCGCGCAGGCCCGCCGCAGGCCGGCTCGCAGCGAGCCGGCTGCCCGCTGGTGCCAGGGCGGTGGGGCGAGCAGCTGCGGTGTCGCGCTCGCCGAGAGCACCGCGGCGGCCAGGTCCCCACCGCGCGCCGGGGTCAGCCGGCCGGCCACGGCCACCCGCTGGCCAGGTAGGACAGCCCGCCACGCGGGGTCGCTGCCGAGGACCAGCACCCGGACATCCACCACCAGCACCTGTGTCGAGCCGGCGCCGGACCACGCCAGCCGACGCAGGACGGCCGGGACCGCGAAGACCGCCGGCCGGCCGGCCGATCCCCGTACCGCCCGCGGGTCGTCGCGCACGACCAGCTCGGCCCGCACCGCCGTGCGGTCGCGTGCCAGCCGAGCGGTCTCCGCGGCGTCTCTCACCGCAACCCGGGCTGTCGCGGACGTGGCGCCGCAGACCACCCCCAGCAGCACGCCCACCACGGCCCAGCCGGCCGCGGTCACCACGGGCCCACCGGCCACCACCCCTGCCCGCCGCCACACGACGACGCCGAGCGCGGTGGCGACGCCGAGTGCGGTGGCGAGGACCGCCGCGACCGCGCTGAGCACCACTCCGGTTGCGGCACCCGCGTGGAGCACCGTCAGCGCGGCGAGCCAGGCGGCAGCGGCGAGGCCGGCCAGCCGCAGGTCGAGCCGCCCGAGAGCGCCGGCACCGCCGTTCACACCGTCACCAGGCTCTTGAGCTGGTCATACCTGGTGTCGCCGACGCCGTCCACCTGGCGCAGCTCAGCAACCGAGCGGAACCCGCCGTGCGCGGTGCGGTAGTCCAGGATGCGCTGGGCCAGCACCGGACCAACCCCCGGCAGCTGGTCGAGCTGGGCGAGCGTAGCGGTGTTGAGGTTGACCGGCGCTCCCGCGACCGGTTGGGCACCGGCCGGCCCTCCGGCACCGGGCGGGAGCGCGACACCCACCACGATCAGCTCGCCGTCGGTGACCCGCCGGGCCAGGTTGACAAAGGCCAGGTCGGTGCCTGGCAGGGCACCGCCGGCGGCGACGATGGCATCGGCCACCCGGGCGCCAGCCGGCAGGCTGACGAGGCCCGGGCGGCGCACCCGTCCAGCGACGGCGACCACCACAGCCGTCGGGCTGGCCATAACCGCCACTGCGCTGGTCACGCCGGCCGGTGCGGCGACCGGCTCGACCCGCGGTCGCGCCTGCCATGCCAGAACCGCGGCACCGGCCACGACCACAACCGCGACCACGCCGAGGGCGCGGACCCCACGGCGGCCAGGGTCCATCGCCCCAGCCAGCAGGGCACGGGCCGAGGTCGGGCCGACCTGCGTCACCGGCTCCGGAGTCCCGTGTCCGGCACCGGGCACCGGCAACCCCCGCCCGGCACCGGGCGGCATGGCGTCCAGGACGGAGACGGGCGTCGACGCTCCTGCCTGGGCCGGCCCCCCATCAACGATGTGCGGCTCGGCCAGCGCGGGCACCGCCGCCCGCAGCACTCGTGCCAGGCGCTCGTGCACGGCCGTCTCGTCGTCGCTGTCCCCTCGCTGCCACACGTGGCGACCGTAGGCGGATGAGCGGACCCGGTGCCGCTGCTGCGCCGTCCGCTGTGGACAGCCGAGGGGGGTGTGGACGGACTACCGCCCAGTCCCGTGATCTGCTATAGCGCAGCGCCCACCAGGCAACCAGAAGGACAGCGCTCACCCGCGCCGGTGGACCACGATGCCGGCGAACCCCGGCCCGACGTGGGCGGCGACCGCGGGTCCCAGCTCGCAGACGTACCGGTCCCGCAGCGAAGCGGCGAGCCGTTCGGTTACCGCCTCCATCAGCTGCGCCCCGCGGTCCGGCATGGCCAGGTGGTGGACCGCGACGTCCACCTCCGACTCGCCGGCCGCCTCCACCGCCAGGTCCACCAGGCGTGCCAGGGCACGGCTGGCGGTACGCACCTTGTCCCGCAGCACGATCCGACCGTCGACCATCCACAGGATCGGCTTGACCGCCAGTGCGGTGCCCACCAGTGCCGACGCCGCTCCAATGCGTCCGCCCCGGCGCAGGAACTCGAGCGTGTCGACGTAGAACAGCGTGGTGGTACGGGAGACCGTGGCCACCGCCGCACCGTGAACCTCGGCCAGCGCCCCGCCGGCGGCGGCCGCGGACGTCGCCGCCAGCGTCGGGAAGCCCAGCCCCATGCCGGTGGCCCGGGAGTCGACGACGGCGACCCGGTCCCCGACCTCCTCCGCCGCGAGCACCGCCGCGTCGAAGGTGCCGGAGAGCTCCTGTGACAGGTGCACCGAGACCACACCGGTCGCGCCCGCCGCGAGCAGCCGCCGGTACGCCTCGACGAACTCCGCGGGGGCGGGCCGGGAGGTCTTCACGTCGACGCGGCGGCCACTGAGCAGCCGGGCGACGTCGGCCGGCGCCACATCGACGCCCTCGCGACACTCAACCCCATCTATCACAACCGCAAGCGGCACAACCGTCACATTACGGGCAGAGGCGAGATCGCCAGGCAGGTACGCGGTGGAGTCGGTCACGACCGCGACGGGCATGCGCCGAACGGTAGCGGATCCACCACGCCCGGCGCCCAGGCTGGACGGGTAGGTGGTCGATGCGGACGGAGGCGGTGCTCAGGCCAGACGGACGGTAGTCACCACAGGGGGCCGGCTCACGCCGGACGGACCGCAGAGACCTCGAACACCGGGCCGACCTGGCAGATGGTGACGACGTGGGGGTTGACCTTGCCCTCGACGGTCACCCGGGCCCCGTGTCGCAGCAGCGTACGGTCGCCGCCCAGCAGCTCGTACGTGACGCCACCGGTACGCAGCACCAGGCAGCCGCCCTCGATGTCGGACATCTCGACCGTCCCGGTGAGCGAGGTCGGGCCGGTGGGGGCGGGCTTGGTCGGGCCCGGGGCAGGGGTCGGAGGCGAGGTCGGCAGGATCGGCTCCCGGCTGGGCTGGGGCGGGAACGGGGAGTCGGACGGGGCCACGGATCCTCCCGGGGAGCTGGGACCACTCGGTGCGGGGCTGGCACCGCCCGACCCCGCAGCGCACCCGGCGAGCAGGAGCGTGCCAAGCACGGCGACGGCTACGGACGTGCGACGCGTACTCATGTCCGTTGGACGCTACCCGGGCCGTACCGGTTCCGCGACCGCCGCGCCCGTGACCCCGCTCAGCTCAGGTTGTGACCCCACAGCTGCCACCCACGGACCGGGTCGTCGCGCAGCTCGGTCCAGTGGCAGTTGGACAGCCCGCCGAGAGTGCGGGTGACCCCCGCCGGCCAGCCCAGCAGCCCGGCGCAGCCCTGCCGCGCCGCACCGCCGTGGGTGGCCACCACGACGGTCCCGCCGGGGCTGCGCTCGGCCGCCTCCCGCAGTGCCGCGGCGGCCCGTTTCGCCAGCTCGTCAAGGTGCTCGATGGCGCAGCCCGGAGACGGGTCACCGGCCCGCCACCGGCCGAGCTCAGCCGGCCAGCGCCGCCCCACCTCGGCCAGGGTCAGGCCCTGCCACTCGCCGAAGTGGCGCTCCCGCAGCCGGGGGTCGGTCGCGACGGGCAGCCCGGTCACCTCGGCGAGCGCCGCAGCGGTGTCGGCCGCCCGGCGCAGGTCGCTCGCGACGATCATGACCGGGCGCTGGTGGGCGAGGTGCGCCGCCGCCGCCGCGGCCTGCTCCCGACCGAACGGGCTGAGCGGCACGTCGTGCTGGCCCTGCACCCGATCGGTGGCGTTCCACTCGGTCTGCCCGTGCCGCCAGACGATCAAACGCGTCATGCCACCAGGTCGCGATCGACGAACGGGATCGTGGGGACGTCCTTCCACAGCCGGTCGAGCGCGTAGAACTCGCGCTCCTCGCTGTGCTGCACATGCACCACCACGTCGACGTAGTCCAGCAGCACCCAGCGACCGGCCCGCTCGCCCTCGCGCCGGACCGGCTTGGCCTTCTCC
>DASSUC010000029.1:0-4359 GCA_035707405.1 Micromonosporaceae bacterium | reverse complement strand
GGACGGCACGCGGACCGAGGCGGTCGAGGCGCAGCTGATGACGCCGACCGGGATCGTCGAGTCCTATGTCGGGCGCATCGACGGGCTGCGCGTCGAGCTGGTCACGGACAAGGTGCTGCGCTCCGGCACGGCCAAGGACGTGGCTGAGGGGCACCGGCTCTACGGGATCGTGGACCGGGCGCTGCTGTACGCGTTCGAGATGGCGGCGGTGGGGGAGCCGTTGCGGCCGCACCTGTCGGCAAAGCTCGACCGGGTGGCTGGCTGAGCGCCGACCGGGCAGGAGCCGGCTGAGTTATCCAGGTATGCGGTGGCCTTCAGATTCCGTTCCCGGTTCCCCGAGCGATCGGTTTCGCGATCAAGAAGACTTGTGCACGCTGTTCCGGCACAAGTCTTCTTGATCGCAGAGTTCGACCGCGAAACAGCCGCAGTCGTGTCTGAATTGGGGTGTTTGGTGGCCATTTTCACTGCCGGGGTGGCCCGGGCGCGGCGTCGATGTTTCCTCAAGATCGCGATCAGTGCAGGGAATGTTTAGCGCCGCTCAACATTTGATGTCTGAGATCGCGATCTTGAAGGTGGCGCGGTCGAGAAGGCTGAAGATACGCCTGAGATCTGCCGAATGTCCGGTGAGTGAGTGAGTGAGTGGGTGGGTCGGTCGGTTGGCGTTGTCGGGCGGGCTGAGAGCCGGGCTGGAAGTTGGCGCGGAAACCGTGGGCTGAGCCAGTGGCGGAAACCGTGGGCTGACCCCAGTGGCGGAAAAGTTGTGGCTGAGGTTGGGTCCGAAAGCAGTGGTGCCCGGGGCGTACCGCCCCGGGCACCACTGTCCAACGGTCTAGCTCACACCCCGCCCAGCATGGTCGGGCAGGGCTCGAACGGTTGCAGGGTGAAGTTCTTCACCAGGACCCGGCCGCGGTCGACGCGCACCCGCGCCACCTGCGAGGTCCAGCCGTCCTTGCTGACGATGACGTCGTACAGCGGGCCGGCCGGCACCCACCAGCCGTACTTGCCGTCCGCGCCGGCCGTGATGCTCACCCCGAGCTCGGGGTTGAGCACGTTGTTGATGCGGACGAAGGCTGCCACGGGCACCGTGTCACCGCCACAGGTCTGGCCCACGATGGTGCCTGTGATCTTGCCCCACGTGGCCGGCGGCGTGACCTTCATGGTCACCGAGATCGGCGCGATCGTGTGCGGGGTGTCGGTCCGCACGCCGATCTGCGCCGTGTAGGTGCCGGGTTGCAGGACGCCCGCCGCCGAGGTGGCGGTGAACGTCACGGTGACGACCTGGGACGCGCCCGGTGCCACCGTGAACGTGGCCGGCTGCTCGGACAGCCAGCGGACGTCGGTTGCCTCGTCACACTGGTTGAGGCCGCCCAGCTTCTCCGAGTTGTTGGTGCCGGTGAAGCCACCGGAGGCACCGCCGACCTTGAAGAAGCCGCACGCGCCGGCCCCGCGGTAGCGGGCGAACTGCGCGTTGGGCAGGTTCGACCAGGTGTTGGCGATCGGGTCGAACATCACCGCACGGTTGGTGACCGTGGTGAAGTTGTCCGTCACGCCACCGGCGAGGATGAGCATGCCGTTCGCCGACGAGTGTGCCGAGCCCCACAGGTCCAGCGGCATGTTGGCAGCCGGCGACCAGGTGTTGCTGGTCGGGTTGTAGACGTGCGCGTCCCGGAAGGACGCCGCGTCCACGCCACCGGCGCAGTACACCCGGCCGTTGATCCCGCCGCAGGACGACCAGGCCACCGCGTGCGGGTACGCCGCACCGGTGCTGAACGAACCGCTGGCGGGGTCGAAGACGACCGTCTTGTCGCTGGTCGTGCAGGAGCTGTTGAGGCAGCCACCGATCAGGTAGATCTTGTCGTTGGCCACCGCGATGCCCGCCGCCGCGGCCGGAGCCGGGTTGGTGACGCCGGGCAGGGTGGTCCAGCTGTTGGTGGCCGGGTCGAACACCGCAACGGTGTTGACCGGGGTGCCACCGGAGGCCCACCCGCCGAACACGTACAGCTTGTCGTTCACGAACGCGGCGGCCGGCTTGGCCCTGCCCACGGGCAGGTTCGGCAGCGCGGTCCAGGCGTTGGTATCCGGGTCGTAGACGCTCGCCCGGGTCGGGTTGGTGGTCCCGGTCGCCCCGCCCACGACGTAGACCTTGCCGTCGCGGGTCGCGGCGACGTTGTCCATCACCGCGGCCGGGTAGTTTGCGATGGTCGTCCACGCCGGGTCGATCTGCGGGCTGGCACCGGTGACGCCGGCCAGCGGCGTACCCGTCATGCCCTTGCTGACGCCGCCCGCCACCTGGTGCATGACGAGCTGCGCGCCCTTCAGGCTGCTGAGCATCTCGAAGCCACCGGCGCGCTCCAGCAGCTGCACCTGTGCCGGTGCGGTGCCGGTGTTGGTGAACGTGAGCTGCCCGGTACGGCTGCCGCCGTACGGGACCGTCACTTCGAGCGATGTCGGTGCCACCACTATCCGGCCGGCGCCGAGTGAGAAGTCCTCCCGGACGGTGCCGTTGTCAACGATGGTGACGGTCTTGGTCTGCGGCTGGTAGAGGCTCTTCGAGGCGGTAACCGGGTGTGGCCCGGTCAGGCTGGAGAAGAACCAGTAGAAGCCGTCGGGGATGTTCGGGTCGCCCGGCGTCGCCGCCGAGACGGCCGTGTTGGCGGGGTTGTCGTCGCTGGTGACGGTCACCCCGTTGAGCGGCTCACCGGTGGTGCGGTCGGAGGTGAAGCCGACCACGAGGCCGCCGGGCTGCGGGACGCAGGCGCGGTTGAGGACCTCGACGTTGTCGACCTCCCACCACCAGGCGAAGGTGCCGCGCATCCGGAAGCGCACGGTGACGTTGGTCGCCCCGGCCGCGGTAGGCCCGAGCGGGACCAGCTCCTGGCGCGGACCGCGCAGGCTCACCGTGGTCTGCTTCCAGACGTTTGTCCAGTTGGCACCGCCGTCGGCGGACACGTCGATGTCGACGATGCTGTTGGAGAACGCGCGGTAGTCGCTGTTGAACCGCACGTACGGTGCCGGCATGCCGGACAGGTCCATCGCCGGCGTGACCAGGTCACTGTCCTGGGACCTGCCGGAGCCGAAGAAGTCGCTGTCCATGATGGCGAAGTTGCCGGTGCCGCCGGTCAGGTTGCCCCGGTTGTCCGGGTCGTCGAACCGCCAGCCGCCGGTTGTGGTGCGGTTGACCACGCTCCACCCGGCCGGGGTCGAGGTGGTGTCGAACGGCTCGCTGATCGCCGGCGTGCCGAAGGCCACCGCGTACCCGCTGGCCGTGCAGGCCGGGTCCACCGCCACCGCGATGTTGTGCACCAGGTCGCTCTCACCGACCGGGACGCTCTGCACCACGGTCTGGTAACCGGGGTAGACCGCCGTTGTGGTGAGCTGGTACGTGGTGTTGTTCGGAATCGTGAACGAGTAGGCGCCGGTGACCGGGTTGGTGAAGACCGGCCCGCCGGGGCGCCCGGCGATCTCGATCTTCGCGTAGAGCGGCCATCCCTTGCCTGAGCCGTCGGTGACCGTACCGCTCACGGTCACGCTGGGCAGCGGGGTGAGCGCGAAGTCCTGCGTCGTCACCGTGTCCGCGACCACCGTCACGGTGGCCGTCCCGGTGGCGTAACCGAACGCCCGCGCCGTCACCGTGTACGTGCCGACCGGCAGCTGCATCGTGTACTTGCCGTCGGCACCGGTGATCTTGCTGACGTTGCTGGCGCTGACCGTCGCTCCGGCGATGGGGCTGCCGGTGGCGGAGTTGGTCACGGTGCCGGCGACCTGCCCGGTCGGCCCCCGCGGCGCGGCGTTGACCGCCTGGAACGCGTTGAGCCGGCCCTCGCCGAAGACGTTGTTGTCGTCGACCGTGCCGCCACAGGTCAGGTTGTTGACATCCGTCGCCGCGTCGTCGAGCAGGGTACGCGTTGCGGCGATGTTGCCCTTGATGCTCGGCGCCGCCGACCAGATCAGCGCCACCGTCCCGGACAGGTGCGGTGACGCCATCGAGGTGCCGCTGAAGTTGCCGTACCCGCCGCCGTTGATGCTGGAACGCACGTTCACGCCCGGCGCGGCGAGGTCCGGCTTGACCAGCGTGCCGTCCAGGTCGGACGGTCCCCGGCTGGAGAAGCTGGCGATGGCGTTGTTGATGTCGTATGCGCCGGCCGAGTAGGACTGCGGGTAGTCACCGGGGGAGCCGGCGCTGCCGCAGCTCGGGCCGCTGTTGCCGTTGGAGAACGCCGGGAAGATGCCGGCCGCGACCCAGGCGTTGACGCTGGCCTGGTACCACAGGTCGCCACCGCCGCCGCCCCAGGAGTTGTTGACGATGTCGGCGTGCAGGTCCGGCCGCGGGTTGGCCCCGGTCAGGTCGGTCGGGGCCAG
>DASSUC010000028.1:0-5622 GCA_035707405.1 Micromonosporaceae bacterium | reverse complement strand
CCAGTTCTGGCAGAACCGGCAGGCCAGGTTGCAGCCGGCGGTGCCGAACGAGAGCACCGCGGAGCCGGGCAGGAAGTGGTTGAGCGGCTTCTTCTCGACCGGGTCGACGCAGAAGCCGGACGAGCGGCCGTACGACGCCAGTACGATCTGGTCATCGACCCGGCCCCGGACAAAGCACAGACCGCGCTGCCCCTCGTGCAGCTTGCACGCGCGCGGGCACACGTCGCACTGGACCCGCCCGTCGGGCAGGGCATGCCAGTAGCGCGTCGGCACCGTGTACGGGTCGGCGAGGCTGAGCGCATCCGGCGGCGGGTCGGTCGGGGCCGGCTCGGCCAGTCTGGCCATGTCCTTACGCTAGCCCTGCCGGGTACCCACAACCACCTGTGCGCCAAGACCCGCGCGGGCCAGCTTGGCCGATGGGGACTACGCTTCGTCCATCGATCAGAGGTAGACGTGTAACGCGAAAGGATCGCTCCGTGACCGACAGCCCGCCCAGAGCCGGCCAGGCTCCATTCATGATCGACACCAGCGTGGCCCACCCGGCCCGGGTCTGGGACTACTGGCTGGGCGGCAAGGACAACTACCCGGCCGACCGGGAGGTCGGCGACCACATCCAGTCGGTCATGCCGGACATAGCGATCAACGCCCGCGCCGACCGGGAGTTCCTCGGCCGGGTGGTCCGCTACCTCGTCGGCCAGGTGGGCATCCGCCAGTTCCTCGACATCGGCACCGGCATCCCAACGGCCAACAACACCCACGAGGTCGCCCAGGCTATAGCGCCCGAGTGCCGCATCGTCTACGTCGACAACGACCCGATCGTGCTGGCCCACGCCCGTGCCCTGCTGGTCGGCGCGCCGCAGGGCGTCACCGACTACGTCGATGCGGACCTGCGCGAGCCGGACAAGATCATGGCGGCGGCGGCTCGTACCCTCGACCTCCATCGGCCCGTCGCGATCATGCTGCTGGGGGTCCTGGAGTTCGTCACCGACGACGGCGAGGCGCAGGCGATCCTGGACCGCCTGCTGGACGCGGTGCCCTCCGGCAGCCACCTCGCCATCGCCCACCCGGCCACCGACGACCCGCAGGACGCGATGGGAAAGGTGCTGCGGACCTGGAACGACAGCGGTGCCCCTCCGGTCGCCATCCGCAGCCGCGCCGACCTCGCCCGCTTCCTCCGGCGTCTGGAGCTGGTCGCGCCCGGCGTGGTGCCGCTGCCGCGGTGGCGTCCGGACCCCGGGACGCGCTACGCCGACCGCGAGATGCTCTTCTTCGGCGCCGTAGGCCGCAAGCCCTGACCACCACCGCCCTGGACGGCCCTAGCCGGAGTCGGCGGTTGCGCCGCTGTCGAGGTCGCGCAGGATCTGTCGCAGGATCTCCGGCGTCTTCCCCGGCGGGTCGGCCGCGACGCACAGCTGGTCCATGGTCATCGCGTACTCGGTGACGTCGTCGCTCTTCTCCAGGTAGAGCGCGTTGGTGAGCTGCTCGATGTAGACCACATCGGGCAGGTCCTGGTCCGGGAACCGCAGTATGGTGAACGGCCCACCAGCGGCGGCGTGCCCACCGGACCGGAACCGGACCACCTGGAGCTTGACGTTGGGCAGCCTGGTCGCCTCGATCAGGGCTTCGATCTGGGCCCGCATGACGTCGGGGCCGCCGACCTGCCGGCGCAGCACCGCCTCGTCCATCACCGCCCACAGCCGTGGTGGGCCGGGCCGCGTCAGCACCCGCTGCCGGGCCCGGCGCAGGTCGACCCGCCGGTCGACCTCACCCTCGGTGGCGCGGAAATGCCGTAGCAGGACCACCGCGCGGGCATATTCCGGCGTCTGCAACAGGCCGGGAACGAACTGGGTCTCGTACGTCCGGATGATCGAGGCCGCCGCCTCCAGCCCGACATACGCCTGGAACCAGCTCGGCAGCACGTCGCTGTAGCGGCTCCACCAGCCGGTCGAGTTGGCCTGGCGGGCCAGCGAGAGCAGCGCGGCGCGCTCCTGCTCGTCCTTGACACCGTAGAGGGTGAGCAGGTCGGCGACGTCGCGCTCCTTGAAGCCGACCCGACCCAGCTCCATCCGGCTGATCTTCGACTCGGACGCACGGATCTCCCAGCCTGCGTCCTCACGGCTGAGGCCCTTGTGCTCGCGTAGCCGGCGCAGCTGGGCGCCGAGCAGCATGCGCAGCACAATCGGCCCGCCGGCTGAGCCGGCGTAGGACTGAGCCGTCGTCACCTCCGACCTCCGGATGATCTGTTCACCCCAATGAGCACCCCTCCTGTGCCATCCGTAAGCATGCCATGACCGGGGGCGAAAAAATCGGCACTCGGCCCTCAGCCGACCGGACCATACTCTCGCTGGACATCGCACCTGCGCTGGACATCGCACCTGCGCTGGACATGGCACCCGCGCTGGACATCGCACCTGCGCTGAACATGGCACCTGGTGTCGCACGGTAGCCTGGAGCGCCGTGGACACCGCTGAGAAGACCCGGGCACTGACCGAGTACCTGAGCTTCAACCCGCTCAACCCGAAGGACTGGCTGCACCTGTTCGGCCCGTTCGCCCTGTTCGGGGTCTGGGCCATCCTGTTCGCCGAGACCGGCTTGCTGATCGGGTTCTTCTTCCCCGGGGACTCGCTGCTGTTCCTCGCCGGGGTGGCCGCCTCCCCGGTCGCCGAGGCGATCCTCGGCGAGGGGGTGCGGATCCCGCTCGTGCCGCTGCTCATCGGCGCGCCGATCTGCGCGGTCGCCGGCGCCCAGCTGGGCCACTACCTCGGCGCGCGGTATGGCGCGCGGATGTTCGACCGGCCCGACTCGCGGTTCTTCAAGCGGGAGTACGTCGAGAAGGCGGAGTACTACTTCAACAAGTTCGGCCCGGCCAAGGCGGTGGTGCTCGCGCGGTTCATCCCGATCGTGCGCACCTTCCTGAACCCCGTCGCCGGGGTGCTGGAGATGCCGGCCCGCACGTTCCTGCTGTGGAACATCGTCGGTGGCGTCCTCTGGACCGACGGCATCATCCTGGCCGGATGGGCGCTCGCGCGGCAGATCACCCAGGTCATGGACCCGGCCGATATCGACAAGTACATCCTGCCGGTGGTCGCGCTGATCGTCGCGGTCTCGCTGCTGCCGATCTTCATCGAGGTCTGGCGGGAGCGGCGTGCGAAGCGGCGCGGCGGTGCCCTGCTCACCGGGTCGGTCGACGCCGAGGTCAGGTAGCGCCGCAGCCGCCGGCGACGCGCCGGCTCAGGAGAGCAGCGCGTGCAGGAACACCACCTCGATGTCGTTCGGGTTGAGCACCTGGAACGCCTGCTGCGCCCCGGTCGCCACGGCGATCGCGTTCAGCTCGTCCATGTCCACGTCGGCGCCGACTCCGACGAGCGTGACCTTGACCGGTCTGGTCACGTCCCCCAGCAGCTCCAGCTCCCGCTGGAGCCGCTCCAGGTTCATGCCGCGTACGGTGTTGCGCCCGTCGGTGAAGACGACCACGCGGTTGGTGCGGTCCGGCGCGTACCCATCCCGGATCTTCCGGTACGCGGCCAGGAGGCTCTCGTAGAGCGCGCACTCGTTGGTGACCACGGGCTGAGCAGCGTCGATGCTGCGGGTTATCCGGTCCCGCTGTGCCGGGTCGAGCCGGCCGATCGGCACCGCCTCCAGGTGGTGCCCGCCGGTGGGCAGGTGCGCCGCAAAGGCCCAGATGCCCACCTGGCTCTCGTCGGAGAACAGGGCCAGCCCGGTCTTTGCCGCGGCGCGCAGTATGCCGAGCTTTGTCACGCCGGGCCGCAGCTGCTGGCCCATTGACGAGGTGACGTCGAGCAGGGCGAGCGTGCGGGACGGCTCGACAGCGGCCGTCCACAGGTCAAGGGTGCTGCGCACCGCATCGGCCTTGGCCACCGGGTTGACCCGGATCGGGTCGGCGCTGGCCCCCCGGCCGGTCGGGAAGCTGGCCGGGGCGACCCCGTCCGGGGCGCGGAACCCGTGGCGACCGAACACCTCGCGGTAGCGGCCGTCGGCGAGGGCGGCCCGGAACTGGGTCGCGGCCTGCTCGACGTCGCGCGGCAGGCCGCCCAGCACCGCGAACGGGTAGTCCAGCACCGGACCGTCCTCGGCCAGCGGCACCGCGACCAGCGGCACGGACGGGCGGGCCCCGTTGTGCGCCAGCACCGCCTGCTCCGACATCGTCGAGAGCTGCAACCCCTGGCGGTACGCCTGGCGCAGCGCGGCCTGGTCGGCCAGCTTGCCGATGCCGCGGTAGGCGAACACCAGCACGGCCAGCTTCTCCTCGCTGGTGACGATCGCGGTGCGCAGCAGCATCGCGCCGGCCAGGCCCGCGGTGTCCCGCCGCGGATCCACCACCGCGAGCGTCAGCTCCTTCTTCGCCAGCCGGTCCACCAGCTGCCGCAGCGCGGCCGGGGTGAGCCGGCGGCTGCCCGGGCCGAACAGGTCCCGGGCCACCGGCTCGGGCGCGGCCAGCACCACCGGGCTGGTCGCGCTCGACGGCGTGTCACCGGTCACGGCGGCCCGGTCGACGCCACGCAGCCGGTTGACCCAGGCCACCGAGTCCGGGATCCACACGGCGGGCAGGTCGGCGTTGGCCGGGGTGGCCGCCGAGGTGCCGGCGACGTCGAGCCGACCACCCACCCGCGCGGCGAGGGCAGCGGCGATGTCGGCCGAGGCCGCCGGGCGCACCTGCACCTGGATGCACTTGCCGTTCACGTCGGGCCTGGTCCCGTCCCACTGCCGCGCCGCCTCCTGCACGGCGGGCGCGACCTCCGGGCTCGCCGCCACGGTCAGCTGGACCTCAGCGCGGGCATCGCAACCCTCGCGGTCGGCGGCGACCAGCTGGACGGCGAACGTGGTGAGGCTGACCAATGCCAGAGTGAGCGCTACGTAGAGTGCCGTTCGGCGGGCGCGGCGGGTGAATCGGCCGCGTTGGCGATGACGTCCAGGCACCTGCCCCCCTGTTCGCGAGCCTTTAAGGCCAGCTTAAGGGGGCTCGATGCGAGTGCAAGGGTACGAGATGCCCGGTTACCGACTCGTCATGAAACCGATTCGTGATCACTGTACGTATATCCGGACAGTCCACCAGCCGGACCGGTGCCCGCGCACGGCGAGCCGGCGCGGGGCGTGACGGATCCCTGGATGCGCCGGCGCCACACGGCCGTCGGGTGTGGCGCCGGGACGGTGCCTGGCTTCGGTGCTCTGCTAGGTCGCCGCCTGCCTCCGGGCGGCAGCCAGCGTCAGCGCGCCCGCTTGGTGGCCCGCTTGCGGGGCGGGGTCAGCAGCTCGGCGATCGTCGCGATCGCCGAAGGCACCAGGCGGTAGTAGGCCCACACACCGCGCTTCTCCCGCTCCAGCAGCCCGGCCTCGGTGAGGATGCGCAGGTGGTGGCTGACCGTCGGCTGGGACAGGCCCAGCGGGGCGGTGAGGTCGCAGACGCAGGCCTCACCCTCCGGCGCCGACTGGATCAGGCTGAGCAGCCGCAGTCGCGCCGGATCGGCGAGCGCCTTGAGCACCCCGGCCAGGCGCTCGGCGTCTGAACGATCGATTGGCTCGCCGGCAAGCGGCGAGATCTGAGGAATGGTCATCTCGGCCAACGCAGTTCCCACGTACTCCATCCTTCCACCAACACCATCG
>DASSUC010000027.1:0-28108 GCA_035707405.1 Micromonosporaceae bacterium | reverse complement strand
CCCAAGGACATCCGGGCGTTCCAGGCCCGGGCGCAGGAGCTCGGCGTCGGCGAGGCGCTGCGGTTCCTGCACGAGGTCGACCTGATCAACCAGCGGCGCCGGCAGCGGGTGGTGCAGCTCGCCACCGAGCTGCTCGGCCGGGCGTACGGGCCGAACGGGCCGGACCTGCAGGGCGTCAAGGTGACCGTGCTCGGGGCCACGTTCAAGCCCAACTCCGACGACGTACGGGACTCCCCGGCGCTGTCCGTGGTACGCCGGCTGGTCCGTACCGGGGCGCAGGTCACCGTGTACGACCCGGAGGGCGTCGAGAACGCCCGCCGGGACGTGCCCCAGGCGACGTACGCCAAGACGCTCAACGACGCGGTCGCCGGCGCGGACCTGGTCTGCGTGCTCACCGAGTGGGAGGAGTTCCGCAACGCCGACCCACAGGCGCTCGGCGCCCTGGTGGCGGGCAAGCGGGTCATCGACGGGCGGAACTGCCTCGACCCTGCGGTATGGGTCCGCGCCGGCTGGGAGTACCGGGGCATGGGCCGGCCCGTGGCCCGCTGACGCCGCGCCGCCTTGCCGGGCGGTTCGGGTACATCAAAACGTGACCGTGGCGGTCACCGGGTCAGGGCCCGGTGACCGCCACCCTTTATCTGGGGCTGGCCAAGTGCAGGTCGACTAGGCATGCTCGGGTAGACCGCACATACCACCGGCGTATACCGATCCTCCGGAAGGTGGCACGCGCATGTACCAGTGCACGCGCTGCAACAGCCCGGCCGATCCGATCGCCGGCTGCCAGGTCTGCGGCGCCACACCGCCCCCCTACGCCGTGGAGATCGACCGCCTGAACCGCGAGATCGCCGAGATGAGCTCCCGGGACATGGCGATCCAGCGCGAGCGGGCCGGCCTGTCCAGCAAGATGCAGGCCGCCCTGCACCAGCGCAACCTGCTCATGGGCGCGCAGGCCGAGCGGTTGCGCCGGACCCCGAAGCAGCGCAGCGCAGCCCGGCGGGTCGGGTCGCTGCTGCCCACCAACGTCCGGCCCAGGCTGCGCGGCGCCCGGACCCGGGAGCCCGAGCCGGCTCCGGAGCCGGCCCCGGAGCCGACCAAGCCAGGCAAGCCGACCGAGCCGACCGAGCCCACCGCGGCGCCGGACGCCGGCACGCCACCGCGCACCGGGCGGGCCACTGGCGTCACCGCCGGCCGCAGCCGGCGCACCGCCGCCCCGGCAGCGGGCGACCGGCTGCGCACCCCCCCGACCCGGACAATGTCGGGCCTGGACGACCTGGCCGCCGAGCCGCCCGACGCGGACGAGACCGGCCTGCGGCCTGAGGCCTCGTCCCGCTCGGTGCAGAACGTCCTGCTCGGGCTCGGCGCGCTGCTGCTCGGGCTGGCAGCGGCGGTGTTCATCGCGGTGGCCACCAGCGTGCTGGAGCCGGTCAGCCGGGCGGCGATCCTCACCGTCGCCACCGGGCTCGTCCTGCTCGTCCCGCCGGTGCTGGTCCGGCGGATGCTGACCGCCACGGCGGAGACCATCTGCACGGTCGGTCTCGCCCTGCTCCCGCTGACGGGGTACGCGCTGTGGGAGATCGACCCTCTGCGGACCGGCATCGGGCTGCCGGGGCCGGTGTTCGCGGGGCTGGTGCTCGGCGCCACCAGCGCGGTCGCCGCGGGCTACCAGGCCATGACCGGCCTCGTCGCACCCAGGTTCGCCGTCGTGCTCGCCGCGCAGCCGGTGCTGCCGTTGCTGGCCTACCCGTGGGTCCGGGGGGCGGCCGGGTGGGCGCTGGTCCTGGCCGGCGTGGCAGCGCTCGACGTGGCGCTGGCCCGAGTGCTCAGCCACGAGGAACGCCTGGCCGCGCCGTGGCTGCGCGAGGTCATCTGGGTGCTGCACGGAGTGGCGGTCGGCGCCGCCCTCGTCTACGCGATGGTCGCCCTGGTGACCGCCGGTGGGCTGGCTGCGGTCACCTGGGCCGGCGTCGTCCTGGTGACCGCGGCCGCGGTCGGCCTGGCCGGTGCGCTGTCCCTGCGCCGGCGCCCGCTGCCGGACGTGGCGGCAGGGATCATGGTGCTCGCCGTGCTGAGCTCCGCGGTGCGGGTGCTCGCGGCCGCCCTACCCGGCCGGTCGCTCGTGCTGTTCGCCGCGATCCTCGTGCTCATCGGGCTGGGCCTGCGCCTGCTGCCACCAGCGGCCCGTCGCGGTCCACAGCTGGCCGCTTCTGTCGCGCTGGCGCTGCTCGGGCTCGTGCTGGTGGGGTTCGCGGTGCGGGCGACGGTCGCCACGCTGCGGGCTGCGCTGCCGGTGTGGGAGGCCGACATCGCCGCCTACCCCGGCCGGCTCGCCGCGGCGGTAGGCCCGGGCGGCTGGCAGATCGCCACCGCGGCGGCGCTGCTCACGATCGCCGCCGCGGTCTGCGTCCCGCCAGCCTTCCAGCGCGAGGCGACCGCCGCCGGTGCCGCGGTCGCGGTCCTCGCCGCGCCGGCCTCATACGGGCTCGGCTGGGCCACCACGCCGTGGGTGCTCTTCGCCGGCGCGGTCGGCCTCGGCATCGTCGGGCTGGCCGCGCCCACCGAGCGCGCAGCCCGCGTGCTGGTCGCAGCCGCGGTGCTGGTCGGGCTGGCCGCGGCGACCGCCAGCCTGGCCCGCCCGGAGCTGACCGCCTGGGTGCTCATGGCCATCGCGCTCGCCGGTGGTGTGATCGGGCTCGCGCCGCACTGGGCCACCGGCGGCCCGCACGCCAGCATCACGACGGACGCGGCCCTGGGCGGTGCCGCAGCCGCCCTGCCCGGGGCCGCAGCGACCTCGGTCGTGGTGACCGTGCCGTCCGTCGACGCCGTGCCGGTGCTCGCGGCGGCCTTCCTCGCCGTCTCGGCCTCGCTCGGTTACGCCGCCCTTACCCAGGTGGCCCAGCGCCGCACCAACGTGCCGCTGGCCGCCGGTGGCAGCGTCGGGGCAGCCGCCGTCACGGTCGCCGCGTTCACCGGGAACGGTGCGGAGATCGTCGATATCTTGGTGGCGCTGTCCCTGCTGGTCGGCGCGGCGCTGCTGTGGTTCGCGCCGTCAATCGACGCGAGCCAGCGAGCGGACCGGTGGATCGAGGGTCCTGACGTGGCCGCGGCGGCGGTCACCGCCGGCACGATCGGCGCGCTCGCGCGCATCTCCGCATCGGCCGCCCCCGGCACCGGCCTTGCGACCACCGCAGCGCTGGTCCTGATCGTGGCGATCGGGGTCCGGGCGATGCCCGAACGGTGGCGGCCCGGGCCGGTGCTCGGCTGTGCCGCTGCCGGCGCGGTCGTCGCGGTGATGGCGGGTATCGCCGCCGTGGTCGGGGGTCTGCGGGTGCTGCTCGCGACCAGCCCGGTCTGGGCCGCCGACCTGTCAACCTGGGCGCAGACCGTCGAGCCGGGCCGGATGTACGGCTGGCAGACCCCGTACGCGCTGCTCCTGCTCGCCGCCGCGGCGGCGGTGGCGCTGCCGCCGCGCTCCCGCAACAGCGTGGTGCCGATCGCGATCGGCCTGGCCGCGGTCGCCGCCCCGGCCGCGCTGCAGCTGCCCTGGTGGAGCCCGATCCTGCTGGGCATGCTCGCCGCCGGCAGCTTCGGCCTGGCTGCGGTGGTCACCAGGTCACCCCGCGCCGGCATCGCCAGGGCCGGTGCCGGCGGGGCGATGGCCGGGTATGCCGTCGGCGCCAGCCTGGTCGGCCCGTGGGCCACTGCCGGGGCACTGGTCGGGGTAGCGGCCGTCGCCGCGTTGATCGCGACCTCCGCCCGGGTCGCCGCGGTGGACCGGGCCGACTACGCGGCGACGACGCGTAGCCATCTCGATGCCGTCGGCGGCGCCGCCGTGGCCGCCGCGCTGCTGGCCGGGCCGGCGGCGGTGGCCACCCTCGCCGCTGCCCTGGACCATCCGGCCACCACGGCTCTGCCCGCCGCGTTCGCCGCGACCGCCATCGGCCTGTCCCTGGTGGCGGCGGTGGCCCGTAACTACCTGCCCTACGCCGCGGTGGGCACCGCGGCGGCCGCCACGGCCATCGCCATCGCCGCTGTCTTCACCGGCCAGCCCCTCGGCGTCTACGCAGCAGCCGCAGCCATGCTCGGGGTGATCGCCGAGATGCATCGCGCCGCCGCGGCACCTCCCGACGGGTCCGGCCCCCGCCTGCGTGCCCGCTGGCGCTCGGTGTGGCGCAGCGGGCAGGGTCGGCTCGTCGGGGACACCGGCCCCGCCCCGGGTGAGCCGGCCGGGGCAGGGCTGCTCACGCCCGGGCTGCTCGCGGCCGCGGGCATTCCGGCCCTGCTGGCCGTCGTCAGCATCGGCCCGGCGCTCACCGCCGCCCTGCTCGAGCCGCACCGCACGCTGCGGCACATCTGGCAGGGCCCGGAGGTGGCCGGCGTGGACTGGGCCGGCTACACCGTCGGCGACCGGAGCAGCACGCTGGCCGCGCTGGTGCTGACCCTCGCCGCGGCGCTGGCCGCACTCGGCTTCGGGGACCGCAGCGACCAGGGTCGCGACGATCTCGCGGCTCAGGTCGTGCCGGTCCTCCTCCCCGGCGTGGCGATCACGCTGCTGATCGCGCCGTACAGCCTGCACCTGCTCTGGCCGGCCGGTACGGTCGCCGCGCTCACCGTGTTCGTGATCAGCACGCTGGGCGTGGCGCTCAGCCCGCCGCCCCCGCCCACCGAGGCCGCCCGCCCGGTCCGGATCACGCGTTACCTGGTGGTGGCGATCGGGCTCGCCGCCGGCGGCGCGGGGCTCGCCGGCAGCCTCGCCACCCGCTCGACCACACTGGTCACCCTCCTCGGCGCCGTCGTGGTCGGGATCGTCGCGGCGCTGCGCGGCACCACCTCCACCGCCCGGGTGCTCGGCTGGGGCTTCGCCTCGGTGTCGGCCCACTTCCTGGTGTACGTGACCGGCCTGGCGATCGGCCTTGCCCCGCACTGGTCCGCATTTGGCGTGCTCGGCGTGGCCGCCGTGGCGCTGGTCACCGCGGCCACCCTGCCCCGGCTCAGCCGGCCGGAGAACCGCGGCCAGGCGGCGGCCCTCGAGTGGAGCGGGTACACGGGCGCGCTGGTGTCCCTGGTGCTCGCCGCCGGGTCCACCCCGCACCTGGCGGCGCTGCTCGCCGCCTGGGGTGCGGTGCTCGGTGTGGCGGCGGTCCGCCCGGGCCGCCCGGCTCCGCAGCGCCGCACCCTGCTCTGGGTGGCGGCCGTCTTCGAGCTGGTCGCGTGGTGGCTGCTGGCCCGCACCACCGAGATCGCGGTGCCGGAGGCGTATACGCTGCCGTTCGCTGCGCTCGCGCTGGTCGTCGGCGTGATCGAGCTACGCCACCACCCCGAGCTCGGCAGCTGGGGAGCGTACGGTGTGGCGCTCATCGCCGCGTTCGGCCCGACCCTGGTGATCGTGCTGGTGACCGATGCCGGGCCGCTGCGCCGCACGGTGCTGCTCGTCGCCGCCGCGACCACGCTCGCCCTGGGGTCGCTGCGCCGCCAGCGGGCGCCGGTCGTCGTCGGCGGCGTGGTGACCGCCGTGGCGGCGGTGCACGAGCTGTTCCTGGCCAGCGTGTGGCTGGTGCTGATCCCCCTCGGCGTGCTGCTGCTCGCGCTCGGCGCCACCAACGAGAAGCGCCAGCGCGAGATGCAGCGCCTGCGCGGCGCGCTCAACCGGATGCGCTAGGACGCCGGCCAGGTAACGGCTCGGCAGGCAGGTCAGCCGACGCGGCCAGCGCGGCGTCCTTCTCTGCCACCAGCTGGGCCAGGCTCTCCTGGAACGCGGCGACGCGCGCCCGCAGCGTCGGGTCTGATGCGGCGAGGATCCGCACCGCGAGCAGGCCCGCGTTGCGGGCGCCGCCGATCGAGACCGTCGCCACCGGCACGCCGGCCGGCATCTGCACGATCGACAGCAGGGAGTCCAGCCCGTCCAGGTAGCGCAGCGGCACCGGCACCCCGACCACCGGCAACGGGGTGGCCGAGGCCACCATGCCGGGCAGGTGTGCCGCACCCCCGGCGCCCGCGATGATCACACGAAGCCCCCGATGGGCTGCGCTGGTGGCGTACTCCAGCATCGCGTGCGGGGTGCGGTGCGCCGACACCACGCGGACCTCGTACGCCACGCCGAACTCAGCGAGCGCCTCGGCCGCGGCGCGCATGACCGGCCAGTCCGAGTCGCTTCCCATGATCACACCGACGTCAGGCACCCGGCCTCCTTCCACAGCTCACCCTCCCGCAGCCACCGCGCCGCCCGGGTGGCCCGCTCCCGGACCGCCACCGGGTCGTCGCCGAGCACGGTCACGTGCCCGATCTTGCGCCCGGGGCGTACCTGCTTGCCGTAGAGGTGGACCCGGACTCCGGGGTCGGCCGCGAACAGGTGGTGCAGCCGCTCGTCGATCGGCATGCCGCCCGCCGGGCCGCCGAGGACGTTGGCCATCGCCACCGCCCGGGCGGTCGGCGCGGTGGAGCCCAGCGGGTAGTCCAGGACCGCCCTCAGGTGCTGCTCGAACTGGGACGTGCGGGCGCCCTCGATGGTCCAGTGGCCGGAGTTGTGCGGGCGCATGGCGAGCTCGTTGACGACCAGCCCGGTCGCGGTCTGGAAGAGCTCGACGGCGAGCAGCCCGACCACGCCGAGCGCCGTGGCGAGATCGATCGCGAGCCGCTGGGCGGCGACCGCGGCGGCCGGCGCCAGACCGGGCGCCGGGGCGAGAACCTCGACGCAGATGCCGTCCCGCTGCACCGTCTCCACCACCGGGTACGCCGCCACCTGCCCGAACGGCGAGCGGGCCACCTGCACCGCCAGCTCCCGCCGCAGCGCCACCCGCTCCTCGGCGATGAGCGGCACTCCGCTGTCCAGCACCGGTCGAGCACTGTCCACATCGGATACCAGCCACACGCCGCGGCCGTCGTACCCGCCGCTGACAGCCTTGAGCACGACGGGCCAGGAGGTGTCCCCGGCGAAGCCCACCAGATCATCCATTGTGGATATCGGTGCCCAGCGCGGGACCGGGACACCGTGCTCGCCCAGCCGCTCCCGCATCGCTCGCTTGTCCTGCGCGAAGCGCAGCGCGTCGGCCGACGGGTGGACGGTCACCCCCTCCGCCGCCAGCGCGCGGATGTGCGGGCCCGGCACGTGCTCGTGGTCGAACGTCACCACGTCGCAGCCGGCCGCGAAGGTGCGCAGCGCGGCGAGGTCGGTGTGGTGCCCGACGCGCACATCCGGGGCGACCAGCGCGGCGCCGTCGTCAGGCGCCGCGGCGAGCACCCGCAGCGACTGGCCGAGGGAGATCGCCGCCTGGTGCGTCATCCGGGCCAACTGCCCGCCGCCCACCATGCCCACCACGGGCAGACCGGTACGGGTGTCCATCGGCCGCCAGCTTATAGTCTGGCCCTGAGTTGGACCGCAGGCCGTGCGAGTCGGTCACAAGGAGCAAACCGTGACAGCCGATGAGGTCATCCGCCTGGTAACCGCGATCGCCGGCCTCTTCGGCGTCCTGGTCTGGCCCGTGCTCCTGCTTTTCCTGATAATCCGGTTCCGGGCCGGGCTGTCGAACTTCTTTGACAACCTGGGGGAGTTCACCTTCAAGGCGCCGGGTGTGGAGGCGAGCGCACGGCGCCAACAGGTGGAGGCAGCGGCCGCGATCGGCGCGGCCATAGCGAAGCCGACTAGCGAGACGCCGGATGCAGTAGCGAGCCTTTCGAGGGTCGCTGAGGCCTTGACCGAAGCGGTCCCGGACGCCCGCGCCCAGCGGCAGCTGCAAGGCCGTCTCGTGCTCTGGGTGGACGACCGTCCCGACAACAACCGCTACGAGAGGCATGCACTTGAGGCGCTCGGCATACGGTTCGCGATCAGTACCTCTACCGATGATGCCGTGAAACAGGTCAGGTACCAGCCGTTCGACTTGATCATCTCTGACATGGGACGCCCTGGTGACCCTCGGGCTGGATATACGTTGCTCGACAAACTAAAGAGCGAGGGCGACCGTACCCCGTTCATCATCTATGCCGGCTCGCGTGCCCCCGAGCACGTCGAGGAGGCCATCCGTCGCGGTGCCATCGGCTGCACCAGCTCCCCTCAGGAGCTGATCGTGATCGTTATCCGCGCCCTCGGATCGCTCGCTAGTCGAGACTTCGAACAGAGGCGCCGGTCGACGTAGGCGGCGCCTGGAACGCTCGGGACGACCTACTCGCGCAACCTCGTGGCCAGGTCCTCGACCGTGGTGACCGGCCGGTCGCAGACGAACCCCCGGCACACGTACGCGGTGGCGACCCCACCAACCGCCGGCCGGTCCCGCAACAGGGGCACGCCCGGCTGGTCCGGCTCGCCGGAGACGATCACCGCGCCCGGCGGCGCCAGCCGCCACGCGGCCCGCACCAGCTCGTCGCGGTCCGGGCCGACGACCGCCACCTCGTACGGGCCGGACAGCAGCGCCTCGCCGACCGCACACGCGTACCCGGTGAACCGGGCGTGCTGGGCGGCGAGCGGGGCGATGGTGGCCAGCGCGCGCTCGGCGGCCTCGCGGTGGGCGGTGGACCCGGTGAGCGCCGCGTACGTGGTCAGCGCCGCAGCCATCGACGACAGGCCCGCGGGCGTGGCGTTGTCGGTCGGGTCGGCCGGGCGGGCGACCAGCTGCTCCGCGTCGTCCGCGGTGTCGAAGAAGCCGCCCTTGCCGTTGCCGAACCGGTCCAGCGCGGTCCCGAGCAGCTCACCCGCGAGGTCGAGCCACCGCCCGTCGCCGGTGAGCTGGTGCACCGCGCAGAACGCCTCGCTGACGCAGCCGTAGTCCTCGAGCACGCCCGCCGGCTCGCCGACAACGCCGTCACGGGAGACCCGGCGCAGCCGGCCGGCCACGAGGTGCCGCTCCGCGAGCAGGGTCGCCGCGGCAACCGCGGCCTCGCCGCTGGCCACCTCCCCGTCTCCGGCGAGCGCGGCGTGCTCGGCCAGGGCGGTCACCGCGAGCCCGTTCCACGCCGCCACCACCTTGTCATCCCGGGCCGGCTGGGCGCGGTGCCGCCGGGCCTCGAAGAGCCGGTCGCTGACCTCGCGCCACCGCTGCCGCACCCCCGGGTCGGCGGCGTCGACGTCCCGCGCCAGCCGCAGCACGCTCGTGCCGTGCTCGAACGTGCCGGCCTCGGTCACGCCGTAGAGGTCAGCGGCGAAGGCCGCGTCGGCCTCGCCGAGCGCCTCGCGCAGCTGGGCCGGGGTCCAGGCGTAGGTGGCCCCCTCGACGCCGTCGGTGTCAGCGTCCAGCGCCGAGGCGAAGCCACCCTCCGCAGTGGACAGGTCGCGGACCAGGAAGGCGGCCGTCTCGTCGGCCACCCGGCGCGCCATCGGATCCCCGGTCAGCCGCCACAGGTGCACGTAGACCCGGAGCAGGAGCGCGTTGTCGTAGAGCATCTTCTCAAAATGTGGGACAGTCCACGTCGCGTCCACACTGTAGCGGGCAAAGCCGCCGGCCAGCTGGTCGTAGATGCCGCCGCGGGCCATCGCCTCGGCCGTGTGCCGCGTCATCTCCAGCGCGGGCTGGTCACCGGTGCGCTGGTGGTGGCGCAGCAGGAAGAGCATGGCGAGGTGCGGCGGGAACTTGGGCGCGCCACCGAAGCCGCCGTGCGTCGGGTCGTACTCGCGGGCCAGCGACGCCACCGCGGCGTCCAGGATCCCGGCGGACATCGGGCTGGTACGGCCGCCGGCGCCGAGCTGCGCGCCGGCGACCGCCTCGACCACCGCCGCGCCCTGGCGCAGCACCGCCTCCCGCTGGTCCCGCCACGCGTCGGAGACCGCCTGCACGAGGCGGACGAAGTGGGGGCGGGGATAGTACGTTCCACAGTGGAACGGCTGCCCGTCCGGGGTCGCGAAGACCGTCATCGGCCAGCCGCCCTGGCCGCTCATCGCCTGCGTCGCCGCCATGTAGACGGCGTCCACGTCCGGCCGCTCCTCACGGTCCACTTTGATCGCCACGACCCGGTCGTTGACCAGCCGGCCCACCGCCGGGTTCTCGAACGACTCGTGCGCCATCACGTGGCACCAGTGGCAGGCCGCGTAGCCGACGGAGATCAGGACCGGTACGTCCCGCCGGCGCGCCTCGGCGAACGCATCAGCGGTCCACGGCCACCAGTCGACCGGGTTCTCCGCGTGCTGGGCCAGGTAGGGGCTGGTGGCACCGGCGAGACGGTTCACGCCGCCAGCGTATGCCCGTCAGGCGCCGTCGGCACGTAGCGGGATCACCCGGCCGCCCGCGCCGGCGCGCAGGGCCCGGAGCACCACGCCGATCTTCTCCGCGGGCATCGGCGCGAAGAAGTGGAAGCCCTGCGCCGCGGTGCAGCCCAGCTCCGCCAGCGCCGCCCGCTGCTGGGCCGTCTCCACGCCCTCGGCGACCACCCGCAGGCCCAGCTCGCGGCCGAGGTCCACAGTGGTGCGTACGATGGCCGCCTCCTCCGGCGAGTCGAACATCTTGGCGACGAACGCGCGGTCCACCTTCAGCTCGTCCACGGTGATGCGGGTGAGGAACGTCAGGGACGAGCAGCCGGTGCCGAAGTCGTCCACCGCCAGCTGGACGCCGACCTCGCGCAGCTCGGCGAGCACCTCGTCGATCACGGCCGACTCGGAGAGCACGACGGTCTCGGTGATCTCCAGGACGAGCCGGCGTGGCGGCACCCGGTGCCGGCGCAGCAGCTCGGCCACGTCAACGGGCAGCCGCCGGTCGAGGAGGCTGCGCGGCGAGATGTTGACAGACACCGGTACGTCGAGGTCGTGGGCGGCCCATCCGGACGCCACATCGAGCGCCTTGTCGATCACGTAGAGCGAGAACGGGCGGAGCAGCTCGCTGTCCTCGACGGTCCGGATGAACTCCACCGGCCCCAGCGGGCCACGCCGCGGGTGCCGCCAGCGCACCAGCGCCTCCACACCCGTTGCCAGGCCGGAGGTCAGATCGACGGCGGGCTGCATCACCAGGACGAGCTGGTCGGAGACGCTCAGCGCCTCGCGCAGCTCGGCCAGCAGCGCCAACCGGTCGGCACTACCACCGTCCCGGGAACCGTCGTACTGGCAGACCCGCTCGCCCCCGCGCTTCGCCTCGTACATCGCGATGTCGGCGCGGCGCAGCAGCTCGGTCATGTCCACGCTGCCGGCCGGAGCCACCGCCACGCCGACCGACGCCTCGACGGACAGGCCCACGCCTGCCACCTCGGTCGGCACGGCCAGCGCCTCCAGCACCTGGCGGGCCCGCCGCCGGGCCTGCCGGACCGCGGGAATGCGGTCCCCGACCGGACCCGGCACATCCTCGGGAAGTGCGGTCAGCAGCAGGGCGAACTCGTCGCCGCCGAGACGGGCCAGCAGCTCTCCCGGCTGGACCATTGCGCTCAGCCGTTCCGCAGTGGTGCGCAGCAGCTGGTCACCCGCGGCATGACCCAGCGTGTCGTTGACCTCACGGAACCGGTCCAGGTCGAGCAGGAGCAGCCCGGCCGGGGTCTCCCGGTGGAGCTTGCGAAGCAGGTCGTCGCCCCGGTCCAGCAGAGTGCCGCGGTTGGGCAGCCCGGTGAGCGGGTCGTGCGCCGCCTCGCGCGAGCTACGCTCGCTGATCTCCTGCAGCTCGCGAACGGTGGCGGCATCGTGCAGGGCGGCGGCGAGCGCGTCGCTGAAGGCGGAGAGGGCCGACTGCCGCCGGCCGTCCAGCGGGGTCGCCTGCGCGTAGCGCAGGTACAGGTCTCCCACGTGGACCTGGCCGACGACCAGGCGCCGGCTGGTCTCGTACCCCTCGTAGTCGCGGGTGGACAGCGCGTCCGCGATGGTGAGCTCGCCCCGGGCGTTGGCCACCAGGCTACGTCGGGTGCCGTCCGCCCGGACCAGCAGCAGCTCCGTCTCCTGCGGGGTGAACAGCTCGTGGGCGCCGGACATGCAGGCCCGCACCACGCCGCACTCGTCCAGCTGGTTGAGCGCCCGCGCAGCGGCGGCGAACGACTGCCAGAACCGCCGCTCGTCCTCCACCCGCAGCCGGTGCGCGTAGGTCTGCTGGAGCAGCCACAGCCCGGGCGACAGGATCAGCAGCCACAGTGGCTGTCCCAGGTCGATGAGGAGCACCACGAGCAGGCCGACGAGCACGTTGCCCACGAGCATGAGCAGCTTGCTCCGGACCACCGAGGACAGTGCCGTCCAGAAGCCGCAGTGGCCGTTGGCGGCAAGGGTCGCGGCGACGAGCGCGGCACCGGTCGCCGCGTACGCCATTGCGCCCGCGGTCAGGGCCAGTACGAGGCCGGGTGTGAACTCGACCCGGTAGACCGGAGCGACCACGCCGGCCGCAATGGCGGCGGCCCCCGCCGCGAGGGCGAGCACCGCGGCGTTCCGGAACCGGAACGCCGCCGGCTGCCTGGATCTGAAGCCGGCGCTGAGCAGCTCGCGGAGCAGGACGCCGGTGCCGACCACCGCGGGCGCCCACGCCCCGGGCACCGCGTAGAGCACGACGATCACCGCGGCCTCGCCCCAGGCGATCGTCGGACGACCGGACCCGACCCGGACGGTCAGCCGGGCGAGCTGGGCGAGGACGACGGCCGCGACGGCGCCCGCCAGCCAGGCGGTCGGCACGGGCTCGGCCCGGGCGAGCCCGGCACCGACGACCGCCGCGCCGAGCGCCAGGTACGCGACCGAGAGCCGGCGCACGGGGCGCGGCTCCCCGGCCAGTCCCAGCATGTGGTAGAGCCGGCGTCCGCCGGCTACCCCGTGGTAGAGCCGGCGAACGCCGGCCACCCCATGGTGAAGGCAGCGGACGCCGACCAGCGCCGCGCCAGCCCAGCAGCGGCGCCGAGCGGGCGGCCCAGCTCCAGGCCGCTGCGATGGTCCGCTCATCCGCTCGCCTCGCGCCTCGCACCCACACACGGCCGGGTACGCATCTCGCCGGCGCTCCCTTCCGCCCATCGTCCCGATCGAAGCCCCCGGCGGAAGGCTAAGGCAAACGGGATTGTCACAACAGGGGTTGACAGAGCCGTTAGGCGATTGATGGCACGAGACAGGCGTTTTCCCCGCGTTTCAGAGCTGTGTGCAACTTGGAATTCACTCCCTGTGGTCGCCGCCGTCCCCTTCGGCCTTCGCCTCCGGTCGTTCCGGGTCGGCGGACCGGCCGGGGCCGGCGGACCGGTCCGGGTCGGGGAAGCGGTCCGGGTCGGGGAAGCGGTCCGGCAGGCGGCGCAGCCGGGCGTTCATGTTCCGGATCAGGAAGATCGTAGCCACGGCCAGCAGCAGGATGATCAGAAGGCCCATCGGCCCGGCGAGGCCGCCCGAGCGCTCGTCGCCGAACCCCGTGGCAAGCACTGTGGTCATGCGCTCACCGTACGCCCGGGCCAACGCCCTGTGCCGCTGCCGCGTGGACCCCGGCGAACAGGTCGTCCTCCGGGAACGTCGTGTCCACCATGGACCGGACCAGCTCGTAGTCCTCGGTGGGCCAGGCCCGCCGCTGCACCGCAAGCGGCACCCGGAACCAGAAGCCGTCCGGGTCGACCTGGGTCGCGTGCGCGCGCAGCGCGTCGTCCCGTACGTGGAAGTAGTCGGCGCAGGGGACCCGCGTGGTGACCCGGTGGCTCTTGTCGCGGTCGTTGTCGTCCCAGTTGGCCAGCCACTCCTCGTAGGGCGACTCGAGCCCGGTGGCCAGCATCGCCTCGTGCATCGCGGTCACCCGGGCCTTGGAGAAGCTCATGTGGTAGTAGAGCTTCAGCGGCTGCCAGGGCGCGCCGAGTTCCGGGTCGCGGTCAGGGTCCCCGGCCGCGTCAAAGGCGGCCACGCTCACCTTGTGGCACATGATGTGGTCCGGGTGCGGGTAGCCACCGTCCTCGTCGTACGTGGTCACCACGTGCGGACGGAACTCCCGCATGACCCGGACCAGCCGGCCGGCCGCAGCCTGCACATCCTGCACGGCGAAGCAGCCTGGCGGCAGCGGCGGCAGCGGGTCGCCCTCGGGCAGGCCCGAGTCGACGAAGCCGAGCCACGCCTGCCGCACGCCGAGGATCTCGCGGGCCAGGTCCATCTCGGCGCGACGGACCTCGGCCATGTTCTCCCAGACGTCGGGCCGGTCCATCTTGGGGTTGAGCACGCTGCCCCGCTCGCCCCCGGTGCACGTCACCACGAGCACGTCGACACCCTGCTCGACGTACCTCGCCATGGTCGCCGCGCCCTTGCTCGACTCGTCGTCCGGGTGTGCATGGACCGCCATCAGACGCAGCCGCTCGGTCACCCTGACCTCCCCGCCATATGTCTCCCACCACCGTCATCTCGCCGGAAGCCCAGGAACGCTCCCTCGTACTCCGGGGGCCCTCGTACTCCGGGGGCCCTCGTACCCTGGGAACCGGTCTATTGTGGCCGACCCGGCCGACAGGAACTGACGAGGACCTTCCCAGTGACGCAGACCCACGCCAGCGCCCCGATATTCCCACCCGGCCGGTACGGGCGCCGCCGCCGCGCCCGCCGTACCCCTGGCTGGATGGTCGGGGTGCTGGTCGCCGCCGTGGTGGCGGCCGGGCTCGGCGTGGCGTGGCGGCTCTACCAGCAGTACGGCGACCCGGCGTACGACGTGAGCGTGATCCGCGTCGACGAGATCACCGGGACCGGTGTCACCGTCGAGTTCGCCGTGAACGTGCCGCCCGGAGGCAGCGCCACCTGCGTGGTACGCGCCCGCGCGTACTCGGGTGAGCAGGTGGGGCGGGCGGAGGTGACGGTGACCGCCGAGCCCGGCCGGCGTCGGGTGGTGACCCGGTACCGGCTGGCGACCAGTGCCCAGCCGTTCACCGGTGAGGTCACGCGCTGCCGGCCACCGGGCGGCTGAGCTGCACGCCGCCCGAGCCAGGTGCCTGGCCAGGGTCGATCAGGCCACATGGCCGGCACGGACGGCCGACCCGTCCCGCCACGCGGGGAACAATCAAGATCGAACGGCGGAATGCCTTAGCCCGACTGGTAACTTGGTAGTTCGACCCTCTTGCCAGAACATCCGTCCCGTCCCTAGGAGATCCGTAGTGGCCACGACCGACCCGACGCCTGCCACCTGGCTGTCACAGGAGGCGCATGACCGGCTGAAGGCCGAGCTCGACCAGCTCGTCGCCCGCCGGCCGGCGATCGCTGCGGAGATCAACGCCCGGCGGGAGGAGGGCGACCTGCGGGAGAACGGCGGCTACCACGCCGCCCGCGAGGAGCAGGGCAAGATGGAGGCCCGCATCCGCTACCTCCAGGAGCTGCTCCGGACAGCGCGGGTGGGCGAGGCCCCGAGCACGGATACGGTCGCGCCCGGCACCGTGGTGACGATCCAGTTCGACGACGACCCGGCGGACACCGAGACGTTCCTGCTCGGGTCGCGGGAGATCTCCGCCACCACGGACCTGACCGTCTACAGCCCCGAGTCGGCGCTGGGCCAGGCGATCCTGGGCGCCCGCACCGGGCAGACCGTCACGTACACCGCGCCCAGCGGCTCCGATATCAAGGTCACCGTCGTGCGGTTCGAACCTTTCGCCTGACCGGCTAACGGCCGGTGCGCGGGCCCTCGATCGTCACCGGGTAGCCGGCGCCACGCAGCGCCGTCACCAACCGGTCCGAGTGCTCCGCGCCGCGGGTCTCGACGGAGAGATCGACCGCAACCTCACCGAGGCGTAGCCGCGGGTCGTGCCGCTGGTGCGCCACGTCGATCACGTTGCCGCCGTGCTGGGCGATCAGTGCCAGCAGGGCGGCGAGCTGGCCCGGCCGGTCGCCGCAGCGGACCGTGAAGCTCAGGTAGCGGCCGGCTGCGGCCAGCCCGTGCTGGATGACCTTCAGCATCAGCAGCGGGTCGATGTTGCCACCGGACAGGACCACGACGACCGGGGGTTGGGCCTTGGCCGCCCCGCTCATCAGCCCGGCCACGCCGACCCCGCCGGCGGGCTCGGCGACGAGCTTCCCGCGCTCCAGCAGCATCAGCAGCGCACGGGAGATGTCTTCATCACTGACCGTGACTATGTCGTCGACAAGCTTGCTCACGTGGAGGTAGGTCAGCTCGCCTGGGCAGCCGACGGCGATCCCGTCCGCGATCGTGCTCAGCGAGGGCAGGCGCACCGGCCGGCCGGCGCGCAGCGACGGCGAGAAGCTCGCGGCGCCGGTGGCCTGCACGCCGACCACGCGCACGTCCGGCCGCAGCGCCTTGGCCGCCACAGCGATGCCCGAGATGAGCCCGCCGCCCCCGACACCGGCGACGATCGTGCCCACATCCGGGCACTGCTCCAGGATCTCCAGGGCCACCGTGCCCTGGCCGGCGATCACATCCGGGTGGTCGAACGGGTGGATGAACACCGCACCCGTACCCTCCGCAAAGTCCTTGGCCGCCACCAGCGACTCGTCCACCGTGGTGCCGACGAGCTCGATCCGGGCGCCATACCCCTTGGTCGCTGCGAGCTTGGGCAGCGGCGCCCCGACCGGCATGAACACGGTCGCCGCCGCGCCGAGCAGCCGGGCGGCCAGGGCCACGCCCTGCGCGTGGTTGCCCGCGCTGGCGGCCACCACGCCGCGGGCGCGCTCCTCCGGCGAGAGCCGGGCGATCCGCACGTACGCGCCGCGCACCTTGTACGAACCGGCGCGCTGGAGGTTCTCGCACTTGAGCCAGGCCTGCCCGCCCAGCTTGGCAGTGAGTGGACGGCACGGCTCGAGCGGGGTCGTGCGCACGACACCGGTCAGCAGCTTCCGCGCCGCCTCGACATCACCGAGAGTTACCAGATCGAGGTTCATGCCCTGATCGTCGCATCTGTCGGGCCTCCGCGCCGCGGGCCGCCACGCCGGTGCCGGGCGGGCGGCCATCGCCGGAAGGGCGCGCCGTGGCAGTGGCGCGGTCAGGGCTCAACGAGCGGGGTAGGGCTGCCACCGCGGGTCGACTTCGGCCAGCCCGGCGCGTGCCGCCGCCACGGGTTGACCATCTCCAGCTGGCCGGCGACTGCGAGCAGGCGCAGCTCCGAACCGGGCGGCCCGACCAGCTGCACGGCGGCGGGCAGCCCGTCGGCGCGTACCCCGACCGGCACCGAGACGGCCGGGAAGCCGGCGATGTTCCACGCGGCCGAGTACGGCGCGAAGCGCGTGCAGGTGGAGATGTTGGCCCACCAGCTGCGCGCCGACCAGTCCAGCGCCAGCGGCGGTGGGCCGGCCAGGGCCGGGGTGAGCAGGACATCGTACGAGCCGTCGGCGAAGAACGACGCGCACCTGCGCCGGAACACCTCCCGGTCGGTCTCGCGGACCCAGCCCCGGCGCCAGACCCGCTCGCCGAGGGCGATGTGCCGCCGGGTACGCGGCTGCAGGCGGGAGATGTCGAGCCCGGCGCCGAGTGCGTCCCGGTAGGCCGCGGCGAACCAGGTGGCCGTGGCCCGCATGGTCAGCGAGGTGGGGTAGGTCAGCTCGGCGCGGATCGAGTCGTGGCCGCAGCTGACCAGCGCCCGGCCGGCCTTGGCGACCGCGTCGCGGTTGCCGGCGTCCGCCCGCACGCCGAGCACGGGCGACCGCATCGCCACGGCGATCCGCAGCCGGGACGGCTCGACGAGCCGCTGCGGCGCGTCCCCGGCGAGCACCGCAAAGCCGACCGCGGCGTCGGACACCGTGGTGGCGAGGATGCCGTGCTCGGTGAGGCCGAACCAGTCCTCCATGCCGAGCTGGACCGGCACCACGCCGCGCCCCGGCTTGAAGCCGACCAGGCCGCAGCTCGCGGCCGGGATCCGGATGGAGCCCAGCCCGTCGTTGGCGTGGGCGATCGGCACCAGGCCGGCGGCGACGGCAGCCGCCGCCCCGCCGGACGAGCCGCCGGGCGTGCGGTCGGTGCGCCATGGGTTACGGGTGACCGCCGTGTCGTCGTCGGTCAGCGCCCACAGGCCGAGCTCTGGCATCCGGGTCAGGCCGACCACGACGGCACCGGCCCCGCGCAGCCGCCGGACCACCTCATGGTCGTCCTCGGCCACCGGACCGCGGGCCGCGGCAGACCCGTTCCACACCGGCAGGCCGGCGACCGCGGTGTTCTCCTTCACCGCGATCGGCACCCCGGCCAGGGGCAGGTTGCCCAGATCAGGCTGCTCGTCGACCTTCTCCGCCTCAGCCAGCGCGGCCCCGGGCCGCACCGTCCGGAACGCGCCCAGCATCGGGTCGGTCACGCCGATGTAGTCGAGATGGTCGACGACCACCTCGGTGGCGGACGCGTCACCGCGGCGGACCGCCCGGGCGATCTGCTTCGCCGTGGCACCGACCCATCCGGTCGCACCCGTCCAGGTGGACGTGTCATCCGGAACCGACGCACCGTCCGGAACCCCAGTCACCGACATGGGTCACCGCCCTTCAGCTCAGCGCCTGCTCCAGATCGGCGACCAGATCGGAGACCGCCTCAATGCCGACAGACACTCGCACGAGATCGGCCGGAACTTCAAGTGGCGAGCCGGCCACCGATGCGTGGGTCATCCGGCCCGGGTGCTCGATCAGCGACTCGACCGCGCCGAGCGACTCGGCGAGCACGAACAGCCGAGCCCGGTTGCAGATGTCGATGGCATGCTGCTCCCCACCGGCAGCCCGGAAGCTGACCATGCCGCCGAACCGCCGCATCTGCTTCGCCGCCAGCTCGTGCCCCGGGTGCTCGGGCAGGCCCGGGTAGAACACCTGCGCCACCGCCGGATGTCCGGTGAGGAAATCGGCCACCTGCTCGGCGTTCTCGCAGTGGCGGTCCATGCGTACCCCTAGGGTGCGGATGCCCCGCAGGGTGAGCCACGCGTCGAACGGCCCGCCGACGGCGCCCATCGCGTTCTGGTGGAAGGAGAGCCCGTCCGCGAGCTCGTCGTCGGAGAGCACCAGCGCGCCACCGATGACATCGGAGTGTCCACCGAGGTACTTCGTGGTCGAGTGCACCACCACGTCCGCGCCGAGGGCCATGGGCTGCTGAAGATAGGGCGACGCGAACGTGTTGTCCACCACCAGCAACGCACCTGCGTCGTGTGCCACCGTGGCCAGGGCGGCGATGTCGGCGATGCGCAGCAGCGGGTTGGTCGGGGTCTCCACCCACACCATGCGGGTGCGCTCGGTCATCGCGGCCCGCACGGCGTCCACGTCGGCGATCGCCGCGGTGCTGAAGTCGAGGCCCCAACGCTGGGCCACCTTGGCGAAGAGCCGGTAGGTCCCGCCGTACGCGTCGTCCGGGATCACCACGTGGTCGCCCGGCCGGCATGCGGTGCGCAGCAGCGTGTCCTCGGCGGCGAGACCGCTGCCGAACGAGAAGCCGTACCGCCCGCCCTCCAGCACGGCCAGGCACTCCTGCAACGCGTCCCGGGTCGGGTTGGCGGTCCGGGCGTACTCGTAGCCGAGCCGGGGCGCGCCCACGGCATCCTGGGCGTACGTGCTGGTCTGGTAGATCGGCGGTACGACCGCGCCGGTGCGGGGGTCCGGATCCTGCCCCGCATGGATTGCGAGAGTCTCGAAGTCGTACGTCATGACGTCAGGCTATCTCCGGCTAAGGTCGCCCCCGTGGGGGGTTGCGTATTCTGCGACATCATCGCTGGCCGAGTGTCGGCTTTCCGCGTGGCGAGTACGGCGGAAGGGACCGCTTTCCTGGACGCCCGGCCGGTATTCCGTGGCCACACCCTGGTGGCGCCGCCCGAGCACGTCCAGGTGCTCGCCGATCTGCCGGCAGCCCAGCTCAGCGGCTTCTTCGGGCTGGTGCAGCGGGTGTGTGTGGCCGTGGAGACCGGGCTCGGTGCGGGCGGCACCTTCGTCGCCGTCAACAACCGGGTCAGCCAGAGCGTCCCGCACCTGCATGTGCATGTCGTACCCCGGACAAAAGGGGACGGGCTACGCGGATTCTTCTGGCCGCGTACCAAGTACGCGTCGGAGGCCGAGGCCGCCTCGTATGCGGAGCGCATCGCGGCGGCGCTGGCCGGCTCGTGAGTCGGGCCGTGAGTGGCGTCGAGGAGCCGCCGGGCCTCGGGCTGGGGCATGCTTGAGGGCGACCCTTGGCGAGAGGAGTGCCCGGTGTTCCTGCGGCGCAAGAAGCTGGACCTGCCAACGCCCGAGGAGGCGCTGCCCGGCCGGGAGAGCCCGATCCCGGTGCCGTCGAGCCACGCCGTGCTCGGCACGCCGCTGCGCGGCCCCTGGCCGGCCGGCATGGAGGTCGCCATCTTCGGCATGGGCTGCTTCTGGGGGGCGGAGCGGCTGTTCTGGAAGCTGCCCGGGGTGCACTCCACGGCCGTCGGCTATGCGGGCGGGAGCACGCCCAACCCGACCTACGAGGAGGTCTGCACCGGCCTGACCGGCCACACCGAGGCGGTGCAGGTCGTGTACGACCCGTCCGTGGTCTCCTACCAGCAGCTGCTCAAGGTGTTCTGGGAGAACCACGACCCGACCCAGGGCATGCGGCAGGGCAACGACGTGGGCACGCAGTACCGCTCCGCGGTCTACGCCACGACCGACGCCCAGCTCGCCGCCGCCGAGGAGGCGCGGTCCGCGTTCGCCCCGGTCGTCGCATCCGCCGGGTACGACGAGATCACCACCGAGATCGGCAAGCTGGCCGACTTCTACTACGCCGAGGGCTACCACCAGCAGTACCTGCAGAAGAACCCGATGGGGTACTGCGGCATCGGTCCCAACGGCATGACCTGCCCGGTCGGCGTGGCGCAGGCCGACGTCCAGGGGCCACCCGGCCGGGATCGGAAGATGACAGACTGAACGCGAGGAGGTGGCGCATGAGCAGTGCAGCCGAACACATCAGCCCGCCAGTGGTCGGCCGCTGCCACGAGTCTCTCGATGAGCAGGTTCGTCGTCGCGGCCTAAAACCGATCAGATCGGCGGAAGACCTCGTGTGCGAGGGCATCTTCGATACTGATGAAGAGCTGGATGAGTTCCTCGCGTTCACCTACGCCGCGCGGCGCTCGGATCTCGCGTAGCCGGCCGTGGAGTATGTCGTCCTCGATACCGACGTGGCGTCGCTCAGCTTCCGGAACAGACTGACGTCGCCGATGTCAGCTCTCCTCGCCGGCAAGCTGACATGCATCACGTTCGTCACTATCGGCGAGATGACCAAGTGGACCGAGCTTCGCGACTGGGGACCGCGCAACCGGCAGCGGCTGGATCTCTGGCTCTCGGGTCAGGTGCACCTGGGATACGACATCGCCGTGGCTCGGACCTGGGGCCGGCTCGCGGCAGCTGCCCATCGCCGAGGCCGGACCGCGCCGGTCAATGACACCTGGATCGCGGCATGCTGCCTCGCCGAGGGTCTTCCGCTCGCTACGCTCAATGTCAAGGACTTCGCCGACTTCTCCCAGTACCACGGCCTGACGCTCATTGGCTAGATCCGCCAGAGATCTCAGCGGACAGAGAGCTGGCCAGCGGCCTCGCGCTCGTCACCGTAGCAGCTGCGGTTACCAGGTACTCTGCGGTGCGTGACTGGGACGCCATGGGGTCAGATCCTCAGTATCGGCCTCGCCGCTGTGGGCGCCGTGACAGGCATCGGCAGCCTGGTATTCACCGTCAAGTCCCATAGGCTGAATGCCCGTGACATCGCCGAGGCGCGCGCCAAGACGGACCAGGCTCTCGCGACTGCTGACAGCACAGACCAGTCGATCGCCCGGTTGACGGACGAGATCGCAGCCGCGCGCAAGATCGCTGCGGAGTCCGTCGGGATATCGAGGGCTGCGGCGAACTCAGCGTCCCGTTCCGCCGATGAGGCAGCTCGCATGTCGTCGATCGAGGTGGAGCGGGAACATCGGGGCCTCGCGCCGGCCCTGACGAAGTGGGAGGTGAAGCTCGAAAGTACCGGCGTTGCGGGGCTTTCCAGCCTTACTGGGCTGATCGAAGTTCAACGCGACTACCGCGTACGGGCGTTTGGCATCCAGGGCAATAGGTCATGGTGGCTGAGCCTTCCGTTGGTGCTGAAGGCCAACCGAGCCTACTCCTTCGAGGGTCGAGAAATGGCCGAAGGAGCGGGAAGAACCCGAGGCGGACGAGGTCTTGCTCAAGTTCTGGCCACCGGTTGAGGCTGATCCAGTGGCGCACTGGACATGCGCGTGCGGCAAGCCACTAGAACACGGGCTCGATACCGAATCGGCGCATTGGGAGCTGCGACTGCCAGTCACGTACCGCCGCAAGCGAGTGCGGATAGCAGTGGTGTAGTGGGCTTCCACAGCGCGAGGAGGTACCCATCTGTTGAAGAGAAGATGGGTACCTCCTCCCGTTGTCCGCAGCGTGTCAGTTACGCGTCGGGCCGTTCGCGGCCAGGACAGGCACCGAGACCGGCGTAGATACCAGCCGCGACACGAGCAGAAGGGTCACATAGGGACAGCATCGGGCCCAACGGCATGACCTGCCCGGTCGGCGTGGCGCAGGCCGACGCCTGAAGACTGCTGCCGTTACGCTGGTAGCGAAGGGAGAGCACTGTGGCGGCCATGGATCCACGGCCTCACCGGCGCTATGCCAAGCCGGTCACCGTTCCCGATCGCTTGGACCTGCTGGCCGGGCCGACGACAGGCGTCGTGACACTGCCCCGGCACCTCGACTGGTCCGGCTGTCCGGTCTACGACCTGGACTTCCCCGGCCGCATCGTCGATCTGTACCGCACCGTGATACTAGAAGCAACCAAGCCTGACGACCTGCACGCCTACCTCAATGAAGCGACCCTACGCCGACTGTGGCCGCAGCTCTGGCTCCCCGCACCTGTCCGGACAGCATGGCAGAGCCGGTTCCCCGATCTCCCAGGACCGGAGCAGCCCCCGGTTGCGGCGTAGAGCCGCACACGTGCAGCCAGGCCACCGGCGTATCGCCGAGATTGCGCTCAAAGTTGCTGGCACCATGGCTTTGCCCTGGCCGGCGGATACGCCATTCGCGCGCACGGGATGGGAGAGCGACCCAGCGGCGATGTGGATCTGTTCACCGCATGGGAACGCAGGGCGGACTTTCCGGCAGCAACCGACCTGGTGATCACAGCGCTTGAACAGAACGGCTATGCGGTTCTTGTCGACATACGCACCGAGACATTCGCGCCTACTCGTGACCTCGGCGGCCGAGGGCAACAGTGTGGAGAAGGTGGAACTCGCCGCTGACTGGCGCGCGCACCCGCCCGTAACACTCGACATCGGTCCGGTCCTGCATCCCGACGACGCGGTTGCGAACAAGATGGCGGCGCTGTACGGGCGTGCGCTCCCCCGCGACTTTCTGGATATTGACGCCGTCATCGCCAGCCGGCGTTACAGCCGAGACAGCCTTCTCCGCCTGGCCCAGGAGGTGGACCCCGGCTTCGACGTCAGGATGTTCGCCGAGATGCTCGGCGCGCTCAAGCAGATCACCGACGCCGCTTTTGCCCCTTATGGCCCTGCTCCAGAAGACATCGCCGCCATGCGGACGCGCTTCGCCGAATGGCAGGCACAGCTGCGAAGCGGGGTCTGCTAACGGCCGAGGAGTGACCTCGGCTCCAGGCTGAGCCGGAACGGGTCGTTCATCTCCAGCGGCTCTGCACCCTCGACAACGGCCTGCGCGACGTAGTGCGCCTCGTCGAGACGGTAGAGACGCAGCACGACATCGTTTCCAGACCCCGGCTCCACCAGCAGATACCAGCCGATCCCGGCGGCGGCGTACAGCTGCATCTTCACCAACCGGTCCGCTGCCGCGTTGCCAGGAGAGACAACCTCGCCGACCAACCGGACCTCGTGCGCCTCGATCACCGTTCCCTCGTCGTCGGTGTCCGCCACAACCACGTCAGGGATGACGATGCGATCGGTGCGCAGCCGCACGTTGACGGCCTCAAAGACCAGCAGGCCGGCGGCGGTGGCAGCCGGGTCGAACGCGTTGGCCAACCGGCGGAAGAGGTGCTGGTGCCGCTTACTCGGTGCCGGGCTCACCAGCAGGCTCCCGTCCAACAGCTCGATCCGGTCGGTGGTCTCGCCCAAGGCAAGGTAGTCCGCCTCGGTCCACGGACCAACATGTTCCAGGACCGCCACGCTCAAGGTGTCTCACCTCCCGGACACGTCGGCCCAGTCTCCCATGTCGCCCAGCGACAGCCCTGCTCCAGACCTATCGTGGCCCAGTCGCGGTTCTATACATCTAGCTGTACAGTTCGCCTATGACGCTCCTGAAGCACGCGCGCGAGGTGAGCGTGAGCGAGGCCACCCAACGCGGCGTAGCCGGGCTGGTCGCCGACGCCGAGCAGGGATCGGACGTCATCGTCACCCGGCGGCATCAGGCCGTGGCCGCCGTGGTGGGCATGCAACGTCTCAGGGAGATCGAGGAGGCCGCAGCCGACCTCCGCGACCTGGCGCTTGTCCTCGCCCGGTCAGCGACGGACACCGGGGAACGCACATCGCTCGACGACATCCTTACGGCGTACGGGCACACCCGGGAGTCGCTGGCCGCGTTGCCGGACGATGAGTGACAGATGGCCGAGGTCACGTTCACGGCCGCGGCGGTCGATGATCTCCGACGGATCGGCCCGGACGCAGTGCCAAAGATCTTGAAGAAGATCCTGCTTCTCGCGGACGACGCCCGAGCCGGGCATCCGCTCGGCGGCGAGCTGACCGGCTACCGCAAGCTTGTCGTGGGCCGAAACACCTGGCGTGTCGTCTATCGGGTCACCGATGAGAAGACCATCGAAGTATGCGAGGTATGGGCGGTCGGAGCGCGAGCAGATGCCGAGGTCTATGCCGAGGCAGCCGTACGCGTCAAGGAGGCTGGCCAGGTCCGGCCCCGGCTTGTCCGGCTCGCCAGCGTCGTTGAGCAGCTTGGGCGTGCTGCTGGTGTTCTTGTGGCCGAACGGCAGGCCAGGGAGCCGGTCCCCGACTGGCTCGCCGAGAGGTTGGTCTACTCGGCCGGCATGAGGCGGGAGGAGGTCGCCGCACTCGACCTTCAGGAGGCCGTCGACCTCTGGACCGCCTTCGCGTCCACGCCGAGGTAGGCCGGGTAACGGCGTTGCCGGCTGGTCCTGCCCGTCTCGGGCAGGACCAGCCGGACCGCGAGCAGAGCCCGTTCAGCCGGGCTCCGCCTCGGTGCTGCTCACCGGCACCAGGCGAACAGCTCCGGGTTCGTCTTGTGGAGCTTCACGACCTGACCGAGCGAGAGGTACGAGCGGGACGGCAGCTCAGCGAAGATCGGGCCGCTGGCCGGGTCGGCCAGCGTGGAGTAGTCGACCGTCCGCTGCGCGGCCGCTTGGAGCAGGCCCAGGCTCTTGAGCGTGCCGAGGCCGGCCTGGACACAGGCGGCGCCCTCGTCACGCGGCGTCGCCGCCGACGCCGGCGTCGCCACGGCGAGGCTCGCCGCGAGTGCTGCGACCGCGACGCCGCCGACAGCCATCATCTTCCTCTTCACAACGGTTCCCCCCTTACGCGGGCGCGACCTGCGCCCTCCCCTGCACCTACTACGTCCGCCCGCGCCACCGTGGATGCAGTGGATGCGGATCTGGCCGGCAGCCGGCTCAGGCGCGGTAGAGCACGTCGCAGTAGGTGCGCAGGAGCTGGTCGACCTCGCCCCGGGTCTCCGGCACGGCGGCCAGGCCGTACACCGGGGTGAGGCGCCCGCCGCCGGGCTCCTTCCGCGCCTGCTCCACACACGACCGCAGGTCGGCGAGGAACCGTTCGGCCACACCCTCCCCGGTGTGGCGCAGCGTCACGCACAGGTGCACCGCCGGCGGGTCCTGGAGGCCGTTCAGGCTCCAGCCGCGCCCCGCCATGCCGTCCAGCACGTCGTAGATGCCCACCTCGCCGCTGGCGAAGGCGATCACCCACAGCGGCTCCCCCAGCACCCGCAGCCCGGGGATCTCGTCGATGCCCCGGCGGATCCGGGCCGCGGTGGCGAGCACCCGCCGGGTCGCCTCCAGGTAGCCGTCCTCGCCGGTGACCACCATCGCCGCCCAGGCCTGCGCCGACAGCGCGCCGGGCCGGCTGCCGGCGAAGGTGGGTGAGTAGTAGAGCCCGCCCGGCCAGTCGGTGGTCGCGTAGTACTGCCGGTCGCGCAGCTCGCTGTCCCGCCACAGCAGCACCGAGCTGCCCTTTGCGGCGTACCCGAACTTGTGCGTGTCGCAGGAGACCGACGTGACGCCGGGGACGCGGAAGTCGAACGGGGCGACCGGGTAGCCGAGCCGCTCGGCCCAGGGCAGGACGAAGCCACCGAGGCAGGCGTCGGTGTGGAAGCCGATCCCGCGCTCGGCGGCGACCGCGGCCATCTCCTCGACCGGGTCGGCCACGCCGTGCGGGAACTGCACCGCCGACCCGACCACCGCCACCGTACGGTCGGTGAGCGCGGCGCGGACGGCACCGGGGTCGGTCCGCATGTCCTCGCCCACGCCGACCCTGACCAGCCGCATGCCGAAATACTGGGCGGCCTTGTCAAAGGCGGCGTGCGCGGTCTTCGGCGCGACGATCTCCGGCTCGGTGACGCCCCGGGTGGCCCGGGCGTGGTCACGGTAGGTGCGCATGGCGAGCAGGATCGACTCGGTGCCGCCGGAGGTGAGAGTGCCGCAGGCCGGCGGGTCCAGGTCGGCGCCGTGCAGCATGGCCGAGGTCATCGCCACCACCTCGGCCTCGAACTTGGTGATGCTGGGCCACAGGTCGGGGTGCAGCGGGTTGCCCTGGCTGAACAGCGCGTAGACCTGGTTGAGGAAGTCGATGTGCTCCCGGCCGCCGTGGTAGACCGCGCCCGAGGCGAAGCCCTGCTCCCAGCGCTCACGCTCACCGTCGGCGAGGCTGGCCAGCTCGGCCAGCACCTCGGCCCGGTCGCGGCCCCGCTCCGGCAGCCGCCGGTGGGCAGGGTAACGGTCCCGGTACGGCTTGAGCTCCGGCTCCAGCATCGCTGCCATCGCCTCGCGCTGTTCGCGGTCCATGCTCTGCTCCTTGTCCCGGCGCGCCGGGCGGCCGGCCGTGCCGTCAAGCGCGGTTGAGGTGGGCGTAGAGCGTCCTGGTGCGCTTGTAGAAACCCCGGAAGACGGCGTAGAGGTCGTCGTAGCGGGCGCGGTTACCCGGGTCCGGCTCGTACTCCGCGGCCACCGGCACCCGCCGGGCGAGGTCGCCGACGTCGACCAGACCGAGCGCGACGAACGCCACGAACGCGGCCCCCCGCACGTTGGCCAGCCGCGGGTCGGCGACCTGGCGGACCGGGCGGCCGAGCACGTCGGCGTGGATCTGCGCCCAGAGCGCCGACTGGGCGCCGCCCCCGACGAAGGCGAGCGACGCCATCTTCCGCCGGGTGAACCGCTCGACCGCGTCGAGCAGCCACCGGGAGTTGTACGCGGTGCCCTCGTAGACCGCGCGGACCAGCTCGTCCCGGGTCGTGGTGAGGGCGAGGTTGTGGAACCCGGCCCGGATGTGCCGGTCGTCCACCGGCGTGCGCTCCCCGTTCAGCCAGGGGGTGAAGACCACGCCCCCGGCCCCGGCCGGTGCCCGTGCCGCAGCGGCCTCCAGGGCCTGGAACGCCTCGTCGTCGCCGGCACCCGCGGTGAGCCCGTCGGGGCGTACCCCCATGGTGTCCTTGAGAAAGGTCAGGCAGGCCCCTGCCGTCTCCTGCTCGTTGGCGACGAAGTAGCGGCCGGGCAGGGCCGACGGCAGCGTGGTCTGGTTGCGCAGCAGGTCGGTGCGCTTCCACGGCACGTGGCAGGACAGCCACGACGAGGTGCCGAGGTAGAGGTGGCCGGCGTAGTCGGCGACCGCGCCCGAGCCCACGACCGCCGAGGGCACGTCGCCGCTCGCCGTCACCACCGGGGTGCCCGCCCGCAGCCCCCACTCCTCCGCCACCGTTGGCAGCAGCTCGCCCACCACGGTGGCCGAGGGCACCAGCTCGGGTAGGCGGTCCCGGTCGAGCCGGGAGATCCGCAGCAGCGTGTCGTCGTAGCGCACGCCGCCCAGGTCGCGGTTGTCGGTGACCCAGTGCAGGGCGATGCAGTCGTACGACGAACAGGCCCGCCCGGTGAGCCGCAGGTTGAGGTAGTCGGCGGGCTCGAGGAAGACGCGCGTGGCGGCGTACACCTGGGGGCGCTCGTGGCGGATCCAGAGGATGTGCGCGGTCGGGTCCTTGCCACTGTGCCCCGGCAGGCCACCGGCGACCGTGACGAACCGGCGCAGCTTGCGCACGTCGTAGCCGGCCACCCGGACCGGGCCGCCGGTGACCTCCCGCACGTACCGCGCGCCCCGGGAGTCCATCCACAGCACCGCGTTCATC
>DASSUC010000026.1:0-2176 GCA_035707405.1 Micromonosporaceae bacterium | reverse complement strand
GCCGGCCGCCGGGTCCCACAGGTAGTGCGAGGCCCACAGGTACGGCGTCACGCTCGCCCCCGGCCAGCCCCGCGGGCGCCACCACCACCCGCCGGTGTAGATGAGGAACGGGTGGTTGCCGGTGAGCCGGCGCCACTCCGCCGCCCAGGCGCGCAGCGTGCCCAGGCTCGCGTCGTCCTCGCAGTCGAGCTGGATGAGCATGCCGGCCGGACCGCCCACGGCCGCCACCTCGCCGTGGAAGAACCGGGCCTGGGCCGCGCCGTCGCCGGCCTTCAGCCAGTGGTACGCCCCGGCCACCAGCCCGGCGGAACGGGCGGCCGGCACCCACTGGCGGAACCGGGGCGCACGGAAGCCGGTACCCTCGGTGGCCTTGACCACGGCGAAGGAGTAGCCCTCGGCGGCGAGCCGGGGGAACGAGATCCCCGCCTGGTAGCTGCCGTGGACGTCCACGCCGTAGAGGACCATCCGCTACGCCGACCCCTCCTAGTCGTCGTTGACGATCGTGCCGAACGCTACCGGGTCCACCAGCCGGATCACCGGGTCGGCCGCAACGAGCAGGGCCAGCCGCTCGTCAGCCTCGGCGCGGCGGTCGCCGCGCACGGCCACCGTGAACCGCAGCTCGGTCGCGCCCGCAGCCAGGGTGGCGCAGGTGGACAGAGGCTCGTAGTCCTGGCCGGACCAGGCCGTCACGTCGACCGTCATCGCGCAGACCGTCGCGTCCCGCGACAGCGGGCGGGTCACCCGTGCCGTGAAGGTCATCGGGGTCATGCCGCTGTTGCCTTCCTGGACCGAGACGTCCGCGACGGACAGCCGGGCCCGGGAGAGGAAACGCGCCACCTGCGGGTCGTGGTCGCTGGCGCCGCGGGAGCCGTCACCGTCGAAGTCGGCCGGCCAGCCGGCGTTGACGTGCGCGGCCCGCATCTCGACCAGGTCACCGTAGAGCGAGCCGGTGACGAAGAGCTGGTCGAGGGTCTGCGCCTGGCCCTGGAAGACGTAGGAGTACGCCGCCGCGGGCGCGTCGGCGAGCAGGTCGTCCCACAGGTTGCGCAGGCCGGCCTCGTAGAGCGCGCGCAGCTGGTCGGACTTTGGCCCGGTGTCGCTGGTCGCGATCGGGTCGTCGGGGCGCGGGAAGACGTTCATGTCACCGCCGAAGACGACCCGGGCGCCGGGTGCGGCCCCCTCGATCGCGGCCACGATCGCCGCCCCGTACGCGGCCTGCTCGGTGCGCTGGCCGACCCTGGCCTGCGGGGTGGACGAGAAGTGGTTGCTGACCGCCCACAGGGTCAGCTCCTCGTCCGCGCCAGGGGCGGCGGCGACGAGGAACTTCCCGACCTGCGGGGCCCGGGTGTAGACGTTGGACCCGTCCACGCCGGTGGAGCGGTCCACGTCGGCCGGCAGCACCGCGTTGAGCACCTTCGGGTTCTGCACGTCGGTGTTGTAGGCCAGGCCGGCCGAGCGGTACTGCACGGTCGGGCTGGAGCCGAGCACCGCGTCGCCCGCGTCCGGCACGGCCAGCCGGACCCGGTCGGTGCGGAAGAGGAACGCGGAGACGATGCCGCGCGCATCCGCGCCGTCGCGGTCGTACGCGGCATCGTACGCCGGCCCGCCCAGCGCGGCGATGCGCAGCGCCAGCTCCTGGAGCGTGTCCGGCTTGCCGTCGGCGTTGTTGGTCGCCCCGCACGCCAGCGCGCCGCCGCTCACCGCGCAGATGTCCTGGTCCTCGGCCTCCTGCACCAGCAGCAGGTCAGGGGAGTGCAGGTCGCTGATGATCTGGCCGGCGATGGCGCCGAGATGCTCCTGGTAAACGGCCTCGCTCGCCGGGACGTAGTCGAACGGCGGGCTCACGCCCGGGCAGCCGGGGTTGCCGGTGAAGTCACAGCCGTCGAACGGGTCGTCCCGGTAGTCGTAGAGGTTCTCCACGTTGTACGTGGACACCGCGAGCTCCTCGCTCCGGTTGGCCGGCTGCGGCGGGTGGTTGGCGGACGGGTCGGCGCCCGCGCCGAACGCGGCCTGCTCCACCTGCACGCCGTACTTGTCGAAGGAGAAGTAGAGCCCGCCCACGGCGTCGGCCGACAGCGTGTCGAAGGTCCGGGCCGGCGGCAGCAGCGTGGTGTTGTCACCCGCGGCCCACTTCACGCCCAGGCTGCCCAGCATCACCCGGTGCCCGTTGGCGTCG
>DASSUC010000025.1:0-2281 GCA_035707405.1 Micromonosporaceae bacterium | reverse complement strand
TCCAGGTGCGCAGGTCACTGGAGCTGGTGCGGGACCGGGTGGTCGCCGCGCTGGCCCGGCTGGCCCGGCTCGCCGTACAGCATGAGGTGGTGGTCCTGGTGGGGCGCACGCACAACGTGCCGGCGCAGGCCACCACGCTCGGCAAGCGGTTCGCCTCCGCGGCGCAGGAGCTGCTGCTCGCCTACGAGCGGCTGGTCGACCTGCTCGGCCGCTACCCGCTGCGCGGGATCAAGGGCCCGGTCGGCACCGCGGCCGACCAGCTGGACCTGCTCGGCGGCGACCCGGACCGGCTGGCCGAGCTGGAGGCGGCGGTCGCCCGCCACCTCGGCTTCACCCGGGTGCTGGACAGCGTCGGCCAGGTCTACCCCCGCTCGCTCGACCTCGACGTGGTCTCGGCGCTGACCCAGGCCGCCGCGGCGCCGAGCTCGCTGGCCACCACGATCCGGCTGATGGCCGGCCAGGAGCTGGCCACCGAGGGCTTCCAGCCCGGTCAGGTGGGCTCGTCGGCGATGCCGCACAAGATGAACACCCGCACCTGCGAGCGCATCAACGGGCTGGCCGTGGTCATCCGTGGCTACCTGTCGATGGTGGGCGAGCTCGCCGGCGACCAGTGGAACGAGGGCGACGTGTCCTGCTCGGTGGTGCGCCGGGTGGCCCTGCCCGACGCGTTCTTCGCCCTGGACGGGCTGTTCCAGGCGTTCCTGACGGTGCTCGACGAGCTCGGGGTCTACCCGGCCGTGGTCGCCCGCGAGCTGGACCGCTACCTGCCGTTCCTGGCGACCACCCGGATCCTGGTCGGCGCGGTGCGCCACGGCGTCGGCCGGGAGGTGGCGCACCGGGTGATCAAGGAGCACGCGGTGGCGGTGGCGCTGGCCATGCGGGAGAAGGGCGTCGCCGGCAACGACCTGTTCGACCGGCTGGCGGCCGACGGGCGGCTGCGGCTGAGCCGCGCCGACATCGACGACCTGGCCGCCGACCCGGCCGGGTTCACCGGTGCCGCCGCCGCGCAGGTGCGCGCGGTGGCCGACCGGGTCGCCGCGGTGGTGGCGGCCCACCCGGACGCGGCACGCTACGCGCCCGCGCCGATCCTGTAGGCCCGTGGCCGGCTTCCTGCTCACCGCGCTCACCGCGTTCGTGCTGGTCGCACCGGTCGAGCTGCCGGACAAGACGTTCGTGGCCACGCTCGTGCTCGCCACCCGCTACCGCCCGCTGCCGGTGTGGCTGGGCGTGGTCGCCGCGTTCGCGGTGCAGTGCGCGATCGCCGTCGCGGCCGGGCAGCTGCTCGGGCTGCTGCCGCGCCGGCCGGTCCAGCTCGTCGCGGCGGTGCTCTTCGCGGCCGGCGCGGTGGTCCTGCTCCGCGGCGCGCGCCGGGCCGAGGCCGCGGGGAAGGAGCAGGAGCGCGGGTACGCCGAGCGGGCCGGCGCGCGCCGGACCGGCGTACGGGCCGCGCTCGCCAGCTTCGCCGTGCTCTTCACAGCCGAGTGGGGAGACCTGTCCCAGCTGCTCACCGCCGGGCTGGTGGCGAGCGGGCGCAGCGCCGTACCCGTGTTCGTCGGGGCCTTCGCGGCGCTCGCCGCGGTCTCCGGCGCGGCCGTGCTGCTGGGGCGCTGGTTGCTGCGGAGGGTCCGGCTGGCGCTGGTGCGCTACCTGGCCGCGGGGGTCTGCGCGGTGCTCGCCGTGGTCACTGCGGCCGGCGTGTGGTGAGCCGCCGGCCGCTGTCCGGACGGCTTGCTCCAACCGGTAGTCTGAGCTGGCCGTGCGCCGACGGCGACGTGCCCGGCGCTGGACATTCTCAGGAGTGCGGTGTGCCTCGCGTGGTCGTTGACGTCATGCTCAAGCCCGAGATTCTCGACCCGCAGGGCGAGGCGGTCGCGAGCGCGCTGCCCCGGCTCGGGGTCTCGGACGTTGCGTCCGTGCGCATCGGCAAGCGGATCGAGATCGAGTTCGTCGGGGACGGCGAGGGCGAGTCGGCCGGCCGCCACCTGGACTCCGCCCGCGAGATCGCGGACAAGCTGCTGGCCAACCCGGTCATCGAGGACTACACGATCCGGGTGGAGAAATGACCACTCGGATCGGGGTGGTCACCTTCCCCGGGTCGCTGGACGACGTTGACGCCGCCCGGGCGGCGCGGCTGGCCGGCGCCGAGCCGGTCCCGCTCTGGCACGCCGAGCGCAAGCTGCACGGGGTCGACGCGGTGGTGCTGCCCGGCGGCTTCTCCTACGGCGACTACCTGCGCTGCGGCGCGATCGCCCGGTTCGCGCCGGTGATGGAGGTGGTGTCG
>DASSUC010000024.1:0-23753 GCA_035707405.1 Micromonosporaceae bacterium | reverse complement strand
CTGCATCGTGTCCAGGTCCTCGGCGCTGAACATGCGGGGCATCTTCGCCGCCTTGTCCACGCCCACGCCGTGCTCGCCGGTGATCGAGCCGCCGGTGCTCACGCACAGGTCGAGGATGGCGCCGGACACCTGCTCGGCGGCTTCATACTCGCCCGGCACCGTGGCGTCGTAGAGCACCAGCGGGTGCAGGTTGCCGTCGCCGGCGTGGAAGACGTTGGCCACCCGGATGCCGGCCGCGGTGGCCATCGCGTCGATCTCGGCCAGCACCTCGGCCAGGGCCGTCCGCGGTATCACCCCGTCCTGCACGATGTAGTGCGGGCTGATCCGCCCGACCGCGGCAAACGCCGACTTGCGCCCGGTCCAGATCGCCTGCCGGGCGGCGGCGTCGGCGGCCACCCGTACCTCGAACGCCCCGGCCTCGACGCACAGCGCCCGGACCGCGGCCTCCTCCTCGGCGACCTCCACCGCGGGCCCGTCCACCTCCACGATCAGCACCGCCCCGGCGCCCGGCGGGTAGCCGCAGTCGACCGCGCGCTCGGCCGCCTGGATGGCGAGCGCGTCCATGATCTCGGCCGCCGCCGGGGTCAGCCCCGCCGCGATGATCGCGCTGGTCGCCGCGCCCGCCTCGGCGACGGTACGGAACGCCGCCAGCATCGTGCTGACCGCCTCCGGGCGGCGCAGCAGCCGCACCGCGACCTTGGTGGCGATGCCGAGCGTGCCCTCCGAGCCGATGAACACGCCGGCCAGGTCGTAGCCGGGCGCCTCGGCAGCCCTGGCCGAGCCGAGCCACACCAGCTCCCCGTCGGGCGTGCACACCTCCAGCCCGGTGACGTGGTGCACGGTGAAGCCGTACTTCACGCAGTGCGCGCCGCCGGAGTTTTCCGCGACGTTGCCGCCGATCGAGCAGACCAGCTGGCTCGACGGGTCGGGGGCGTAATACCACCCCGCGGCGCCCACCGCCTGGCTGATGGCGAGGTTGACCACGCCCGGCTCGACCAGCGCCCGGGCGTTGGCGAGGTCGACATCGAGGATCCGGCGCATCCGGCTGGTCACGATCAGCACCCCGTCGGCGACCGGCAAAGCACCGCCGGACAGGCCGGTGCCCGAACCGCGGGCCACCCACGGCACACCGGCCGCGCCGCAGGCCCGGACCACCGCCTGCACCTGTGCCGCGTCACCGGGCAGCACCACCAGCGCCGGGGTCGCGCGGTAGTGGGCCAGCCCGTCGCACTCGTACGTCCGCCGGGCCGCCTCCTCCGTGACCACGGCGGCTGCGCCCAGCTCCCGCCGCAGCCGTGCGGCGAGGCCATCCACCACACCCGCGGGCATACCCGACACAGTAACGTGGACGGGTGACAAAAGAGCTGCCCTCTCCGCCGGTCGCCAAGCGAGCGCCGACCGAGCGCGTCCACCACGGCGAGACCGTCCTCGACGACTACGCCTGGCTGCGCGACAAGAACGACCCGGACACGATCGCCTACCTGGAGGCGGAGAACGCCTACACCGAGGCGGCGACCGGTCACCTGGGGCGGCTGCGGGAGGCGCTCTTCGACGAGATCCGCCGGCGCACCCAGGAGACCGACCTGTCCGTGCCGGCGCGCAAGGGCGGCTACTGGTACTACACCCGCACGGTCGAGGGCAGCCAGTACGGCATCCGCTGCCGGCGGGCCGTACGCGAAGGGGAGGTCGACCCCCCGGCCACCGCGGACGGCGGGCCGCTCGACGGCGAGGAGGTGCTGCTCGACGGCAACCAGCTCGCCGAAGGGCACGAGTTCTTCTCGCTTGGCACGTTCGACATCAGCCCGGACGGGCGGTGGCTGGCCTACTCGGTCGACTTCTCCGGCGACGAGCGGTTCACCCTGCACGTCAAGGACCTGGCCACCGGCGAGGTGCTGCCGGACGAGGTGCCCAACGTCTTCCACGGCTCGGCCTGGTCGGCGGACGCGTCGACGCTGTTCTACCTGACCGTGGACGACGCGTGGCGGCCCTACCGGGTCTGGCGCCACCTGGTCGGCAGCCCGACCTCCGCTGACGAGATGATCTTCGAGGAGCGCGACGAGCGCTTCTGGGTCGGGGTGGACCTGACCCGCTCCGAGAAGTTCATCGTCATCGACGTGCACAGCAAGGTCACCTCAGAGGTCCACCTGATCCCCGCCGACGCCCCGACCGCGACCCCGCGGGTGGTCGCCCCGCGCCGGCAGGGCGTGGAGTACTCGGTCGAGCACCACGGCCACCGGCTGCTGATCCTGCACAACGACGGCGCCGAGGACTTCGAGCTGGCGTACACCTCGGTCGACACCCCCGGGGAGTGGGTGCCGCTGGTCGAGCACTCGCCCGGGACCCGGCTGACCGATGTCGACGCGTTCGCCCACCACCTGGTGGTGACCCAGCGCCGGGACGGGCTGACCGGCCTGCGGGTGCTCCCGCTGGACACCTCCGAGGGTTACGACGTGAGCTTCCCGGAGCCGATCTACACGGTCAACCTGGGCAACAACCCCGAGTACCAGACCACGGCGGTGCGGCTGGGCTACGCATCGCTGGTCACCCCCGACTCGGTCTACGACTACGACCTGGTCACCCGGCGGATGGTGCTGCGCAAGCGCAGGCCGGTGCTGGGCGGCTACGACCCGGAGCAGTACGAGCAGCACCGCGAGTGGGCCCTCGCCGACGACGGCACCCGGGTGCCGGTCTCGCTGGTCTGCCGCAAGGGCACGCCGCGGGACGGTTCCGCGCCGTGCGTGCTCTACGGGTACGGCTCGTACGAGGCCTCGATGGACCCGTGGTTCTCGATCCCCCGGCTGTCCCTTGTGGACCGGGGCCTGGTCTTCGCCGTCGCGCACATCCGCGGCGGCGGCGAGCTGGGCCGCCGCTGGTACGACGACGGCAAGCTGCTGGCGAAGAAGAACACGTTCACCGACTTCGTCGCCTGCGCCCGGCACCTGGTGAAGGTCGGCTGGACGTCGACCGACCGGCTGGTGGCGCGCGGTGGGTCAGCCGGCGGCCTGCTGGTGGGCGCGGTGGCGAACCTGGCGCCGGAGGCGTTCGCCGGCATCGTGGCGCAGGTGCCGTTCGTGGACGCGCTCAACACGATCCTGGACCCGTCCCTGCCGCTGACCGTGACCGAGTGGGAGGAGTGGGGCAACCCGCTCGAGTCCCCCGAGGTGTACGAGTACATGCGGTCGTACACCCCGTACGAGAACGTGGCCGCGGTCAGCTACCCGGCCATCCTCGCGATGACCGGCCTCAACGACACCCGGGTGCTGTTCCACGAGCCGGCCAAGTGGGTGGCGAAGCTGCGGGCCGTGGCCCCCGGCGGGCGGTACCTGCTCAAGACCAAGATGGAGGCGGGCCACGGCGGCCCCAGCGGTCGCTACGACGCGTGGAAGGAGGAGGCGTTCGTGATGGCCTGGATCCTGGACCTGGTCAACGCGGCGACCGTCAGCTCGGCAGCACCAGAGCCACCGGCTGTACCGGAAGCCGCCTGAAGCCCAGCTTGCGTAGCCGCTCCTCGTCCTCCGGCGTCGCAGCGACCGCCGCGACCGCCCCCGCGCCGATCCGGTCCGCCTCGTCGAGCAGCGCCACAACCAGGCTCAGTGCTACGCCCTCACCACGCCATCCGTCGACCACGGTGAGCTTGACGACCACGAACCAGTCCTTGTCCCCGTCCGGGTCGCGGTACAGCTGGGCGGCCAGGTGCCCGGCCACGTCGGCCTCGTGCCGCCACGCTACGAAATGGTGCACGCCGGGCGAGGCCAGGTAACGCGCTGCGGCGGCGCGCGACATCGGCTCCAGCGCGCGCTCGTCACCGGGCCTCAGCCGGTGGGTCCGGATCGGGTCGATCACTGCGACCTCATCCGCGGTACGCCATCTCCGCATGTCCCGAACACCACGGTCGCGGTCGAAAGTGAACTGGGGCGGCTCCGCCGACCGTGCCCGGGGGCGCCGCATCGAGCTGCCCCACCAGTCATACAGGGACACCACCGGGCGGAGATCGAGATGAGCGGGGTACCGGCGACCGGCCCGGTCCCGCAGCTCAGCCCGGGCTGCCTCCAGCACCCGGTCGCCCACTACGCCACCGGTCACGGCCTGGACTCCCCCATCTGAGCGACCCTCGGCCCCGCCGACCCGGAACTCTACGCGGACACCGACGGCTGCGGCCAGTCGCTCGACAGTGCGGAACCGCGGATCGGTGGTCCGGCCGGCCTCCACGTTCCCCACCGTGCTCGCCGGAACACCGGCACGCTCGGCCAGCTCCCGCTGGCTCAGGTCGGCTCGGCGGCGCAACGCCCGCAGCAACGCACCAAGGTCGATGGGGTCGTCCACCATGGTCGGAGAGTCTCCCCGCCCTGGCATCGGGCGCACAACTGGGGTGAACTACCTGTGGACAACCTGTGGACAACTGGGTGATCGGCGCTGCCGGGGGATGGGTGCTGGGTCCTTATGCTCTGCTGTATCTGACGGTGCAGAGCCCGTAGACCCGCCGTGCCGGCAATCGCCGCGCGCCTCCGGCGCCGTGACGGTCCTGGTTCCTCGGGCGCGCCCCCGCCCCGCGCCAGGAAGGCGTTCCTCGGGCGGCCGAGCCCCGCGACAGGAAGGCGTTCCTCGGGCGGCCGAGCCCCGCGCCAGGGACGACGTGCGCGCGGGCCGCCACGACGTTCGGCTTTGCCGGCCTCGACCGGGCGCCGCCGGCTCTGCTCGCATAGATGGGGCAGAGCATAAGGACCCGGCACATACACCTACCTGCCGCGCCCACGACGACCGACGCCCTGCTCAGCTCACTATCAACGCCGCCAGCAGCGCGGGGTCGAGGTTGCCGCCGGTGAGCACGGCGACCGTACGCCCGACCGGCAGCTCGGCCGTGTGGTGGCGCAGCGCGGCGACGCCCAGCGCCCCGCTCGGCTCGACCACCAGCCGCGCCTCGCGCGCCAACACGCCGACGGCCTCGCCGATCTGCGACTCCGACACGGTGACGATGCCGTCCAGCCGGGCCCTCAGGTGCGCCAGTGTCAGCTCGGAGAGGTGGGTGCGCAGGCCGTCGGCCATGGTCCGGTAGGTCTGCTCCACCGGCCACACCACCAGCTCGCCCGAGCGCAGGCTCTCCCGGGCGTCGGCGGCCAGCTCCGGCTCCACGCCGACGACCCGTACCGACGGGTGCAGCGCCCGGACCGCGGTGGCGACGCCGGAGGCGAGCCCTCCGCCACCCACCGGCACCAGCACCACCTCGACGTCGGGCAGGTCCTCCACGATCTCCAGGCCCACCGTGCCCTGGCCGGCGATCACGTCCCGGTGGTCGAAGGGCGGGATCATCGTCAGCCCGTGCCCGGCCACCAGCTCCTCCGCCCGGGTCAGCCGGTCCGCCGGCGGGACCAGCTCCACCTGCGCGCCGAGCGCGCGTACCGCCTCGATCTTCATCGGGGGTGCGGCGTCGGGCATCACCACCACGCAGGGTGCGCCGAACGCGGCAGCGGCGTAGGCCACGGCCCGGCCGTGGTTGCCGGAGGAGTGCGTCACCACGCCGGCCGACCGCTGCTCCGCGCTCAGCCGGGCCATCGCGTGTGTCGCGCCGCGTATCTTGAACGACCCCACCGGCTGGAGGCTCTCCGGCTTGAGCCACAGGCGGTCGCCCCAAGGTGCGGACAACAACGGGGTACGCAGAGCGACACCGGCGATGCTCTTCGCTGCGGCGTATACGTCATCAAGGGTGATTAGGTCCATGGTCAGGCCAGTATCACCCGGGGCCCGGGTGGGTGGCGTGTGTGAGCCGACCGGTTCCGGGTAACCCCTCCGCATGGCCGTCGTGGAGCAGCGGATCGAGGCGCCGCCGGAGCAGGTGTTCGCGGTCCTGGCAGATGGATGGAGCTACAGCGACTGGGTCGTGGGCACCGCCCACATCCGGCATGTCGACCCGGGCTGGCCGGCGCCGGGCACGGCGATCCACCACAAGGCCGGCCCGTGGCCGGTGTCGTTGAAGGACCGCACGGAGGTCATCGACAGCCAGCCGCCCTCCCTGCTCGTCCTGCGGGCCAGGCTCTGGCCGCTGGGTGAGCTGACCGTGCGCATCGAGATGACACCGGTGGATGCGAACGCGACCCGGGTGACGCTGGCGGAGGAGTTCCGGGCCGGGCCGCTCAACTGGGTCCAGACGAAGGTCAACGATCTGCTGCTGCACGGGCGCAACCGCGAGGCGCTGCGCCGCCTCGCCGACCTGGCCGTCCGCAAGGCCGCCCCGACCCGCCGAGCCACCCCGACGACTGGCACGCCGGTCACCCGCCCGCCACTCTGACGGCGCCGGCCGCGACGGGTCCGGCCGTCATGGGGCCCCTGGCCGCCACGGGGCCCCGGGCGCGCGGCGGCCCCGGGGCGCCTCAACGGACGGGCCTAGCCGAGCGGCGACCGGTCACCGGCGTACACGGCGCGGTTCGCGGCGGCGATGGCGGCGGCGTAGAGCCGGCCGGTCACCGCGCGGTCCCGGTGCAGGGCGGCGCGGGCGGCGTTCGCCCCTGGACCGCCGTGCACCCCGCCTCCCGGATGGGCCGACGCGCTGGCCAGGTAGAGCCGGTCGACCGGGGTGTCCGCCCGGCCGAGACCGGGCACCGGGCGCAGGAACAGCTGCTGGTACGCGGCTGCCGTCCCGCCGCCGAGCGCGCCGCCGGCCAAGCTCGGGTTCTCCCGCTCCAGGTCGGCCGGGCCGGCCACGTACCGCCCCACCACCAGCCGGCCGAATCCGGGCGCGTACTGCTCCAGGGTCGCCTCGATCCGAGCGGCGTGCGCGGCGATCTCCTCCGCCCGCCACTCGGGCCGCCGGGGCAGGTGGGTGTACGCCCACAGCGACTCGGTGCCCGCCGGCGAGCGCCGCGGGTCGGACGTGGTCATCTGGCCGACGATGAGGAACGGCTCGGCCGGCACCTCGCCGCAGGCGAGCGCGGCGGCGTAGCGGGTGAACCCGGGGCCGTCGACTCCCATGTGGACGGTGCCGGCGCCGCGTACCGCGTCGTTCTTCCACGGCACCGGGCCGGACAGGGCCCAGTCCACCTTGACCGTCGCCCCGTCCCAGCGGAAGCGGGCCGCGTCGGCCAGCAGCCGCGGTGGCAGGTGCTCCGGCCGGACCAGGTCCAGGTAGAGGGCTGGTGCCGGCACGTCGGCCAGCACCGCCCGGCGGGCCCGCCACCGCCGCCCGTCCGCGGTGCGCACCCCGACCGCCCGGCCGCCCACCACCGCCACGTGTACGGCGGCCGCCGCGTACTCGACCCTGCCGCCGCGCGTGCTGAGGCGGGCCACCAGCGCGTCCGTGAGCGCCTGGGCCCCGCCGGCCGGCACCGGGAAGCCGTGCTGCTGGCCCACCATGGCCAGCAGCCAGCCGTAGACGCCGCTGCCGGAGTCCTCGGGGGACAGGTCGGTGTGCAGGGCGCACCCGGACAGCAGCAGCCGCGCCCCCGCACCGTGGAACAGCTCCTCTCCCAGCACCCGGACCGGCAGCAGGAAGTGCCGGGCCAGCCGGACCAGCCCGGCCGAGCCCAGCCCGCGGGCGAGCCGGGCCCCGGCGCGCACCGGCGGGAACGGCGTGAACAGCCCGTCCAGCAGCCGGTCGCCGAGGCGGCGCCAGTCGGCGTACACGGCCTTCCACCGCTGCCCGTCACCGGCGGCGAACTCCTCCACCGAGGCGGCCGTGCGGTCCGGGTCCCGGCTGAGCACCGCGGCCCGCCCGTCGGGCAGCAGGTGGCCCAGCACGTCGGGCGAGTGCCGCCAGCGCAGGCCGTACTCGTCGAGACCTAGCTGCCGCAGCGGCGGGCCGACGGCGGCCAGCGGGTAGAAGGCGCTGCACAGGTCGCTCAGGTAGCCGGGCGCGGTCACCTCGGCCGAGCGGACGGCACCGCCCGGGTTTCCGGTGGCCTCGAGCACCACCACGTCCCACCCGGCGTCGGCGAGCAGGTTCGCCGCGACCAGACCGTTGTGTCCGGCTCCGATCACGACGGCATCGGTCACGGTCTCCACCAGCGGGTTGTTCCCTTCAGACGTAGCTGGTCTCGTCCTGCGGCACCCGGACCGCCGCCCAGACCACCTTGCCGTCCTGCGTGGGCAGGCTGCCCCACGCAGCGGCCAGCGAGTCCACCACGAGCAGGCCGCGGCCGTGCTCGTCGAGGGTGCCGGTTGCGGTGCCGATCCGGACCGGCTGCGGGTCCTCGTCCCGTACCGCCACGTAGAGGTTGCCGCCGCGCAGTATCACCGAGAAGGCCAACGGCGTACCGGCGTGCATCACCCCGTTGCTCACCAGCTCGGTCGCGAGCAGCTGGGCCAGGGGGGCCAGCTCCAGCAGACCCCACTCGCGGCACGCCTCGTGCACCACCTCCCGCGCCCGGGCCGGGGCGTACCGGTCGGGGGGCAGTACCTCGGTCACCCTCGGGGGCACCGGGCGTCGGTCAGCCACCGCAAGCGCCTCCTCCTGGGTGCCGTACACCCTGACGAGCCGGGTCACCACCAGCCGGTCGAGCGCCTTGACCATCGCTGGCCGCGGCCCGCAGAACAGCACTGCGGCGCCGGGCCAGAGCGCGGCCCGGCGGCAGATCGCCGGCAGCAGGGCCAGCGCCGCGTCATCCGTCAGGACCAGGTCGCCGACGTCCACGACGACCGTGGTCGGCTGCTCGGTGAGGCACCCGAGCAGGGTGGCGCAGGCGGCCGGGGCGGTGACCTGGTCCAGCCGGCCGCGCAGGTGGACCAGCGCGACCGGGAAACGCCGCTCCACCTCAGCAGTCAGCACCGACGACGCACCGCCTCTTGTCCGTGGAACCAGGCTTACCCTGCGGTCAGAGGCGCAAACCCGCACCTCAGGCCGTGTCCGAAACCCCGGCTCGGTCAGCCGGCCAACAGGCCCTCCCGCAGCACCCCGAGAGTCCGGGCGAGCAGCCGGGAGACGTGCATCTGGGAGAGCCCGACCTCGGCCGCGATCTGTGCCTGGGTCATGTTGCCGAAGAACCGCAGCAGGAGGATGCGCTGCTCGCGGTGGGGAAGCCGGCCGATGAGCACGCGCAGCGACTCGCTGTTCTCCACCGCGTCCAGGCCCGGGTCCGGGCTGCCCAGCGGGTCGGCGAGGACCGCGTCGGTGTCCGGTCCGAGCGGGGCCGACAGCGAGGCGGGCCGGTAGCTGGAGGCCGCGGCCAGCGCCGCCAGCACGTCGCGCTCGGCCACCTCCAGGTGCCGGGCGTAGTCGGTGGGCAAGGGGGTACGGCCCAGCTGCTGCGCCAGCTCGGTCTCCACCCGCCCGAGCCGCAGCCGCAGCTCCTGCAACCGCCGGGGCACCCGGATCCGCCAGCCCTTGTCCCGGAAGTACCGCTTGATCTCGCCGAGGATGGTCGGGGTGGCGAACGCGAAGAACTCCGACCCGCGCGCGCAGTCGTACCGGTCGATCGCCTTGACCAGCCCGAGCGCCGCCACCTGGGTCAGGTCCTCCAGGGGCTCCCCGCGGAACTGGAACCGCCGGGCCAGCGACTCCGCGTACGGCAGCCCGCACTCGATCACCTCCTCGCGCAGCCAGCGCCACTCGGCGGACTGCTCCGGCACCGTGGCCATGATGCGCAGCAGCACATCGCACGTGTCATCGCCGTCCGCGGTGTCGCCGACCGGACGAGGCGCCTGGTCGTGGAGGCCGAGGCCCTTGGCCACGCCGGTGACCTCAAGGACCTCCCTGACCAGCCCTTCGGCGCCGGTCACCCGCAGCGAGCCGCCGGCCTGCTCGGCCTGGCCGCGCTGCACCACCAGCACGCCGACCGCGCCGCAGTCCATGAGGTCGACGCCGGAGACGTCGACCACCAGGTGTCGCGGGCCGTCCACGAGGCAGCCCCGCAGCACCGTACGCAGCCGCGGAGACGTGCTGAGATCGAGGACCCCGTTGACGCGGACCAGATCCACGTCGCCCTCGCGACGCACCTGGAACCGTACCTGGCGCACCCTGGCCCCCCTCCTGACACGCCTGTGTCCCCAGCGCAGCCCGACCCAAACCTCCCCGGTGAATGTTTCTGCTGCACACGGGGCGGGAAAGCCCCCAGAGATGACTGAGACGATCTCCCGCGCCGCCAGTGCCGTACGCAGCGGCTACGCCCGCGGGCACCAGCGCCCCCTGCCCGGCTACCTGGTCACCATGGGCACCTACTCCGCAGTCGTGGGCGGGCTCGCCGCCCTGGCCCGCGCCCGCCGCCAGCCCCTGCCCGAGCGCGTCTCCGCCGGGGACGTGCTCCTCGTCGGCATCGCCACCCACAAGATCAGCCGGGTGCTCGCCAAGGACAGCGTGACCAGCCCGCTGCGGGCACCGTTCACGCGCTACCGGCAGCCGGCCGGCGAGAGCGAGGTCACCGAGGAGGTACGCACCGACGGCCCGGTCCGCCACGCCGTCGGCGAGCTGGTGAGCTGCCCGTTCTGTCTCGCTGTGTGGGTGGCTACCGGGCTGACCGCCGGTCTGGTCTTCGCGCCCCGGCTGACCCGGCTGGTCGCCACCGCCTTCACCGCGGTGGCGACCTCGGACTTCCTCCAGCTGGGGTACGAGGCGGCGCGGCTCGGGGCGCGCGCGGACCAGCCTGACCGGTGACGCTGGCGCGCTGACGCCAGCGCTCTGGCGGCGGGCCTGCATGCCGGGTACAACCGGGGTATGTCCGCGCAGTCGGGCCCGGTGTCGCAGCCGGCGCACGCGGTGGTAAAGCGCGAGCTGCTGGTGCGGTACCTCGACGCGTGGACGCCGGCGGCGCTGCACCACGCGCGCCGCGCCACATATGCGCAGACCTGGCCGCTCGGCGACGGGCCACCCGCCGGCCGGCCGGCTGCGCCCGATGAGGGCACCGCAGCCGCCGCGCTGCGCGTCTTCGGCGAGTTCCCGGAGCTGCTCGCCCGGCACCGGCTCGCGGTGGTCGTGGCCGGGGTGGCGCAGGATGCCGCCCCGGCCGTCGCGGCCAGCCTCGCCGGGGTGCTCGCCGAGGTGGGCTCCCCGCCCGGGCTGAGCCATCAGGTCACGTCCGGCCCGCTCGCCGCGACGCTGCGGGCCGCGGGCGCACTTGACGGGCCGCTGTTCGCGTACGTCGACGCGGCGGGTGGGCCGCCACCCGCGTTCGAGGAGCTGGCCGAGCTCGCCGCCGGCCGGCGAACCGAGCTGCTGCTGGCGGTGGACCCCGCCGCCGCCGAGACGCTGGCTGCCGGCCCGGTCCGGGCTGCCCTGGGCGGCGCCGGGCTGCCGCACGTGGCCTGCGTGGAGCTCGTCGACGCGGCCGGCACCGGGCAGCTGCTGCTCTTCGCGACCGGCTCGGCCAAGCACCTCGTCACCTTCAAGGAGGCGATGTGGGCGGTCGACGAGTACGCCGGCGTGCGCTACCGGGACCCGACCGACCCCGACCGGGCCCTGCTGGACATCTCCCTCCGCCCGCCACTCGGCCCGCTCAAGCGGCAGCTGCTGCGGCACCTGAAGGCCGGGCCCTGCACCGTCGACCAGCTGCGGGACTTCGCCCTCGGGCAGACCGTCTACCGGGCGGCCGACGTACCGGCCGCGGTGACCTCGCTGCTCGGCGCCGGCGCTCTCACCCGCGACCCGGCGCGCGGCCGGCTCACCGGCCAGACCGTGATCGGCTCCCGGCGGACCGCCTGAGCCCCGTCCACCGGGCCACCGGGAAAAGACCCGCGAGGATGTCGTAGGCGTCCCGTAGTGTCATCTGCGTGGGACGAGTTGATGACCTTGCCAACCAGTTCGTGGACGACTGGGCCCGGTTGAGCCCCACCGGCGCCACCTACATCGGCATCTCGGGCCATGACGACAAGCTGGACGACTTCTCCCCGGATGGGTTCGCGGCAATGGCCGACCTGGTCCGGAGCACGCTGGCCCAGCTCGACGCGGCCGAGCCCGAGGAGGAGCGCGAGCGGGTGGCGCAGGAGGCCATGCAGGAGCGGCTCGGCCTGGAGCTCGCACAATATGAGGCGGGCGAGACCACCAGCCAGCTGAGCGTGATCGGCAGCGCCCTGCATCAGATGCGCGCGGTCTTCGACCTCATGCCCACCGAGGGCGAGGAGGCGGTCGCCAACATCGCGGCCCGGCTGGCCGCGTTCCCCGAGGCGGTCAACCAGTATCAGCGCACCCTGGTGGACGCCGCCGGCCAGGGCCACGTGAGCGCCCGCCGCCAGATGCTCGAGGTCGCCAAGCAGTGCGACATCTGGACCAGCCCGGACGGCGACGACTTCTACCGCTCGCTGGTCGGGCGGCTGGCCGCCGAGGGCGCGCTGCGGCAACAGCTCGACGCGGCCGCCGAGGCGGCCAACGCGGCGACCGTGGAGTTCGGCCGGTTCCTGCGGGAGGAGCTGGCCCCGCGGGGCCGGGAGAAGCAGGCCGCCGGCCGCGACCGCTACGCGCTCGCCTCCCAGTATTTCCTCGGTGCCCGGGTGGACCTGGACGAGACCTACGCCTGGGGCTTTGACGAGCTGCACCGGGTGGAGACCGAGATGCGGGCGGTCTCCGCCCGGATCGCCGGCTCCGGTGCCAGCATCGACGACGCGGTGGCCGCCCTCGACGCCGACCCGGCCCGCAACATCACCGGCAAGGAGGCGTTCCGCGACTGGATGCAGCTGCTGGCCGACAAGGCCATCGCCGATCTGCACGGCACCCACTTCGACATCCCGGAGCAGGTGCGCCGCATCGAGTGCTGCCTGGCTCCGACGAGCGACGGCGGGATCTACTACACCGGCCCGAGCGAGGACTTCACCCGCCCCGGGCGGATGTGGTGGGCGGTGCCGCAGGGCATCAACGAGTTCTCCACCTGGCGCGAGGTCACCACGGTCTACCACGAGGGCGTCCCAGGCCATCACCTGCAGATCGCGCAGACCCAGGTGCGCGCCGAGCTGCTCAACCGCTGGCAGCGGATGCTCTGCTGGATCTCCGGGCACGGGGAGGGCTGGGCGCTCTACGCCGAGCGGCTGATGGACGAGCTGGGCTACCTGGAGGACCCGGGCGACAAGCTGGGCATGCTCGACGCCCAGGCGTTCCGGGCCGGCCGGGTCATCGTCGACATCGGCATGCATCTCGAGCTGGAGGTCCCGCGCGACAACCCGTTCGGCTTCCACCCGGGCGAGCGGTGGACGCCCGAGCTGGGCTGGGAGTTCATGCGGGCACACTGCCGGATCCCGGACGAGAACCTGCGCTTCGAGCTGAACCGATATCTCGGCTGGCCCGGGCAGGCGCCGTCCTACAAGGTGGGCGAGCGGATCTGGCTCCAGGCCCGCCAGGACGCCAAGGACCGCAAGGGCGCGGCGTTCGACCTCAAGACCTTCCACCGCAACGCCCTTGACCTGGGTGCGCTCGGGCTCGACCCGTTGCGGGCGGCCCTGTCGCGCATCTGAGCGGCCGACGGCGGGGCGGGCGCCATGGTGTGCTGGCATCGTGACGGTCGGCCCACCGCTCGACGGCATCCTGGTCGCCGACTTCTCGCGGGTGCTCGCCGGTCCCCTGGCCACGATGACCTTCGCCGACCTCGGCGCGGACGTGGTGAAGGTGGAGCGCCCGGGCACCGGTGACGACACCCGCTCCTGGGCTCCACCGACCACCGTGGACGGCCGGTCGACGTACTTCCTCAGCGTCAACCGCAACAAGCGCAGCATCGCGCTCGACCTGGCTTCGGCCGGGGTGAGGGCTCGGCGCTGCCCGGGTACGACTTCCTGGTCCAGGCCGTAGGCGGCCTGATGTCGGTGACCGGGCCGCCCGGCGGGGAGCCGACCAAGGTCGGGGTCGCCCTGGTCGACGTGCTTGCCGGGCAGAACCTCACCACCGGGGTACTCGCCGCGCTGCTCGCCCGGCAGCGCACCGGGCAGGGCCAGCGGGTCGAGGTCACGCTGCTGGGCAGCCTGCTCGCCGGGCTGGTCAACCAGGGTTCGGCCTACCTCAACGCCGGGGCGCTGCCGGAGCGGCTCGGCAACGCCCACCCGAGCATCGCCCCGTACCAGACGCTGCACGCCGCGGACCAGCCGATCGCGCTGGCGGTCGGCACCGACGCCCAGTTCGGCCGGCTGGCCGCCGTCGTGGGCCGGCCGGATCTCGCCACCGATCCCCGCTTCGCCACCAACCCCCAGCGGGTACGCCACCGCGAGGCGCTCGCCCGAGCACTGGAGGAGCGGCTGGGCACCCGGCCGGCCGCGGAGTGGGTCGTCGCGCTGACCGCAGCCAGGGTGCCGTGCGGTCTGGTGCATCGGGTGGACGGCGCGTACGCACTGGCCGAGCGGCTGGGCCTGGCCCCGGTCGTGGCGCACGCCGACGGCACCGCGAGCGCGGCCAGCCCGCTCGGCCTGTCCGGCACGCCGGTGTCGTACCGTCGCCCGCCACCCGGGCTGGGCGAGCACACCGACGAGGTCCGCGCCTGGCTGGCCGACAGAAGCTAGTTACTGTTCGAACATATGTTCGATACGCTGGGTGAATGGAGCAGCGTCGGCACTGGTGGAACGCACGCTGGGGACGGATCGGGCGCAGGGACATCTACCTGCGCGTGGACGGGGACCGTTGGTTCGTGCAGGCCCGGGAGGGTGGCTCCGACGGCCGGTCCCGATGGTGGGAGCTGGCCGGCGAGGAGGAGGCGCTGGAGCTGGTCCAGGCACTGATGGCCGGTGATAAGGACTGGCGGGAGATCACTGCGTCGAGATGACCCGGAAGGCCAGGCGGTTCGCCTCCTCACCGTCGATCGACAGGGCGAACGAGTACGCGCCGGCCGTGGCGAACGCCAGCTGGTCGAGGTTGATCGCGAACGGCAGGCTCTGCCGGTCACCGGGCTGGAGCAGCGGTGGCCGGCCGACGTTGAACTGGGCCGCGACACCGGTGGCCCGGTGCATCGTCTCCGGCTCGTCCGGGTGCGGCATGGCCGGCCCGAGCGGGACCAGCTCACCGTCCTCGCTCTCGAGCTTCAGCTCCAGCTGGTGCAGCCGGTTCGTCTCCGTGTACGGCACCCCGATCACCACCGCCAGGCCGACCCGGGGCTGGACGAACGGGAACTGCTGGGTGGACAGCATGTTCCAGCCGCCACCCTGCATGTACAGCTTGCCCTCGGCGACGACGGCGCTGTCGCAGAGCATCGCGTCGACCGTGAACGTGCTCGGGTCCGAGGTCATCCCCTGACTCTACCGGTGTCCACATGGGACAGTGGGGTCACCCCGGCCCGGGCCCCGGCGGGCGCCTCAGCTGGCCCGCTGGACCGTCATGTCCTCCACCCGGGCGGCACCGGCCGACGCCTGGATCGACCGGATCGTGGCCAGCGCCGACGCCTTACGGCTGTACGTCTCGCTGGTCGCGATCACCTGCCCGTTACGGGCCACGAGGTTGAACCGGAACTGGCCGTCGCTGGTCTTCCTGATCTGGAACTTCACGGTGGGCTCCTCCCTCTCGGGGCTGCTCTTACCCACTGTGGACAGGCACATCACCTGGCGCATCTGATCAGCTGGCGACCTACCGCCCCTCCAGCAGCTCCACCCCGAGCCGGGTGAGCGCGTGCAGGACGGCGCCGCCCTGCCGGCGGGTGGTGATGAGGCCGGCGTCGCGCAGCACCGTGGCGTGCTGGCTGGCCGCCGCCGGTGAGATGCCGATGTGCCGGGCGATCTCGCTCGTGGTGCACCCGTCGGCGATCCGGCTGAGCACCGCGGCCCGGGTACGCCCGACCAGTGCGGCCAGCGCCCGCCCGCCCGGCTCCGGCTCGCCCCACAGCCGGACCGCCACCGCCGGGTCCATCGCCACCGGGAAGATCAGCCGGGGCGGCGCCGTCTCGTCGGTCAGATCCTGTAGGAGCACCGGCACCGTGCCGACGAAGACCGACGGGATCAGCACCAGCCCCCGGCCGTCCAGGTGCAGGTCCATCTCGCCGCCGCCGAGCACCTCGAGCACCGGCAGCCGCCAGCGCATCCGCGGCGGGTGCAGCGTGGCCAGCAGCCGCTCCACCCCACCCTCCAGCACCATCCGGCCCCGCGCCGCCCGCTCCGCCTGCAGGTGCGTGCTGACCCGGGCCCAGTGCGGCTCCACCAGCGTCCGGTACGCCGCCCGTGCGGCACGCGCCAGCTGCTTGCGGGCTGCGGTGTCGCGGTCCGCCAGCGACCACGCCGAGCTGGCCACCCCGCCGTCGCGGGAGCTGAACTCCAGCTCCGCGAGGACCCGTTCCCGCGGCATGGCCAGCAGCGCCTCGATGCCGTGCTCGATGGTCGGCGCCTCGCCGGTGAGGGTGAGCAGGTCCACGCCCCCGGCCTCCAGCGGCACCACGTCGACCAACGGTCGAAGGTCCGCGGTGAGCCGGCCCCGGGCATGGTCCCGCCAGCCGCTGAACGCCGCCGGGCGGCGGCGGGAGCAGCGCAGCAGGGAGAGCCCGAACAGCGTCTCAGCGAGCGGGCCGAGGCTGGCCGAGACCCTGGTGCGCGCCAGGTCCTCGGCCGTGAAGTGGATCCGCCAGGCCATGGCTCAGCCTCGCCTCGGCCTCCGAAGATGGTCAACCCGACGCTCGCAGGCGCCGTACCGCAAAGGGTTTAAGCCACCGCTGAAAGGGTTGGCGTCGGGTCCGGCGGCCCGCCGATGCTGTGGCTTCGACGCACCGGCGGGGGCTTCGACGCACCGGCGGGTGGGGCCACCTCCCCGGCGGGTCGACAGTGGACCGCCAACGAGCAGAGGAGGAGAAGGCGATGAAGAGGCTTCAGGTACGCCGGGCCGGACCGGTGCGGCTGACCAGCGCGGCGAACCCGTGCTATGTGGTCGTCACCTGCAGCTGCCCGGAGAACCCGTTCAACCACCCCGAGAACCCGTAACGGTGGGGGTACCGGGTGCGGTCCTCAGTGGACCGCACCCGACCACCCGCACCGACACCCCGCCCATCCGCCAAACGCCCAGACCAGCGCCTGGGGAGCCCGCCATGTCACGCAGCCACGTCTGGATCACCGGTGCCGGCCGCTCTGCCAGCGCCGCGGCGGCGCAGGCCCTGGTTCCCGACGTCATCGTCGACTGCCACCGGCGCCGGCGCGGCCCGTACACCGGGACGGGCTCGCTGGTGCGGGCCCTGCTGCCACGGCTGGCCGCCGAGCGCCCGCACCTGCTGGGCCGGCACGCCATCGAGATCCTCGCCGTTGCTCCCGAGCTGGAACCGCTGGTGGGGCCGGTCCCGGGCACACTCACCGCCCAGGCGCCGCAGGAGGAGCGCACCCGCTGGTACTCCCACCTGCGCACCCGGCGGATCGCGCACGGCGTGGTCGACCTGCTCCGGGAGTGCGCCTCGACCCGGCCCCTGACGCTCGCCCTCACCAGCGTCGACCACGGCGACCACACCGACCGGGAGCTGCTCTCCATCGCCCTGCGCCGGCTGGACCCCGCGCAGGTCCGGCTGGTCGCCTGCACGCACCGGCCGGACCAGGACAACGCGACGGGCCAGGACAACGCGCCAGGCCAGGACAACGCGCCGGGCCAGGACGACACGCTGGAGCGGGCGCTGCGCGCGTACTGCCGGCGGATCGTCGCCGTGGACCCCGCACCCGACCCCGGCGGCGCGGCGCACGGCCGGACAGGTGCGGACCTGGCAGCCGCCTTCATCGCCTCCGACGGCACCAGCGACGTCGCCGCCGAGATCGAGGCCTACCGGGGCATGGACCCCGAGCTGCGGGTACGGCTGCACGACGAGCGGGCGGCCGAGCTGGAAGAGCGCGGCGAGTGGTCGTACCGGCTCGGCGCGGTCCCGTACCACCGGAGCCTGGGCAGCGCGCCCGGCACGGCCGGGCGGGCGGCGTACTGGGCCGCCATCGAGCACTGCATGGGCATGGCCTACTACCACGCCGGCCTGGAGCTCGTGGAGCAGCTGGCCACCACCATCGACCCGCAGGCCGAGCCAGCCGAGCACTACCGGGCGCAGACCCAGCGCGCGGACTTCCTCGCCCTGCTGCTGCGGGCGGCCGAGACCGAGCCGATCTACTACGACCTGCTCTCCCGGTCGGTGCACCCGTACCGGCACATGATCCTTTCGTACACGCTGGCCATGCTGTACACCCGCATCTACGACCCGCAGCACAAGGACCACATCCGGGCCCGGGCCCACGTCAACACCGCGGTCGCCCTCGCCGGCCTGCTGCCCGACCCGGCCGACCGGGCGTTCCACAGCGTGTTCATGAACAACGGGAAGGCCCTGGTGGAGCTGCACCTGGGCAACGTGGAGGAGGCGCTGCGGCTGGTCAGCGACGGCATCGAGCGGCTGGACCGGGAGCTGCCGGCGGACCGGCACCAGCTGCACCGGTCGGTGCTGCGGCACAACCGCAGCCAGGTGCTTGCCGCGCTGGGCCGGCACGAGGAGGCGCTGGCCGAGCTCGACTACGTGATCGGTGTGGACCCGCACTATCCGGAGTACCGCTTCGACCGCGCGAACCTGCTGAGCCAGCTGGGCCGGCGCGCCGAGGCGCTCGGCGACTACGAGGTGGCGGCGCGGCTCGGCCCGCCGTTCCCGGAGCTGTTCTACAACATCGGGGACCTGCGCGCGGCGACCGGCGACCGGGACGGGGCGATGCGCGAGCTCCAGCGCGTCCTGGACCTGGAGCCGGACCACCTGGACGCGCGGGTGGGGCTGGCCTCACTGCTGCTGGACGCGGGCGACCCGATCGCCGCCGCCGCACAGGCCCGCGCCGGCCTCGCGGTCACCCCGGACGCGGCACGCCTGCACTGCACGCTCGGGCTCGCCCTGCTCGACCTGGCCGAGTACGCCCCGGCGCGGGACGCGTTCGACCGGGCTCTCCGGCTCGACCCGGAGCTGACCGAGGCGCTGGTCAACCGGGCGGTGGCCCGCTACGAGGAGGGCTGCTACGACGCGGCGGTCGCCGACCTCACCCGCGCCCTGGCCGCCGACAGTGACAACCCGGACATCCGCTACAACCGCGGCGTCGCGTACGAGTCGGCCGGCCGGCTGGCGGAGGCCCTGACGGACTACGCCCTCGCCCTGCGGCATGACCGCGCGGACCGCCCGGCCCTGCTGCTGCGGCAGGCCCGCTGCCAGGAGGCCCTGGACCACGGCCACAGCCACGGCGATGGCGATGGCGATGGGCACGGCCACGGCCACGGCCACGGCGACGGGCACGGCCACGGCCGCAACGGCCAGCCGCTCGCCCGGCGGTGACCAGGCCACGCCACCCCGGCCGCGGCGGCGGCCCAGCGGCGCTGGCCCGGCTGCTCGCCACCCACCTGCGCCGGTACGCCGGGCCGGTGGCCCTGGTCACCGTCCTGGAGCTGGCCCAGACCCTGGCCATCCTCTACCTGCCCACCCTCAACGCCGACCTCATCGACAACGGGGTGCTCCGCGGCGACTCGGGCCACGTCCTGCGCACCGGCGGCCTGATGCTGGCGGTGACGCTGCCGCAGGTCGGCTGCCTGGTGACCGCGGCATACCTCGCCGCCCGCACCGCGGCCGGCCTCGGCCGTGACCTGCGGGCCGCGGTGTTCTGCCAGGTCCTCGCCTGCACAGACCGCGAGCTGGGGCGCTTCGGCACGGCGTCCCTGGTCACCCGGACCACCAACGACGTCCAGCAGGTGCAGACGCTCGTCCTGCTCGGTCTCACCCAGGCCGTGTCCGCCCCGGTCATGTGCCTCGGCGGCGTGGCGATGGCGCTGCGGCAGGACGTCCCGCTCTCCGCCCTGCTGCTGGTCAGCGTGCCGGTGCTGGCCGCCGTCGCGGCGCTGGTGCTGCACCGGGTGCGCCCCCTCTTCCGGGCCGCCCAGGAGCGCATCGACATGATCAACCGGCTGCTGCGGGAGCAGGTCACCGGGGTACGCGTCATCCGCGCCTTCGACCGGGACGCGTACGAGCAGCAGCGGTTCGCCCGGGCAAACGCCGAGCTGGCCCGGGCCGCCACCGGAGCCGGCCGGCTCGTGGCCGTGCTGGGCCCGGCGGTGCTGCTGGTGGTCAACGCGTCCAGCGCGGCCGTGCTGTGGTATGGCGGCCACCGGGCCGACGCCGGCTCGCTGGGCATCGGTGAGCTGGTCGCCTTCCTCACCTACCTGGCCCAGATCCTGGGGGCCGTCATGATGGCGACCTCGCTGCTCATGGCGGTGCCGCGGGCCGAGGCCTGCGCGGGGCGCATCGCCGAGATCCTGCGCACCGAGCCAGGCATCCGGCCGCCGGCCAGACCGGTCCGCCGGCTGGGCGCCCGTGGGCGCCTGGAGCTGCGGTCCGCCGGCTTCCACTACCCCGGGGCGGAGGCGGCCGTGCTGCACGACGTCGACCTGCTGATCGGCCCGGGCGGGACGACCGGCGTGGTCGGCAGCACCGGCAGCGGCAAGTCCACGCTGCTGCGCCTGGCCCCCCGGCTGCTGGCGGCGACCAGCGGCGCGGTGCTGGTCGGCGGCGTCGACGTCCGGGACCTGGAGCCGGCGCTGCTCGCTGCGACCGTCGGGCTGGTGCCGCAGCGGCCGTACCTGTTCGCCGGGACCGTGCGCGCCAACCTCTGCTACGGCCGGCCGGACGCCACCGACACCGAGCTCTGGCACGCCCTTGCCGTCGCGCAGGCCCGGACCTTCGTGGAACGGCTGCCCGAAGGCCTGGACAGCCCGGTCACGCAGGGCGGCGGCAACCTCTCCGGCGGGCAGCGCCAGCGGCTGGCGGTCGCCCGGGCGCTGGTCCACCGGCCGGACATCTACCTGTTCGACGACGCGTTCAGCGCGCTCGACAACGCGACCGAGGCCGCGCTGCGCGCCGCGCTCGCCCGGCAGGCCGCCGGCGCCACCGTGGTCATCGCCGCCCAGCGGGTACGCACCATCCGCCACGCCGACCGCATCGTGGTCCTCGACGGCGGCCGGGTGGCCGGCGTCGGCACCCACCAGGAGCTGGCCGGCACCAACCGGATCTACCAGGAGATCGTCACCGCCGAGGCGGTCGGGCAGCCGGTCGTGGCATGAGCGCCCCCCGGGCGGTCGACCTCGCCGGCTCCAGCCGAAGGCTGCTGCGGATGCTGCGTCCACAGCGGACAGTGACGCTCGCCATGCTGGCTGCGGGCACGGCCAGCGTCGCGCTCTCCGTCCTCGCCCCGACGCTGCTCGGGCGCGCGACCGATGTGGTCTTCGCCGGCGTGGTGGGCAACCAGCTGCCGGCCGGCATGACCAGAGCGCAGGCCGTCGAGCACCTGCGCGGCGAGGGCCGGGGCACCTTCGCCGACCTGGTGGCCGCGACCGACGCCGTCCCCGGGGAGGGTGTCGACCTCACCCGGCTCGCGCACGTCCTCGGCGCCTTCGGGGTGGTGGCCGTGCTCGCGTCACTGCTCGGCCTGGTGCAGGGCCGGCTCGCCACCCGGATCGTGCAGCGGGCAGTGCTCGACCTGCGCGGCCAGGCTCAGGCCAAGCTCGCCCGGGTGCCGCTGCGCCACCTGGACCGCCAGCCCCGGGGGGAGCTACTCAGCCGGGTCACCAACGACATCGACAATGTCGCGTACAGCCTCCAGCAGGTGTTCCAGCAGGTCGTCTGGTCGCTGCTGGTCCTCGCCGGCGTACTGGTCATGATGTTCTGGATCTCCCCGCTGCTGGCCGGCATCGCGCTGGTGACCGTGCCGCTGTCGGTCGTGGTGGCGGCCGCCGTGGGACGACGGGCCCAGCCCCACTTCGTCGCCCAGTGGGCCGCCACCGGCGCGCTGGCGGCCCACGTCGAGGAGGCGTACACCGCGCACCAGGTGGTGCGGGCCTTCGGCCGGCAGCAAGCGGCCGGGCTGGCGTTCCAGGCCCGCAACGCCGCGCTGTGCGCGGCCACGTCGCGGGCCCAGGCCGTCTCCGGCATCATCCAGCCGGCGCTGCTGTTCGTGGGCAACCTCAGCTACGTCCTGGTCGCCGTGGTAGGCGGGGTACGGGTGGCCGCCGGCGCGGTCTCGCTCGGCGAGGTGCAGGCGTTCATCCACTACGCCCGGCAGTTCGGCCAGCCGGTCACGCAGGTGGCGGGCATGCTCAACCTCCTGCAGTCGGGCGTCGCCTCGGCGGAACGGGTCTTCGAGCTCCTCGACGCCGCCGAGCAGCCGCCGGACCCACCCGACCGGCCGGGTCCGCGCGCCCCGGCTCGCGGGCGGGTCACGTTCGAGCACGTCTGCTTCTCGTACGAGCCGGGCGTGCCGGTGCTCGATGACGTCTCGCTGGCCGTGGAGCCGGGCCAGACGGTGGCCGTGGTCGGGCCCACCGGTGCCGGCAAGACCACGCTGGTGCGCCTGCTGGCCCGCTGCTACGAGGTCACCCGCGGGCGGGTCACGCTGGACGGCGTGGACCTCGCGGAGCTGCCCCGGGCCCGGCTGCGCTCCGCCATCGGCGTCGTCGACCAGGACACCTGGCTGTTCCACGGGACGATCGCCGACAACATCGGGTACGGCGCGCCGGGCGCGAGCGCCGGCGAGATCGTGGCCGCGGCGCGGGCGACCTGCGTGGACCGGTTCGTGCGCACCCTGCCCGGCGGCTACCACACGGTGGTGGCCGAGGACGGTGCCAACCTCAGCGACGGTGAGCGGCAGCTGGTCACCATCGCCCGGGCGTTCCTGGCCCAGCCGGCGGTCCTCGTGCTCGACGAGGCGGCCAGCGCGGTGGACAGCCGCACCGAGGCGCTCGTCCGGCAGGCGATGGGAGCGCTGCGCGCCGGGCGTACCAGCTTCGTGGTGGCCCACCGGATCTCCACCGTGCAGGGCGCGGACCTGGTCCTGGTGCTGGAGGGCGGCCGCATCGTCGAGCGCGGCACGCACGCCGAGCTGCTCGCCGCCGGCGGACGGTACGCGCAACGGTACGCCGGGCTCGATTAAGTCGGCCCGCGCTGGGCACAGACGCTCGCATGACATCCAAGCAGCGCAACCGCGGGCAGCAGTACCGCGAGCGGCAGGGTTACCGGAGGGCTCCGGTGGGTCCGGACGAAGGTCCGGACAGCCCCACCGAGCTGCGCAGCGAGTCGTGGTGGGCGGTGCTGAAGCGGACAGTCCGGGAGTTCATGGACGACAACCTCACCGACTGGGCGGCCGCCCTGACCTACTACGGCGTGCTGTCGATCTTCCCCGGACTGCTGTTGCTGATCTCAGCGATGGGCCTGTTCAGCGACTCGCTCACGCAGTCCCTGGTGAGCAACATCGGCGAGGCCACCCCGGGAGCAGTACGCGACGTGCTCAACCAGGCGGTGGCCAACGTCCAGAACCCGTCCTCGGCCGGGGTGGCGGCAGTGGTCGGCCTGCTGGTCGCGCTCTGGTCCGCCTCCGGCTACATCGGTGCGTTCATGCGCGCCTCGAACGCGATCTACGACGTGCCCGAGGGCCGGCCCATCTGGAAGACGCTGCCGATCCGGATCGGCATCACCGCGGTGATCGGCCTCCTGCTCGTGGCCAGCACCGCGATCGTGGTGCTCACCGGGGAGTTGGCCAGGCAGGTCGGGGAGGCGGTCGGGATCGGCTCCACCGTCCTCGCGGTCTGGAACATCGCCAAGTGGCCGGTGCTGGTGGTGCTGGTCAGCCTGATGTTCGCGATCCTCTACTGGGCCTCGCCCAACGCGCGCCACGGCGGGTTCCGTTGGGTCAGCCCGGGCGGCGTGCTGGCGGTGCTGGTGTGGTTGGCCGCGTCCGGCGCGTTCGCGGTCTACGTGGCGAACTTCGGCTCCTACAACAAGACCTACGGCACCCTCGCCAGCGCGATCATCTTCCTCGTCTGGCTGTGGATCTCGAACATCGCGATCCTGCTCGGCGCCGAGTTCGACGCGGAGCTGGAACGCCACCGGGCGATGGCCGCCGGGGTGCCCGAGGACCAGGAGCCG
>DASSUC010000023.1:0-8135 GCA_035707405.1 Micromonosporaceae bacterium | reverse complement strand
CTCGTCGCGCATCCGGTACATCCCGATCGCGCGGCAGCGGATCAGGCAGCCGGGGAACGTCGGCTCCTGCACCAGCACCAGCGCGTCGAGCGGGTCGCCGTCCTCGCCGAGGGTGTCCTCGATGAAGCCGTAGTCGGCCGGATACTGGGTGGCGGTGAACAGCGTCCGGTCCAGGCGGATGCGGCCGGTGGCGTGGTCCACCTCGTACTTGTTGCGGTGTCCCTTCGGGATCTCAACCGTGACGTCGAAATCCATCTCACGCTCCCTGCTTTCGACCGGTGGGACCGGGTGTGGCGGTCGAGGTCTAGTCTCGCGTAGAACCAGCCAGGCAGCGGGGAGGGGCCGGTGGCGAGGTACGACGGACCTACCGGCCCGACCGACGGGTACCCGTCGTACTACGTCCCCGGGCGGGGCAACGACCCACCGGGCGGGCCCGGGCCCCAGCAGCCGGTCACACCCGGCTCCCCACCACCGGATGCGCCCAGCTCACCACCGCCGCGGGGCCGGATCTACTACCCCGCGGGCCGGCACCCCGACGGCCCATCCGCGACGACAGCGCCGGGGGCCGGGCCGACCGGCAGCGCACCGCCGGCACACCCAGCACCGCCGGCGTACCAACCATCGGGGTACCAACCATCGGGGTACCAACCACCGGCGTACCCACCACCGGCGTACCCACGGCTGGGCGGTCCGGCGCCGGGGTCCGGCCGGCGCACCGTGCTGGTGGTGGTGCTGGCCTGCCTGCTGGCTCTCGGGCTGGCCGGGGCCGGCGTGCTGGTGGTCCGGCCGGGACCGGTGCGCGGCTGGCTCGGCGGCTCGGCGGCGGCCCCGTCGGCCTCGCCGGCTGCCGAAGCCACGCCCTCGCCGGTGCTCGCCGCGGCGGGCGCGGACGCGCCGGCGCCCACCGCGGCCGGGGTGGCCGCCGCGCTCGACCCGCTGCTGCGCGACCCGCGGCTGGGCGCGCCGGTGGCCGCCTCGGTCACGGACGTGCTCACCGGGGAGAGCTTCTACGCCCGCGGCGCGGCCGCGCCGACGACGCCGGCGTCAACCACCAAGCTGGTCACGGCCGTCGCCGTGCTCGCCGCCCGGGGGGCGGCGTACCGGATCCCGACCGTGGCGGTGGCCGGCCCGGGCCCGGGTGAGGTGGTCCTGGTCGGCGGCGGGGACCCGACCCTGGCCGCCAGGGCCGGCGGCAGCTACCCGGGCGCCGGCCGGCTGGACGACCTGGCCCGCCAGGTCACCCGGGCCCTCGGCGGCGTGGCGCCCACCCGGGTGGTCTTCGACTCTTCCCGGTTCACCGGGCCGGCGTACGGGCCGGGCTGGGACCCGGACATCGCGACCGGCGGGTACGCCGGACCGGTGACCGCCCTGATGGCCGACGCCGGCCGGATCGACCCGAAGGACCTCAAAGGGCCGGCACTGCGCCACAGTGCCCCCGACCTCGCCGCCGCCCAGGCCTTCGCCCGGGCGCTCGGCCTGCCGGCCACCGCGGTGAGCCGGGGCCGGGCGCCCGGCCCGGCCGACCCGGGAGCGGCCACGCCGGGCACCGCACCGGCCACCACCGCGCCGGGCACCGCGCCGGGGTCCGGCGGCTCGGGACCGGCCACGACGCCACCGGCGCCGGGCACCCCGCTCGGCACCGTCTACTCGGCGCCGCTGGTCCGCCTGGTGGAGATCATGCTGGCGGACAGCGACAACGTGGTCGCCGAGGCGCTCGCCCGCCAGGTGGCTCTGGCCAAGGGGGCGCCGGCGTCGTTCGCGGGGGCCGCGGCGGCGGTCGCGGCCGTGCTCGGTGAGCTGGGCCTGCCGGTCGCGGAGGGCACGCTCTTCGACGGCAGCGGGCTGTCCCGGCTGAACCGGCTCACGCCGTCCCTGCTCACCGACGTGGTGGCGCTCGCCGCCCGGGCGGACCGGCCGGAGCTGCACGGCATCTTCTCCGGCCTGCCGGTGGCCGGCTACTCCGGCACGCTGCGGGACCGTTACCGCACCGCAGCGCCGGTACGCCCCGGCGTCGGCACCGTACGCGCCAAGACCGGCACGCTGAGCGGCATCTCGGCCATCGCCGGCATCGTGGTCACCCGCGACGGCCGGCTGCTCGCGTTCGCCGTGCTCGCCGACCGGGTGCCCGTCGGCCAGTTCCCGGCCCAGGACGCCATCGACCGGATCGCCGCGGCGCTCGCCGGCTGTGGCTGCCAGGGGTGAGACCCGGATGGGAGGCGAGCGGTGATCAATAAGGGGCGGCTGCGGGCAGCGCGGGTAACGTCGTAGCCATGGTGCAGCTCGTGGACTGGGAACTCGCGGCGGCGACGGCGGCGACGCTGGGCAAGACCGGGCCCAAGGTGACCTACGACGAAGCCGCGGAGGTGGTCGCGGACCTGCGGGTGCTCACCGAGGAGGCGGCCGGGCACGTGGCGGCCTTCACCGGCCTGCACTCCCGGCTCGGGCAGCCGGGGGTGCGGGTGGTGGACCGCCGGGACTGGGCCGCGGTCAACATCGACGGGCTGCGCCGCGTGATCACCCCCCTGGTGCACCGGCTGACCGGTGACAAGCAGGCCAGCCCCTTGGTCGAGGCGGTGGGCTCCCGGGTGACCGGGGTGCAGGCCGGCACCGTGCTGGCCTACCTGTCCGGCAAGGTGCTCGGGCAGTACGAGGTCTTCTCCGGCGACCCGGGCCAGCTCCTGCTGGTGGCGCCGAACATCGTGGAGACCGAGCGCAAGCTGGGGGCGGACTCGCGCGACTTCCGGCTCTGGGTGTGCCTGCACGAGGTGACCCACCGCACCCAGTTCACCGCGGTGCCCTGGATGCGGGCGCACTTCCTGGGCGAGGTGCAGGCGTTCGTCGACGCCTCCCAGGCCGGTGAGCACATGGTCGAGCGGCTGCGGCGCGGGGTGTCCACGCTCGCCGAGGCGATCCGCGACCCGGACAGCCGGGCGAGCGTGCTGGACATCGTGCAGACCCCGGGACAGAAGGCCGTGCTGGACCGGCTGACCGCGGTGATGACGCTGCTCGAAGGGCACGCCGAGTTCGTCATGGACGGGGTCGGCCCGAGCGTGATCCCGACCGTGGAGGAGATCCGGGCCCGGTTCAACCGGCGCCGCCAGACCGCGAACCCGATCGAGAAGGCGCTGCGCCGGCTGCTCGGCATCGAGGTGAAGATGCGCCAGTACGCCGAGGGCCGCAAGTTCGTGCACGGCGTTGTCGAGCGGGTGGGCATGGCCGGCTTCAACCGGGTGTGGGAGTCGCCGTTGACGCTGCCGCGCCTGTCCGAGCTGGCCGACCCGGACGCCTGGGTGGCGCGTGTGCACACCGGGACCCCGGCCTGAGCAGTGGCCGCGCTGGCGCCACCGGTAGCCGCGGTCCGGACCGCGGTCCGGACCGCCCTGTCCGGGTACGAACGGGCCACGCCGGTCCTCGTCGCCTGCTCCGGCGGGGCCGACTCGCTGGCGCTGGCGGCGGCGACGGCCTTCGTGGCGCCGCGGCTGGGCCTGCGGGCCGGGCTCGTCACCGTTGACCATGGGCTCCAGCCGGGCTCGGCCGAGCGGGCGGCCGAGGTCGCGGCTTGGGGCACCCGGGCCGGGCTCGACCCGGTGGAGGTGTGCCCGGTGCGGGTGGCCGGCCGCCGGGGCGGCCCGGAGGCCGCCGCGCGCGAGGCCCGCTACGCCGCGCTGCTGGCGGCGGCGCACCGGCACGGTGCCGCGGCGGTGCTGCTCGGGCACACCCGCGACGACCAGGCCGAGACCGTGCTGCTCGCGCTGGCCCGGGGCGGCGGGCCGCGGGGCCTTTCCGGCATGCGCCCCCGGCGGGAGGTCGACGGGGTGACCCTGCTGCGCCCGCTGCTGGACATCTCCCGGGCCCAGACCGAGCAGGCGTGTACCGCCCTGGACCTCACGGCGTGGGTCGACCCGCACAACGCCGACCCGGCGTACGCGCGGGTGCGGGTGCGCGCAGCGGCGCTGCCGGCGCTGGTCGCGGCGCTCGGCCCGGACGTCGTGGACAACCTGGCGCGCACCGCAGGGCTGCTCGCCGCCGATGCCGACTGCCTGGACGCGCTCGCCGCCTCGGCGGGCGCGGCGGCGACCGACGCGGAAGGCATGCTGCACGTGCCGGCGCTACGCGAGCTGCCCGCAGCGCTGCGTACCCGGGTGCTGCACGCCTGGGCCCGCCAGCACGGGGTGCCCGGCGCCGCCCTGTCCCACCGCCACGTGGCCGCGCTCGATGCCCTGGTCACGGCCTGGCGTGGGCAGGGCCCGGCGGCGCTGCCCGGCGGGGTGACCGCGGTCCGCCGCGGTGCCGTCCTGCTCGCGGTGCACGGCCCAGGACATGGCCCAGGACACAGTCCAGGAGAAGCGCCAGGTCACCCCGGTGTCCCGGGTGGACAGCCAGCCTTCGGGAAGGTCCAATGTTCGAGTGCCGAGCATTGACCGCAAGCCGCTCTATGCCCCGCGCGGCGCCGTGGCGACCAGCCAGCCGCTGGCCGCCAGCGCCGGGCTGGCCGCGCTGCGCCGCGGCGGCAACGCGGTGGACGCGGCGCTCGCCACCGCCATCGCGCTGACCGTGGTCCAGCCGGGCTCCAACGACATCGGCGGCGACCTCTTCGCGATCGTCTGGGACGGCACCCGCCTGCACGGGTTGAACGGCTCCGGCCGGGCGCCGGCGGCGCTGACCATCGAGGCCGCGCAGGCCGCCGGGGCCGGGACGGCGCCGGCCGCGGCGCTCGGTGGGGCGCAGGCGACGGCCGCGCAGGCGATGCCGCCGTTCGGCTGGCCGCCGGTGACCGTGCCGGGCGCTCCGGCCGGCTGGCGGGACCTGCACGCGCGGTTCGGCGCGCTGCCCTTCGCCGACCTGTTCACCGACGCGGTGGCGTACGCCGAGCGCGGCTACCCGGTCTCGCCGGCCGTGGCGCACGGCTGGCAGCGGGCGGTCGACCGGTACGCGCAGATCAGCGCGCCGGAGGTGGCCGAGTGGGCCCGGGTCTACACCGTCGACGGTGGCCGGGCGCCCCGGGCCGGCGAGCTTTTCGCCAACCCGGCGGCCGCCAGGACGCTGCGGCTCATCGCCGAGTCAAAGGCGGAGGAGTTCTACCACGGCGAGATCGCTGCGGCCATCGCCGGCTACTCCGCCGCCACCGGCGGGCTGCTCGCGGCCGGGGACCTCAGCGGGCACACGTCGACCTGGGTCGAGCCGGTCGCCGTCGGCTACCGGGGGCACGAGGTGTGGGAGCTGCCGCCGAACTGCCAGGGCATCGTGGCGCTGCTCGCGCTGGGCATCCTGGACGGGTTCGACCCGGCCGGCGCCGGCCTGGAGCAGCGGCTGCACTGGCAGGTCGAGGCGGTGAAGCTCGGCTTCGCCGACGCGCACGCGTACGTGGCCGACCCGCAGGCCGCCGGGGTGCCCACGGCGGCCCTGCTGGACCCGGGCTACCTGGCCGCCCGGCGGGCCCTGGTCGGTGCCGAGGCGGCCTGCCCGGCACCGGGTGACCCGGCCCGCGGCGGCACCGTCTACCTGTGCGCCGCCGACGCCGACGGCATGATGGTCAGCCTGATCCAGTCCAACTACATGGGCTTCGGCTCGTTCGTGGTGGTGCCCGGGTTCGGCTTCGGCCTGCAGAACCGGGGCGCCGGTTTCAGCCTGGACGCGGAGCACCCGAACGCGGCCGGGCCGGGCAAGCGCCCGTTCCACACCATCATCCCGGGCTTCCTGACCCGCGCCGGGCAGCCGGTGGGCCCGTTCGGCGTGATGGGCGGCCACATGCAGCCACAGGGCCACGTCCAGCTGATCATGTCCACAGTGGACGACGGGCTGGACCCCCAGGAGGCGCTGTGCGTACCCCGCTGGTACTGGCACTCGGGCCGGCTGGTGCACGTGGAGCCGGCGCTGCTCGCCACGGCGGAGGGCGAGGCCGCCGTCGCGGGCCTGCGCCGTCGCGGGCACCAGGTGGTGGTCACCGACGAGCCCAGCTTCTTCGGCTACGGCCAGGCGATCTGGCGCCGGCCCGGCCGGGGGTACGTGGCCGGCTCCGAGCCTCGTGCGGACGGCTGCGCCGTCGGGTTCTGATCACGTCGGCCGATCAGCCATTGTGCGTCCGGCGTCCTAGCCAATCGAACAAAGGCTATGAAAAGATCCATCCGCTCTGCGTGCGCAGTGTTGCTGGGTCGACCTCGTTCTCATGCGACCGCGCGAGGTCTTTCCACAACGGTGTGGGGACCCTTTGAGGAGGGGAGAGGGATGAGATCCAGTAAGTGGACCAGGGCGGCCTTCGCCGGAGTCCTGGCCGTGCCACTGTTCGCGGTGGTGGCGGCGGTTCCGGCGGCTGCCCAGGCTCCCGGCTCGTACGACGCCACGCCACTGTCCGCCCAGGAGCGGGTGGACGGTCCCAAGGCGCCGACGAGCCGGCTGGCCAAGACCGACCGGTCGCTGCTCGGTCGCACCGACACCGCCCCGGTGTCGGTGATGATCAAGTTCGACTACGACTCGATCGCCACGTACGCCGGAGGGGTCCGTGGGCTCGCGCCCACCAGCCCGTCGGTGACCGGTCGGGCGCTGTCGCGCTCGGCCGGTGAGCAGCGGTACGAGTCCTACCTGGCCGGGCGGGAGGCCGCGGTCGTCGGCGGGCTTCAGCGTCGGGTGCCGGGCCTGACCGTGCACCAGCGGCTGCGGGTCGTCTACGGCGGCGTCTCCGCGACCGTCCCGGCCAACCGGATCGGCGACCTGCTCACGGTCACCGGTGTGGTCGCCGTGCAGCGCGACGAGCTGCACGCCCCACTGACCGACTCGAGCCCCGGCTTCATCGGGGCGACCACGGTCTACCCGCAGCTCGGCGGGGACCGCAACGCCGGCAAGGGCGTGATCTTCGGGGTGCTGGACACCGGCGCCTGGCCGGAGCACCCGTCCTTCGCCGACCAGGGGCACCTGCCGGCACCGCCGCCCAAGGCGGACGGCACGCCGCGCGCGTGCAACTTCGGGGACAACCCGCTGACCCCGGCGGCCGACCCGTTCGCCTGCACCAACAAGCTCATCGGCGGGGCCCCGTTCCTCGCCACCTACCTGTCCAACCCGGACCGGGCGGCCCGCGAGCCGTTCCACACGGCCCGGGACTCCAACGGACACGGCACGCACACCGGCTCCACCTCGGCGGGGAACGTGCTCGCCTCGGCGCAGGTGCTCGGGGTCGAGCGCGGCCCGGTCAACGGGATCGCGCCCGGCGCGTACGTGTCGGTCTACAAGGTCTGCGGCATCGACGGCTGCTTCGACTCCGACTCGGCCGCCGCCGTGCAGCAGGCGATCCTCGACGGTGTCAAGGTGATCAACTTCTCGATCTCCGGCGGCACCAACCCGTTCGGCGACCCGGTCGAGCTCGCGTTCCTGGACGCGTACGCGGCCGGCGTCTTCGTCGCGGCCTCGGCCGGCAACTCCGGCCCCGGCGCGGCCACGGTCAACCACGTCTCGCCGTGGGTGACCACGGTGGCCGCCTCCACCCAGCGCCGGGAGTACGTCTCGACGCTGACCCTGTCGGCGGGTGGCGACACGCTCACGCTGACCGGCGCCTCGATCACCGCGGGTGCCGGGCCGGCGCCGGTGGTGCTCTCCTCGGCCGCGCCGTACAGCAACGTCAACTGCTCGGCGCCGGCTCCGGCCGGCACCTTCACCGGCAAGATCGTGGCCTGCCAGCGGGGTGGCGGCATCGCCCGCGTGGACAAGGGCTACAACGTCTTCCAGGGCGGCGCCATCGGCATGATCCTCTACAACCCGGTGCTGCAGGACGTGGAGACCGACAACCACTGGCTGCCGACCGTGCACCTGGCCGACGACACCGAGTTCCTCGGCTTCATGGGCTCGCACACCGGCGTGACCGCGAGCTTCACCGCGGGCCAGAAGGTCAACGGGCAGGGCGACGTGATGGCGGCGTTCTCCTCCCGCGGCCCCGGCGGCCTGGGCATCAAGCCGGACATCACCGCCCCTGGCGTGCAGGTCCTGGCCGGTCACACGCCGGTGCGGGAGTCGCCGACCGGTGGCCCGCCCGGCGAGTACTTCCAGGCCATCGCGGGCACGTCGATGTCCTCCCCGCACATCGCCGGCTCGGCGCTGCTGCTGCGGGCGCTGCACCCGACCTGGACCCCGGGCCAGGTCAAGTCGGC
>DASSUC010000022.1:0-7891 GCA_035707405.1 Micromonosporaceae bacterium | reverse complement strand
GATGTCGGAGTCGGGCAGCCGCTCCAGCGCCTCGGTCTCGGCGGACTTCAGCCCGCTCGACGTGTGGGACTCGGCCTCGGCGAGCTGCCAGTCCGCGATCTCCTCGGTCGGGGCCTGGATCGGCTGGCGCTGCCGCTTGCGGTACGAGTTGATGTACGTGTTGGTGAGGATCCGGTACAGCCACGCCTTGAGGTTGGTGCCCTCCTCGAACTGGTAGAACGCGGCGAACGCCTTGAGGAAGGTCTCCTGCACCAGGTCCTCGGCGTCGGCCGGGTTGCGGGTCATCCGCAGGCCGGCCGCGTAGAGCTGGTCGAGGAAGGGCAGCGCATCCCGCTCGAAGCGGTCGCGCCGCTCGTCAGGCCTTTCGGCTCGGCTCACTCGGCCATCCACTCTCGACTGCGTCCGGGCGGGCGGCCGAACCGGCCGCGGCTGTTCCGCCGAGGATACGCCTTGCCCGGGTGCCCATTCCTGCGCATACCTGGCCGGCCACGGCGGCCCGGTCAGGAGCCTGCGCACCCGCTGCACCCGGCTGTCAGCGCGCACCCGGCACAGGGTCGCCATACCCAACGGACCGTCCCTCCCACTGGGCCATCCGCCTGGCCGGACGGCCTCCGGCCGGTGCAACGCCAGGTGATGGCGGGCGAATTCCGCGTACCGCGGTGACGGCTCAGCTGGCCCAGCCATGCCGGCGTAGCCAGCCGACCACGACCGCACCCACCGCCGCCGGATCACGGCGCAGGTCATGGCGCTCGCCCGGGCGTACGCACACCTCGACCTGGCCGTCCGCGACCGGGACCCCGAACGGGTCCGCCGCTCCGTTGACGACCAGCGTCGGCACGCCGGTGGTCAGCTCGCCGGCCCGGGACCGGTCCGGCCGGCCAGGCGGGTGCAGCGGGAACGCCAACGCCACCACCCCGGCCGCGCCGAGTGGGCCGGCGGTCCGGCAGGCGACCCGGGCGCCACTCGACCGGCCGCCAACGATGAGCGGCCGGCCAGCGCCTGGCTGCCCGGCGCCCCGCAGCTGCGCGACCGCCGCGGTCCACGCGGAGTCCAGCTGTGCGGCGGGCGCCGGGGCCCGCCGCCCGGCCACCCGGTACGGCTGGGTCACCCGGGCCACCACGGCGCCGGCGTCCAGCGCCGCGCCCGCCACCGCGGCCAGGTCGGGCGCGTCCACGTCGCCGCCTGCACCGTGGCCGAGAACGAGCAGGCTGAGCGGCTCACCGGCCGGCACGGCCACAACCACCCGGGCCGGCCCGTACGCCGTCTCGATCAGGGTCACCCGGCAATTTTCGCTGCCCGGTCCGCTCGACCGCTCGGCGACCCCGGCGGGCCGGGACCGCTCAGCCGGCCGGGACCGGAACCAGCTCTGCCCGGACCGGCACGCCGGTCACTGATGACAGTGTGTCAGGGGCGGGAACCGTATCGGTGAGCAGCGGCAGCTGTTCTCGATGGCGGCCGTCGGCGCGCCAGGCGACCAGCATCGCCCGCCGCTCGCGCGGCGTCGTGGCACCCCACACGCCGTGACAGTCGCCGACCTCGAGTGCCCACGCGAGGCACGCCCCTTGGACGTCACAGGTCCGGCACAGGGCCACCGCCGCGTCCGCGGGCTCGCTCGGCGCCGGGAAGAACGTCTCCGGATCGACGTTCTGGCACAGCCCGCGTGTGCGCCACGCGGGATCCCGGTGCTGCTCGCTGAAGGCGCGGATCAGCCGGGGATCCCGGCGCGCCGCGGCGACCTCGTGCGGGCGTGGCATGCGCGCCCGAGTCATCAACCCACCTCCCCCGTGGGTCCGGTACGGTCATTTCGCGCCTGACGCCACAGCGTCGGCACGCGCTGCTCGGCATCTGTCGCGACGTCTCTCGCAAGCACTGCCGGCGCTGTGTTCTATCGCACATCAACCTGCTACGACAAGAGCCCCGATCCACATTGCCCAAAACCTGAGCCGACATACGTATCCGTACCGGATCAAAACAACGTCGGATCGGACCCACGGTGCGCTATCCGACCGGTGGCCGCGGCTTCGATCCTGGCAACCAGGTGCGGGCCGTCGTTGCGGACGTCGCCGACGGCCGGGCCGACCGGCCGGATCTCCAGCCCGGCAAGGACTTCCGCCGGTGGCGGGGTCTGCAGCAGGGCCGGGTCGGCGGGGCCGTCCAGCCACCGCTCCCACCACGCCGGCGGCAGCACGAACGGCATCCGGTCGTGCACGCCGGCGAGCGCGCCGGTGGCGGCCATCGTCACGATGGTGCAGCTGAGCAGGTCTCCTGCCCTGGCACACAGGCCGGCGAAGGCGAGCGGCGCCCCGTCCCGCGGGGTCAGGAAGTAGGCCTGCCGAGCCCCGCCCCGGCGGGAGCCGGCCCCGCCGCCGGGCAACCTTGGTGCGCCGGGCAGCGGCGTCGCGCCGGGCGACCGCAGCGGGCCGGGCAGCGGCGTCCACTCGTACCAGCCGTCGGCCGGGACCAGGCAGCGCCGGGCGGCGAACGAGGGTGCGTACGCGGTGGACGTGGCCAGCGTCTCGGCCCGGGCGTTGATCATGCGGGCACCGATCCGCGGATCGCGCGCCCAGTGCGGCACCAGGCCCCACCGCGCTGCGCTGATGACACGGCCACCGTCGGTCGCTGACCGGCGCCTCCGCACAATCGGCACGTAGTCGGTTGGCGCCACGTTGTAGCTGGGAACGGGCTGCCCGGGACCGGTCTCGTCCACGGCCTCGAACATGGCGCTCAGGTCGGCCGTGCTGCGTGTTGAGGCGTACCGCCCGCACATGCCCGCAACGGTAGTAGGCGCTCCGCATACGCTACGCACGACAGGATTACTGAACATAGATATTTACCAGTGCCCGTGTCCGGACGGCAGACTGGAACCGTGGTAGATGCGACCTCGACCAGACGACCGCTCATGCCGTGGACCGCCCCAACCGCCCACGGGCCGGTGGCCACCACCATCCGCCTGCCCGGATCCAAGTCGATGACCGCCCGTGCGCTGGTGCTCGCCGCGGTGTCGGTGGGTACGAGCACACTGCACGCTCCGCTGCGCGCCCGTGACACGGAGCTGATGGCGGCCGGCCTGCGCGCCATGGGTGCCCATGTCTCCACAGTGGACGACCAGCGGTGGGTGGTCCGGCCCCGCCCGCTGCATGGGCCGGCCCGGGTCCACGTCGGCCTGGCCGGCACGGTGATGCGCTTCCTGCCGCCGGTGGCGGGGCTGGCCACCGGCCCGGTCACCTTCGACGGCGACCCGCGCGCCCGGTCCCGCCCGCTCGGCCCGCTGGTCGAGGCGCTGCGCTCGGTGGGCGTGCGCATCGACAGCTCGCCCGGCGGCGGCCTGCCGCTGACCGTACGCGGGGTCGGCCAGGTGGCCGGCGGTGAGGTGACCATCGACGCGTCAGCCTCCAGCCAGCTCGTCTCCGGCCTGCTGCTCGCCGGCGCCGACTTCGACCGGGGCATCGTGGTACGCCACGTCGGACCGCCCGTGCCCAGCGCGCCACACCTGCGGATGACGGTCCAGATGCTGCGGGGGGTGGGTGCCGGGGTGGACGACTCCACGCCGGACGTGTGGGTGGTGGAGCCGGGGCGGCTGGTCGGCCGCGGCTGGGACATCGAGCCAGACCTGTCGGGCGCCGCGCCGTTCCTGGCCGCCGCGCTGGTGACCGGCGGCGCCGTGACCGTGCTCGGCTGGCCACGGACCACCACACAGCCAGGTGACCAGCTGCGCTCGCTGCTGGCGGCGATGGGCGGCCAGTGGCGGCTCGGCACCGAAGGGCTCACCATGTGCGGCACCGGTCGCATCACCGGCATCGACGCCGATCTCTCCGCGGTCAGCGAGCTCGCCCCGGTGCTGGCGGCGCTGGCCGCGCTGGCCGACAGCCCGTCCCGGCTGCGCGGCATCGGGCACATGCGCGGGCACGAGTCGGACCGGCTGGCCGCCCTCGCCGAACAGCTCTCCCGGCTCGGCGCCGCAGCCGTCGAGACCGAGGACGGCCTTGCGATCCACCCGGGGCCGCTGCGGGCCGGGGTGTTCGAGACCTACGACGACCACCGGCTGGCCCACGCCGCCGCCGTGGTCGGCCTCGCCGTGCCCGGGGTGGAGCTGACCGACATCGCGTGCACCGCCAAGACGCTGCCCGACTTCCCGGCACTATGGACGTCTATGGTGAGCGCTGCGGGATGACCGGGCGACAGGGCTGAGCGGCAGGGTTGAGCGGCAGGGTTGAGCGGCACGCGGAGGAGCGGCTGAAGCGGCGGGAGTACGACGAGGACGACGTACGGGTCCGGCCGCCCCGCACGTCCCGGCCGCGTACCCGGATCCGGCCCCGGCACTCCGACGCGACCGACGGCCTGGTGGTGGCGGTGGACCGGGGCCGCTACACGTGCCACGTCGACGGGCGGCGGATCGTCGCGATCCGGGCCCGGGAGCTGGGCCGGCGCGGCGTGGTGGTGGGCGACCGGGTGGCGCTGGTCGGCGACACCTCCGGGCAGCCGGACGCCCTGGCCCGCATCGTACGGATCGAGGACCGTACGTCCGTGCTGATGCGTACGGCCGACGACGACGAGTCCGCGGTCGAGGGGCGCACCGAACGGGTCGTGGTGGCCAACGCCGACCAGCTGGTCATCGTCAGCGCGCTGGCCGACCCGCCGCCGCGCACCGGGTTCATCGACCGCTGCCTCGTCGCGGCGTACGACGCGGACATCGAGCCGGTGCTCTGCCTGACAAAGGCCGACCTCGCCCCGCCCGACGCGGTGCTCGGCTACTACGCCGAGCTCGACCTGCCGTACGTGCTCTGCCGGCCGGACCGGCCGTTGACCGCGTTGCAGGCGGTGCTCACCGGCCACATGTCTGTCCTGTTCGGACACTCAGGGGTCGGCAAGTCGACGCTGGTCAACCGGCTCATCCCGGACGCTGACCGGGCGGTCGGGGAGGTCAGCGCGGTCGGCCGGGGCCGGCACACCTCCAGCAGCGTGGTGGCGCTGCCCCTGCCGGCGGCGGGCGACGGCTGGCTCATCGACACGCCGGGGGTGCGCTCGTTCGGCCTGGCCCACGTCTGCGCGGACAGCCTGCTGCACGGTTTCCCCGACCTGGTCGAGGCGTCCGTCAACTGCCCGCCCAACTGCGACCACACCGGCACCGCCGGCGACTGCGGCCTGGACGCGCTGGTGGCCGCCGGCAAGGCGGACCCGCGCCGGCTGGCGTCGTTCCGGCGCCTGCTCGCCTCGACCAGCTGAGCCCACCCCGACCAGCTGAGCTCGCCCCGACCGGCTGAGCCCGCCTCGGCCAGCTGAGCGACGCCAGGGCGGGGGTCAGCCGACGTCGACCGGGCCGCCGATGCGCCAGTAGACGCCGTCCTCCCGGGCCATCAGCCCGCAGTCGATGAGATGCCGCCGCAGCTGGGCGTAGTCCGCGTGCCAGGCGCGCAGGATCGCGTCGACGGCCCGCTCCGGGTATCTCACGCCGGGCTCGAAGCAGGCCACGATGTGCTCCAGCACCACGAGCAGCTTGCCGCGGGCGGCCGGGAACCGCACCAGCCGCCCGTCCCGGATGAAGGCGCGCAGCACCGCGGCGCGCTGCCGGTCCGGGTCGAGCGGCTCCTCGCTGGCGGCGTCGCCGTACTCCCGGACCGCGTCCTTGAAGGCCCCGGTCTCCGCCACCAGCCTGCCCTCGACGGTGCTGACCAGCCCGCCCTGCTCGAGCCGCTGGAGCGCCCGCACCACGTCCCGGGCGGGCAGGCCGGTGTGGTGTGCCACCTCGGAAGGGGTGGCACCGCCCAGCACGACCGCGGCGAACACGGCCAACCGGTCGGGCTCGGCGAGCAGGCCACACAGTGCGTCGGGGGTCATGACAACGAAATTATCGCGGACGTCCGATAGTTTCTCGGCCATGCCCGGCTACGCGGATGACCTGTCCCTCGCCCATGTGCTTGCCGACACCGCGGACGCGATCTCGATGGCCCGCTTCCGCGCTCTGGACCTGCGGGTCCAGGACAAGCCGGACCTGACGCCGGTCACCGATGCGGACGTCGCGGTGGAGAAGGCGCTGCGCGGCACGCTGGGGCGCAGCCGGCCGCGCGACGGCGTGCTGGGCGAGGAGTGCGGCGCCACCCAGGCGCCGGCCGGGCCCGGCCGGCGCCAGTGGGTGATCGACCCGATCGACGGCACCAAGAACTTCGTCCGCGGGGTGCCGATCTGGGCCACGCTGATCGCGCTCATGGAGGGCGACCAGCCAGTCGTCGGCCTGGTCTCCGCCCCGGCCCTGGGCCGGCGCTGGTGGGCGGCCCTGGGCCACGGGGCGTACGCCGGCAGGCACACCGCCGCGGCCACCGCGATCCGGGTCTCCCGCGTGCGCCGGCTGGCCGACGCGTCGTTCTGCTACTCGGACCTGACCGGCTGGGAGGAGATCGGCCGGCTGGAGGCCATGCTCCAGGTGATGCGCAGCGTCTGGCGCAACCGCTCATACGGCGACTTCTACGGCTACATGCTGGTCGCGGAGGGCGCGGTCGACATCATGGTGGAGCCCGAGCTGTCGCTGTGGGACCTCGCCGCGCTGGTGCCGATCGTCACCGAGGCGGGCGGCACGTTCACCGACCTGACCGGACGTCCGGGTCCCGGTGGGGGCAGTGCTATCGCGACAAACGGGGCGTTGCACGAGGAGATCCTGGAACGGGTCGGCCACCCGGCTGGTCGCTCGGGGTGACCCCTAAGGGTCTATCCTCGCCGGGTGGACTCTTCCGGGTGGTTATTCCTCGCGGCGATGATCCTCGCGTACGGGGTGGCCAACCTGCTCCAGTCCATCGCCGCCGCGCGCACGACGGTGCACCACACCCTCGACCCGGCGCTGCTGCTGCGGCTGGCCGGCCACCGGGCCTACCTGGTCGGCATCGGGTGCCAGGTGGTCGGGTTCGTGCTGGCCTTCGCCGCCCGGCGGGACCTGCCGCTGTTCCTGGTCCAGGCGAGCGTGGCGGCCGGGCTGGGGATCACCGCGCTCCTCGGCGTAGCGGTGTGCAAGTGGTGCCTGCCCCGCGCCGAGATGGCGCTGCTCGCGCTGCTCTTCGCCGGGGTCACCGGGCTGGTCCTCGCCGCGCAGCCGGCACCCTCCCGCCAGCTCGGGCCGGCCGGGGTGGTCGCCCTGGTCGCGGCCCTCGGGGTGATCGGGGCTGGCGGTTTCTTCGCGGTACGGCTGCACGGCGCGCCCGGCTCGGTCGCGCTCGGCGCCCTGGCCGGGCTGGCGTTCTCCGCGGCCGCGGTGGCGGCCCGGCCGCTCGCCTCGGTGCACTCGGTCGAGGCGTTCGTCGGCAACCCGCTGCTCTACCTGCTCGCCACCCACTCGGTCGTCGGGCAGCTGCTGCTGGGGCTCGCGATGCAGCGCGGCTCCACCACCGCGGCGGTGGCCGCGATGGACGCCGCCGGCGCGGTGCCGGCAGCCGTGATCGGGCTGCTGCTCCTCGGCGACCAGGTGCGGCCCGGGCTGGAGTGGCTGGCCATGGCGGGCTTCCTCGGCACGCTGACGGCGGTCATCGGCCTCACTCGCTACGCCGAGCCACAGCACCACCACGAGGTGGTGGGGCGCCACCGGGCGCCGGGCGGCCGGGCCACGCCACGACCGGCACGGCTCGCCACGCCGGCACGGCTGGCCACGCCACGACCACCGCGTTCGGCGCAGCCGGTGCGGCCCGCGTACGCCGCGGCGCACCGCGGCATGGTGGCGGCGCGGCACGGGGCGGACTGACCGTCCGCGTATGTGCCGGCCCGGCCCGCTGGAGGCGCTACCGTGCTCACCATGGCCACGGTGCTCCTCGTCGAGGACGACCACGTGGTCCGCGGTGCCCTGGTGCGCTCGCTGACGGATCTCGGGCACACCGTGCACTCGGTCGGGACCGCGCTGGACGCGCTGCGCCGC
>DASSUC010000021.1:0-11293 GCA_035707405.1 Micromonosporaceae bacterium | reverse complement strand
CATCGCGCTGATCACCGGCTACACCGACGACGGCCGGTTCTACGTCAACGACCCGTACGGCGCCGGCACCGACGGCAGCTACGACGGCAAGAACACCATCTACACCCTGGACTACATGCGCGGCTGGGCCTTCTGGGCCGCCTGAGGAGGGACCCCGCAATGAGACTCCAGAGACGCCGCCTGCATACGGCGATGGTGTTAGCCGCCCTGGTCGCGGTGGCAGCGCCCGTGCTGGTCACCGCGGCGGCCCCGCCCGCACTCGCCACGGATGGGCCCACGATCCAGGCGACGGAGCGCTCGATGCGCTGCGCCCGCGCCGCCCAGGCGGCCGGTTGGAGCGGTGGTCCGCTGGTCACGGCGGTGGCCATCTCCCTGGCCGAGTCGTGGTGCACCGCGAACGCCGTGCACAGCAACCCGCCGAACGCCGACTGCCCGTACGGCTCCGTGGACCGGGGAGCCTGGCAGATCAACAACTGTTACCAGTCCTGGGTCTCCGACAGCTGCGCCTACGAGCTCTACTGCAACGCGAGGGCGGCGCACACCATCTACGGCTGGTCCGGCTGGACCCCGTGGACGACGTACGTGAACGGGGACTACCTCGACTACTGGGCGGAGGCCCAGGCCGGGGTGAACGCGATCGGCGGCGGGGCGATCTACGGCACGGTCAACACCGGTGGTGGCTCGCTCTACGTCCGCTCCGGCCCGTCAACCTCGTACCAGGTGGTCGGCTCGGTGGCGAACGGGGCCACGGTGCGCATCTACTGCCAGGTCCGCGGGCAGTGGATCTACAGCGAGGTCTACCAGGTCTGGACCGACCTCTGGGACCGGATCGGCACCGGTCAGTACGTGACCGACGCGTACGTCTACACCGGCAGCAACGGGCAGGTGGCACCCAGCTGCTGAGCAGTCGGTCTCCGGCCGCCGTTGGCAGCCGCGAGGTGCAACGCGAGGTGCAACCGGCTGGGCAAGGTCGCCCGGCTGGCGGGACGGCGCCGGCCACCTGTCCCGCCGGCCCGTTCACCGGACGGGACCTCCACCTCTTCCGGACGGCCTCCGGCCCGGGCCGGGCGAGGCACCGCGGGCTAGCGTGTAGCGGTGAGCGAGGACCGCGAGCTGGATGTGGTGGTGTTCGGGGCGACCGGGTTCGTCGGGCGGCTGGTCGCGCAGTACCTCGCCGGCCACGCACCGCCAGGGGTACGCATCGGCCTCGCCGGACGGTCGGGGCAGCGGCTCGCCAGCCTCCGGGCGCAGCTGGGCGGGGCGGCCGGGAGCTGGCCGCTGCTCGTCGTCGACGCGGCCGACACCGGCTCGCTCGCCAAGCTCGCCGGCAGCGCCCGGGTGGTGGCGACCACCGTGGGCCCCTACCTGCGGCACGGGCTCCCGCTGGTGGAGGCGTGCGCCACCGCCGGCACCGACTACGCCGACCTCACCGGCGAGGTGCTCTTCGTCCGGGACAGCATCGACCGCTACCACGACCTGGCGGTTCGCACCGAGGCTCGGATCGTGCACTGCTGCGGCGTGGACTCGGTCCCCTCGGACCTCGGGGTGCTGCTGCTGCACCAGGCTGCCCTCGCCGGCGGGGCCGGGGAGCTGACCGACACCACGCTGGTGGTGCGGGCGTTCAAGGGTGGCTTCAGCGGAGGGACGCTGGCCAGCGGCAAGGTGGAGCTCGACGAGCTGCGCGCGCACCGGCACCGCAGGAGGGTCGTCGCCGACCCGTACGCGCTCAGCCCGCAGCGCGACGCGGAGCCGCAGCTCGGCGACGAGCGCGACCAGACCTGGGTCGCGCACGACCCGGGTCTGGGCATCTGGACCGGCCCGTTCCTGATGGCGGGCATCAACACCCGCGTCGTCCGGCGCAGCAACGCCCTGCAGGGCTGGACGTACGGCCGCCGGTTCCGGTACCGGGAGGTGACCGGCTTCGGCACCGGCCCGGCCGCCCGGGTGCGGGCCGCGACGACCAGCGCGGGGCTCATCGCCATGCGGGCCGGGCTGGCCTTCCGGCCGTCGCGCGCCCTGCTCGACCGGGTGCTGCCGGCCCCGGGCGAGGGACCCAGCGAGGAGACCCGCCGCACCGGCTTTCTCCGCAGGGCCATCCACGCGGGTACGGCGACCGGCGCGCGCTACCTGTGCCGGGTCGCCGCGCAAGGCGACCCCGGCTACGCCGCCACCTCTGTGATGTTCGGCGAGACCGCACTCTGCCTGGCGCTGGACCGGGACCGGCTGCCGGGGACGGCCGGCGTGCTCACCCCGGCGACCGCGCTCGGCAGCGCGCTCGTCGACCGGCTCCGGGCGGCCGGCCAGACGCTCACCGCCAATCGGGCCGACGGGTAGCCACAGCCCGCCGGGCCCGTCAGCCCAGCGCCTGCACCGCGGGGACGGTCAGCGCGGCGTGCTCATGCCCATGATCCGCCGCTGGCTGTCCGGCAGCCACCGGCCGCCGCGCTCGGCAACGTAGGACCTGCGTACCTGCTCCCACACCGGCTCGGAGTCGACCAGTACCCCGTCCAGGTCGAAGATCACCGCATCCACCACGGCACCATCCTCCTCCTGGGCAGCGGCCGAGCTGGCGCATCCTGGCCAGCACCGGCTGCCGGCCGGGATACCACATTAGACTGCCGCCATGACAGCGCTGTATCTACGTAGGTTGTTGGTTGTCGCCGCGATGACCGCGCTGTCTGTGGTCACACCGGGCGCCACGGAGGTGGCGGTCGCCGCGGACTGCACCCGTACGCACACCGGCCGGGTGCCGCTGGACGACCTCGGCTCCGGCACGTACCTCGGCCGGCAGGGTGGCCTCTACCCGGGTGGGAGCAACACCAGGCCGGCAGCGCACGACCAGGCGGGCGTCGCCCTGGCCACCAACCAGGTCGTCCCGCGCAACGCCGCCGGGCAGCCCGACCCGGTCTTCGGCAAGGTGGTGCTGCTGTCGATCGGGATGTCCAACACCACCCAGGAGTTCCAGCGGTTCATCCAGGTCGCCGCGGGCGTGCCCGGCCGGGACCCGCACCTTGTGATCGTGGACGGCGCGCAGGGCGGCAAGGACGCGGTCGCCTGGTCCAGCCCGACCAGCACCACGTGGACAGTCGTGGCGCAGCGCCTGGCCGCCGCCGGCGTGACCGCGCAGCAGGTGCAGGTCGTCTGGCTCAAGCAGCAGATCGCCGGCGACGCGCTGGGCACGTTCCCGGAGGGGGCGCAGACGCTGCGTGACCGGTTGCGCGACATCGTGACGATCGCCCGCACCAAGTACCCGAACCTGCGGGTCGCGCACCTGTCCAGCCGCACGTACGGCGACTACCACAGCGCGCAGCGCGGCACGGGCGCGTACGAGCAGGCGTTCGCCGTGAAGCTGCTGATCGCCAACCAGATCGGCGGCGACCCGCGGCTGAGCTACACGGGGACGAACCCGGTCGCGCCGTGGCTGGCCTGGGGACCGTACCTGTGGGCGGACGGCCTCGGCGCCGACGGCGTGCCCGGCGGGATACCGGGGCGCAGCGACGGGCTCGAGTGGGCCTGCGGCGACTACCAGACCGACGGCATCCACCCCTCCGCGTCCGGAAAGGACAAGGTGGCGGGCGCACTCGTCGCGTTCTACACCGGCGACACCACGGCGACGCCGTGGTTCCTGGGCTAGCCACATCCACCGGTCCTGGCCGGGCACGACGGGGCTTTCCCAGTCGACCCGGTGGTCGTACATCCAGCTGTTCGCTCGTAGGCGGCGAACGCCGCGACGGGTTCCGGCAGGTCGCGCAGGCACCTGGCGAGAACGACCGTATCCTCGACCGCCATCGCCGCACCCTGGCCCGACGACGGTGACGCCGCGTTGCGGCAGCCAACCATAAGCTCCTACGCCGGATGGCCGGTGCCGGACGGCATCGGGCCGCAGACGCGTAGAGCGCGTCTTCGATCAACGGTAGAGTCCGTCCGCACCCGAAAATGTTGGATACCCGACCGGGCGCTGTCGAGCAATCGACCGATGTGGAAATATCCTCTCGCTCCCGCACGCCGCGTGGAGTCTCAGCGGGGAGTTGACATGCCTGATTGTCCAATGTGTCCAGAGCCTCGTTCCCGGCACGGTTCGTTACTTCGTACCCTGGTCGTGGCGGCGGTCGCCATGGCGTCGACGGTCCTCATCGGGCCGGGCGCGGCGACGGCGTCGGCCAGCCCGCTGCCGGCCCAGCCGTCCGTTGCCCAGGCCACGACCGTGCAGACATCCACATCACAGACCACCAGCAGGCCGTCTGGCGCTCTGGTGGCACCGGACCGGATCGGGTCGCTGGTCACCGAGTCGAGTAACTGCGGTGGCAAGCTCACCTTCGGCAAGGTCGCGGCCTGCGCATCCATCGTCGACGCGCGGGTGGACACCTGGACCTTCACCTCCACTGTGGACTCCGACACCCTCCTCGCCAGGCTGGACGACGGGCCCGGTGACTCGGTCACCGGCCGGGTGGTCGACCGCAACGGCGCGGCCGTCTGCTTCCTCGGGCCCTACCTGGACGAGTGCCGGCTCGGCGCGGCCGGCACCTACACGGTCACCGTGTCGCTCTACTTCCCGCAAGGAAGCAACAGCTACACCCTCTCGGTCGAGTCGATGCGGGCGCCATCCGAGTGCGCCAACCTGCCAGAGAACTTCTTCTCCTTCGCCTCGGACGGCCGCAGCGGCGTCCTGCCGGCCGGCTTGGCCGCCTACTGCTACAAGTTCGAGCAGCCGACCGGCACCGTGCTGCACCTGGCGGACCCGGCGGCGGAGCCCGCCGACGTGCAGGGATACATCCGCGACGCCCAGTACCAGCCGCTGTGCCCGGTGCGCTACACCACCCGGTGCACGCTGAGCCAGCCCGGACCGTACTGGCTGTTTCTCACCGAGATGTACGGCAACGAGGCCGAGTACACGCTCAAGATGCCCCGGATCTCGAACGCGTTCGGGTGCCCCTCGGTGCCGCTCGCCCCGTTCGGCGACCCTGGCCGCGCCGTCGGCACCGGCAACCTCGTGGGGACGGAGGATGTGGACTGTCACACGCTGACCACCGCCGCCCCCGGCGCCGTCGTCGTCCGCCTCGACTGGCGCGGCGCGTGGGACGTCTGGTGGACGTTGTACGACGCCGCGGGCGAGCCCATCTGCGACGGCTACTCGTCCGCCCGCCACTGCGCCCTGCCGGCAGCCGGCACCTACGCGGTCCTGGTGCAGAGCAGGAGCTACGAAAGCACGAGGACCACCTACCAGGTGGCGACGGTCGCGCTCGACCGCAACGACGGGTGCGCCCCGGCCACCAGCACCAACTGGGACCAGCCGGCCCTGCTGGTGCACCAGACCTCGCCCGTACAGGCCAACTGCCAGCCGTTCCAGGGCGAGGCCGGGGAGCGGGTCATCGCGTACACGGCCCCGGTCGAGTACAACGACGCCGCGGCATGGCTGGTCGACGCCACCGGCGCCGTCCTCTGCGCCGAATGGTCGGAGCAGGACGGATGCGTCCTCCCCGCCACCGGGACCTACCGCGTCATCTCCTACCTGCGAAGCTGGTACGCCGACAGCACGGACCTCACGTACAGGATGCAGGTCCGCCGGCTCTCCAACCCGGCCGGCTGCCCCACGATCACACCCGGCAGCTACGGCGCCGCTCCCGCAGGCGCCCTGGGCGGGATCCGCTGCCGCATCCTGGACGTCCCGGCCGCGGGCACCTACCGGATCAAGGCGGTGGGCGCGGACAACTACCGGAAGTGGGCCCAGGTGTACGACACCGCCGGGCTGCGGGTCTGCGGTGACATCTACTGCGAGCTCCCCGCCGCGGGGAGGTACACCCTGGTACTCGATGGCGGCACGACCAGCGTGGTGATCGACAACGACTTCCAGTACGCCGTTGCGCTGCTGCCGTGGACGCCGTCGAGCTGCCCGGTGGTCTCGGACACCGGCTGGCAGGACGCGCCGCACCGGGGCGAGTTCCTCGCCGCGGGGCAGCTCAACTGCCTGGAGCTGGCCAGCCCCGCCGGAGCCCGGGTCATCGAGCTGCTGCCCGGGGACGCGACCGGTGCGGGCGTGCCGTCGGTCGTCGTGGTGGACGCGACCGGCGCGTTCGTGTGCGACTGGGGCTGGGGTTCGTACCCCTGCGAGCTGACCGGCACAGCCCCGTTCCGCGCCGTGCTCGACGCTCGTGACGGCTACCCCACCGGTCCGTACGCCCTGGCCTTCGCCCGGGTGGACGGCCCGCCGGCCTGCCCGGTCCTGCCCCGGGACGCGACGGGCGCCACGGTCACCACCGGGCCGGACCGCTTCGCCGTCTGCTTCTCGATCCCGGCCGACCAGCACGCCGCCCGGGAGACCTTCACCTGGCGGCGGACGTCGGGCACCGGTGACGCCCGCATGTCGGTCTTCAGCGAGGAGGGCTACCGCTACTGTGGCCCGACCGGCTACCACGTCGAGCGCACGATCACCTGCTCGCTGCCGGCCGGCCCGGTGACGGTCCTGCTGGAGACGGACGCCGTGGACGCCACCTACCAGCTCACCCATCGCGACGCGAGCGCACCAGCTCCGTAGCAGGCAACCGTGACGGGCCGGCCCGGGACGAGGGCCGGCCTGTCACTTTCGTCGTTGACCGGGTGCCTCACCCCGTCTACCTTTCGACCGTGCCCCCGGCCCCGCCCCCACCGGATACAGCGATCGTCGTCAACCTCGATGAGATCGGCCTGGCGTCGCTTCCCCTGGTCGGCGGCAAGGCCGCCAACCTCGGTGAGCTGACCCGGGCCGGGTTCCCGGTGCCGGCCGGCGTCTGCGTGACCACGCCGGCGTACCAGCAGATCGGCCGCGTGGCTGGCGTGGCGGGACTGGTCGAGGCCATCGCGGCCACGCCCGCCGGCGATGTCGCCGCCTTGACCGCCCTGGCCGGCCAGATCCGGACCGCGCTGCTGGGCGGCGAGGTGCCGCGGGAGGTCCGGGTCGCGATCGCCGAGGGGTACGCCGGCCTCGGCGAGCAGGCGGCCGTGGCGGTACGGTCCTCGGCCACCGCCGAGGACCTGCCGCTGGCCAGCTTCGCCGGCCAGCAGGACACCTATCTCAACGTGGTGGGCGAGCAAGCGCTGCTCGACGCCGTGCGGCGGTGCTGGGCCTCGCTGTGGACCGACCGGGCAGTGGTGTACCGCGCCGCCAACGGCATCGACCCCCACTCGGTACGGCTGGCAGTGGTCATCCAGCACATGGTCGACGCGCAGACCGCCGGGGTGCTGTTCACCGCCGACCCGGTCACCGGGCGGCGCCGGCGCGCGGTGATCGACGCCAGCCCCGGCCTGGGGGAGGCTGTCGTGTCCGGTGCGGTCAACCCGGACCGCCTCGTTGTCGACACCGCCACCGGCACGCTCCTGGCCCGGCAGGTGGGCGACAAGCGGCTAGCCGTACGGCCGGTGCCGGGCGGCGGCGTGCAACGGGTCTCCCGTTCCGGCGGAGGCGCCGGTGAGCCGTGCATGACCGATGAGCAGGCGCGGGCACTGGCCGCCCTCGGCGAGCGGGTGGAGGCGCACTACGGATCGCCGCAGGACATCGAGTGGGCCATCGACGCCACCGGCACGATATGGCTCACCCAGGCGCGGGCCATCACCACCGTCTACCCGCTGCCGCCCGCGGCCCCGCGGACGGGCGAGGAGCTGCGGGTCTACTTCTGCGGCAGCCTGGCCCAGGGGCTGCACCGCCCGCTCACCCCGATGGGGCTGGCCGCCTTCCGGTTGCTGGCCAGCTCGGTGGCGAGCCAGTTCGGCTTCACCACCGCCGACCCGCGCCGCGGCCCGGCCCCCTACGCCGAAGCCGGCCAGCGCTTCTTCATCGACGTGACGCCGGTGCTGCGCAGCCGCCCGGGTCGAGCCCTGGCACCCCGGGTGCTGGACGTCATGGAGGCCCGCTCCGCCGTGGTGCTGCGCGGGCTCTTCGACGAGACCCGGCTCGCGGTGACGCATACCTCTTGGTGGCCCTTCCTGCGGCGGGTGCTGCACATGGCGGCGCGGCACCGGTTCCCGGTGCGGGCGGTGCACGCCCTGGCCGCCCCGTCCGCCGCCCGTCGCGCCGTCGACCGTGCCGCGGTGAGGCGGCGAGCCCTGCTCCGGCAGCCGGGCGCCACGACGCCGGCCGCACGGCTGGACCTGGCCGAGCACGCGCTGCTGCACCAGGTCGTGCCGGTGACGCCGACGATCCTGCCGGTCGCGGCGGTCGGCTTCGCCATGCTCGGCGTGGCCGGCCGGCTGCTCGGGCCGGACGCCCGGCCGGGCGACCTGCAGACAGTCCTCCGTGGACTGCCGCACAACGTCACCACCGAGATGGACCTCGCACTCTGGCAGCTCGTCACCCGGGTACGCGCCGACCCAGCCGCCGCAACGCTGCTGGCGGCCTCGGACCCGGGGTCGCTGGCCGGCCGCTACCGCGACGGAGACCTGCCGCCGGTCCTCCAGGACGGCCTGGCCGGCTTCCTCGAAACGTACGGCCACCGCGCGGTCGCCGAGATCGACATCGGGCTGCCGCGCTGGTCCGAGGACCCCCGCCACATTCTCGGCGTGATGGCGAACTACCTGCGCCTGGACGGCGCGGACGCGGCCCGCGCTCCGGACGCGGCGTTCGCCCGGGCCAGCCGCGAGGCCGAGGAGATGATCGACCGCCTGGTACGGCGTGCCGCCCGGCGCAGCCGCATCCGGGGCGCGCTGGTGCGGTTCTGCCTCAGCCGGACCCGCGCCCTGGCCGGCCTGCGGGAGCTGCCGAAGTACCACATGGTCCTGACCTTGGCTGGCGTGCGCGAGCAGCTCCGGCAGGTCGGAGCTGCCCTCGCCGGCGCCAGTGCCATCGACGCGGCACCCGACGTGTTCTTCCTGGACCTCTCCGAGGCACGCGCCGGCCTGGCCGGCACCGACCTGCGCCGGCTGGTCGCCGAGCGCCGCGACGCGTACGACGCTGAGCTGCGCCGCCGCCACGTACCGCGGGTCCTGCTGTCGGACGGCACCGAGCCGGAGGCCGCCGCCCTGCCCGCCGTACCGACCGGCGCGTTGACTGGGACGGCCGCCTCGGCCGGCACCGTCACCGGCGTTGCGCGGGTGGTCCTGGACCCGGTCGGCGCGGTGCTTCAGCCAGGCGAGATCCTGGTCGCCCCGTCCACCGACCCGGGCTGGACGCCGCTGTTCCTCACCGCCGGTGGGCTGGTGATGGAGATGGGCGGCGCCAACTCGCACGGCGCGGTGGTGGCCCGGGAGTACGGGATCCCCGCGGTCGTCGGCGTCCCGGGTGCGACCACCCGGATCACCACCGGCCAGCGCATCACGGTCGACGGCACCGCCGGCCGGATCGGCATCGACTGAGGCGCGCAGCATGCCGGCCGCATCCCGGCCAGGGCCAGCGTGCTACAGACCAGCCGCATCGAGTCTCCGGCTTTGCATACCGCGAAAGATCGGGCGCTGGCCGTCCCGCCCGATCGGGGAAAGGATTTGTTCTGTAGAGCCGTGCTTCGATCTTTGTGCCGGTTGGCGGGCACGAACGGGCGCTCGCCTCGGCCCGTTTCGGGGGAGATGGTCGTGATGCGTCGGCGGATCGGGGTTGTGCTTGTCCTCATGGCGGTGCTCGCCGCGGTGACCGGGGGGCCTGCGACGGCCGCACCGGATGGTGTTTCGAGTGGGTCCCGGACGTTCGTGCTCCGGCTACGGATCGCGGGTCAGATCGCGAGCGGCGTCTGGACGACCTGCCCACAGCTGGAGGTCGGTGCGGTGTGCACCGAGACCGTGGTGCTCGCCTTCGACACCAGGGACCGCGAGGGTAGAGAGAAGTCGCGGTCATCGGTGGTGCGCGTGCTGACGTTCGTGTTCCGGGTCGTCGAGGGCGACGAGGGGCTGGGCACCGTACCGGTCGCCGAGTGGTTCGCCCGCACGGAGACCGCGTCCGTGCAGGGCACACCCCGGTTGGAACGGACCACCGCGACGGCGACGGTGCCGGTCCAGGTCTGCACGGTGTTCGACCCGACCTCGGGTCTCACCTGTCCGGAGCGCCTGACCGTCGGTGTCACCTGGACGGGTGTCGGTGCGATCGAGCGCCTCGCCGACCACACCGTCGTGCACATGAGCTTCCGGCTGGAGAACTCCTGGACACGCGGCTGGCGGCGGGACGCGACCGCGGCAGCCACCGTCAACGGCCGGTCCCCCGGGATCCTCGTCGCCGCCGAGATGCTCCGCGTCGACCAGGGCGAGATCGTCGTGCAGCACCCGCTCCCGCCAGCCGGTTAGGACCGGCCGACCCGTTGGATGGCGCCTGCGGGGCCCGCCGTCACCCGGCGCCGACGTCGATGCTGTGCATCGGGGACGGCCAGAGATCCCGCTGGTGCCTGGCGACCAGACGGATCTCGATCTCGAACCCGTCGACGTCCTGGTAGGTGAACGAGAGCTCAACCCCGTAGCCGGTGGTGTACGCCTGGTCCGGCTGGCCCAGGGTGTTCACCACATCGGCGGCGGTCATGTCCCAGGAGAGGCCGCCCGGCAGCTGCCCCCGGTAGGCACGGAAGGTGTCCCCCGGCCCCCACCCGAGCTTCGCCTCGTCGTTGAAGAGGGTCACCGAGTAGACCGTCATGGCGGCGTCGAAGTGCAGCGTGAACCCCTCCGACTTCACGTGGGCGGCGTCGCCCTTCAGGTTGGCCGTGTACCGCCGCAGCGCCGGGTCGTCGAGATCCCTCCCCAGCGCCCACTGCCAGATCTCTCCCCGCGGGCTGTCCGGCTGTTCGTACGCCCCGCCGCCGGCACCACCGGTGGACCCGGGTGGCGTCTCGTCTCCTCCACCGCACGCCGGTGCGGCGAGTGCGAGCAGCAGCATCACGGTGACGGGTACCAGCCGTCGTAGGCTCCTCACGGCGCACCTCCTCCTTCGCCAACCCCGTCGCGGATGCGCTCGGCACCTGCCGGCCCCCGGCCGGGCGTTGCCACGACCGCCGCCACGGCGACGAGCGCCTGCGGCACCGGACCGACCGCCACTGTGGACAGCAGGACGCCGGCCACACCGGTCGCGGGATCCATGAGGCACCTCACCGCTTTGGGAAGGCCCGCTTCATGCCCGTTTCTTCTCTCTCATCCTGGCGCCGCGCGAACGAGCGCCGGCAGGGCCGAAGGTCCCGGGCGCTGCTCCTCATCTCCAGCCGGACACACTATGAGTTGGGTGCGGCTCTCTTGAGGTGATGTGACACGCGGTGCGGCCTGCTGGTTCGTGGTAGGTCCGCGGTGGATGAAGGGCTTCCTTCGTAGCATTCCTGGTTGTCCAGACCTGAATGCCCATAGGAAGGAAGCCCGGTGCAAC
>DASSUC010000020.1:0-3695 GCA_035707405.1 Micromonosporaceae bacterium | reverse complement strand
GCCATGACAGCCTCCCTGGTCAGCAACCACGAGGCTATGCCCGACACAGCGAGCGGGCCTCCTCACGGAGACCCGCTCGTCACACGTTCGTGTCACCCGGCGAAGCCGGGATCTTCTCGGCGGTATGAGGTCGCTCGCTACCGCTAGCACCCCCGCTAGCACCAACTTCCGGCCCTGATCAGGCATCTAGCAGCTAGCAGCCGACCAGCCCAAACGTCCCCAACCCGCGAAATCGGGCACTTCCCGACCCTGACGGCCGCTGCTCGCTAGGCGCCGCGATCAACCCTGCCCAAATCACGGATCGTAGTCACAACCTGAGGAGATCAACAGCAATGGGCTACATCTCACCCACACCGGCAGGCAACCACCGCGCCAACTGGCGCGACGCGACCGGCAAGAAGAAGGCCAAGACGTTCAAGACCAGGAAGGAAGCCGCCGCGTTCCTGGCGGACACCGAGAGCGCCGTCAACCGGGGCACCTACGTGGATCCGCACGCCGGCAAGACCAAGTTTGGGGAGTACGCCGTCCGGTGGGCCGGCAGCCGCGTGCTCAGCGCGCGGTCGCAGGAGCGGAACATCTCAATCCTGCGTACCCACGTGCTGCCAAAGTGGTCGCTCTGGCCGCTCGCGCGCATCGATCACCTAACGGTTCAGGAGTGGGTACACGCGCTGTCCAGCACGATGGCGCCCGCTACGGTGCGGAAGTGCTTCGGCGCGCTGTCGATGGTGCTGCGCGCGGCGGTGCGGTCGCGTCTCATCGCGGTAGACCCGAGCGAGGGCATCACCTTGCCGAGCGTCCGCGTGCGCGACGGAGATCTGATCACCATCAGCCGCGCCGACTTCGTCGGCAAGCTCCTCCCGGCGGTCCCGGCGGAACACCGGGGCATCGTGAGCGCGGCAGCCGGCGCTGGTCTGCGCTGGGGTGAATGCGCTGGGCTGCCGTGGGGAGCGGTCAACCTCGGCGACGACACGCTGCGCGTGTACCAGGTCGCCGAGGAGACCTCGGGCACCGTGGCCATCCGGCCGTACCCGAAGACGCGGGCCGGCGTCCGCACGATCCCGATGGCGCCGTTCCTCGTCGCGCAGCTGCGCGCGCTGGCCGCGCGGTTCGACCGCGAGCCGGATCCACGATCCCTGGTGTTCGCGACGCGTGCGGGGACGCCGTTCCGGCGCTCGAACTTCCGGCGCCAGGTCTGGCGGGCCGCGTTGGCGCGCGCCGGGCTACTCGGGCGGGTTGACGAGCTGGGACCAGACAAGTGGCGCGCCGCGTGGCTGGACGCTAAGGGCATCGAGTGGACGCGGGAGTTCACGACCGAGCGGGAGGCGGTCGCACTGGTCGCCGAGCATGCGGCGGGCGGGCTGCGCTTCCACCACCTACGGCACTCCTACGCCACGTGGCTCGTGACGGCCGGCGTCCCGGTCAACATCACCCAGAAGGTCATGGGGCACGAGAGCCCATCGACCACCTTGAGCATCTACACGCACACGATGCGGGACTACGGCGACGCTGTGCGAGCCGCGTTCAGTGACCTTGCCGACGAATTGCCGACTTTCCCGACTGATCCGCCGGGGAAAGAGGAGACCCAAGCGGCCTAAAAGGCACGCTGAGCAGGGAGGGTGTTGGTGGAGACGAGGGGACTTGAACCCCTAACCCCCGCCTTGCAAAGGCGGTGCTCTGCCAGTTGAGCTACGTCCCCGCGCGGTACGCCGGACGGCGTCGCCCACCGCCCGGCGAAGCGCCTAGCGAAGGTCCGAACCGGTGGTCGCCTCGTGCCACAGCGACCGCTCGTCGTTGGCGTCCTTGACCTTCTTGACCACTAGCGCGGCGGCACCGACGACGACGGCCAGGACCAGGAGCTTCTTCCACATGTGGGCACCTCACTTTTGGGGAGTGGGGCTAGCTGGAATCGAACCAGCGACCTCAGAGTTATCAGCTCTGCGCTCTAACCGACTGAGCTATAGCCCCGTGACCTGCCCACGCCGCACAGCCTCGCCGAGACGACACGACACGACCCCGGGCGCGACGAGCAAGGCTACCGTACCCCCTGCCGTTCCCCCAACTCGCCTGGCACGGCGTGCCCGGCGAGTTGGGGGAGTGCCGCTGTCGGGCGGGTCAGCACCCTCAGTCCCGCTCGGAGAGGGTGAGCTCGACGCCGCCGACCAGGTCGGCGCAGACGTTGTAGATGAACGCGCCCAGCGTGGCCAGGGCGGTGAACAGCACGACGTTGACCGCGCCGAGGAGGCCGGCCATGCCGATCACGCCCTTCGCTGTGATCGTGAAGCCGCCACCGCCACCGCCGCCGTCACCGCCGGTCGCGCCGACCATGTCGGACAGTGTCGAGTTGATGCTGTCGAAGACCCCCATCGTGTCGAGCGCGAGGTAGAGCACTGACGTCGCGACGATCACCACGATGAACAGGACAAGCGACACGGCGAACGAGAACTTCATCACCGACCACGGGTCGATCCGCCGGACGTTCAGCCGGGCTCGCCGGGGGCCTCTGGAGGCCGCTGCCGCGCTGGCGCGGGCCGCGCGTACCGCCTCGTGGACGCGTGCCGCACCCGCGGCGCCCGGCGCCATCCCCGGCATGGGCCGGGCGCCGGGCGTGCCCACCGCGACCCGCCCGGTGGCCGCCGTCCCGCGCGGCATCGGGCGCCCACCGGGCGGCGCCGACACCGGAGCGCGGCCGGGCCGGACCGGCGCATGAGCCGGCGGCGCGCTCGTCACCGGTACGGCGGCGGAGCCACTGGCAACCACCGGTACGGGCACCGGTGCGCCCGCTCCCCGACCAGCCCCCGAGGTGGGTGCCGCGGTGGGCACCCCCGCCGGTCCCGGCCCGCCCCCGCCCGGCCCAGGCCGCCCGGGTACGCCGGCACGGCCGGCCGCCACCTGCGGGCCCGCGACTGCGCTGGTCCGCGCCGCCTGCTCCGCCGGGGAGGTGGGCGGGGCGGGCATGCCCGGTGCCCGGGTGAACTTGGCACCGCCGGTGCGGGCCGGTGTAGCGGTGCCGGACCCGGCCGCCCCAGCGGTGCCAGATGTCCCGGATCTGGGCTGGTCAGAACCTGACCCGGCCGTCGTGGACCGGGAGGAGTCGGGAGCCGCTCCCGACGCGCCCAGGGCGGTCGGCCCCGAGGGACCGCTTCCGGGCGGGCCGGCATCAGGTCCCGGCTTGCCCGACCGGCCACCCGACCGCTTCCGCTCGGGTGAGCCCGAGGAGGCGGGGTCCGAGGAGGCAGGGCCCGAGGACGGAGGGCCCGAGGACGCGGGTGGAGCCGAAACAGGCGCCGCCACAGCCGGCTCAGCGGGGGCGGCCTCTGACGATGCAGGCCCCGTCGCGGTGCCCGGTGCGGACCCGGTGGCCGCCGACACGGCGGTGGTCGGCTCATCAGCGGACGCGGTCCTGTCCCCGGATGGCGGCCGGTCATCCGGTGGCGGCGAGTCTCCGCCGGCGCCCGGACCATCCAGGGACTCTGATGCGGGAACGGTCGCCCGGCCAACCGCCGACCCGCCGGCGGCCTCGCCGTCGCGTGGCTCGGTGTCGACCTCGGTCGAGGTCCCCGCAGCCCCCGACATCGCCTGTGTCTCCGTCATCAACTAGTCCTGTTCGTCAGGCTCGTCGGCGTTGCGAGCAATGGCCACGAGGGTCACGCCATCTGGGAGGTCCATGAGCTTGACCCCCATTGTGTTCCGGTCAC
>DASSUC010000019.1:0-6539 GCA_035707405.1 Micromonosporaceae bacterium | reverse complement strand
GTCTCGGCCAACCGGGAGCCGTTCATCCAGCAGGGCACGGTCGACCTGGTCGTGGCGACGTACACGATCAACGACGAGCGCAAGCAGAAGGTCAACTTCGCCGGCCCGTACTACGTGGCAGGCCAGGACCTGCTGGTCCCGCTCGACTCGACGATCACCGGGCCGGAGTCGCTGGACGGCAAGAAGGTCTGCTCGGTAACTGGCTCCACCCCGGCCAAGCGGATCAAGACCGAGCACCCGAAGGCGGCGCTCCAGGAGTTCGACACCTACTCCAAGTGCGTCGAGGCGCTGGCCAACAAGGTCGTGGACGCGGTCACCACCGACGACATCATCCTCGCCGGATACGCGTCCCAGGCGCAGTTCGCCGGCAAGTTCAAGGTGATCGGCAAGCCGTTCAGCAGCGAGCCGTACGGCATCGGGCTGAAGAAGGACGACAAGGCGGGCTGCAACAAGATCAACGAGATCCTGAAGGCCGCCGTGACTGACGGGTCATACAAGGCCGCGTGGGACGCCACGCTCGGCAAGAGCGGCACGCCGGCTCCGACGCTGGACGTGTCGAAGCTGACCAACTGCCCGTCGTGACGTGAGCAGTGGGCGGGGCCGGTCGCGGCCCCGCCCACCGTTGCCCGCCAGGCAACCGTCCGCCGCCATGCCCCGCCTGCCGCCGGGAGAGGGACCCATGCACGTCTTCGCCGACGACCTGAACCGCGAGATGCTGATCTCGTCGTTCCTGTGGATCCTCAAGCTGACCGGCGCATCCGCGCTGCTCTCCGTGGTCGTCGGCGTGCTCCTTGCCGCGGCCCGGGTCTCGCCCGTGCCGGTGCTGCGCGGCTTCGGCACGACCTGGGTCAACATCTTCCGCAACACGCCGCTCACCCTGGTCATCTTCTTCTGCTACTTCGGGCTCTTCGTCAACCTGGGCGTGACCCTCTCCGACGACCTCAACCTGAACAACTACTGGCTGGGTGTGGTCGGGCTGTCGGCGTACACGGCGACCTTCGTCTGCGAGGCGATCCGCTCGGGCATCAACACCGTCCCGGCCGGCCAGGCCGAGGCGGCCCGGGCGATCGGGCTCACCTTCACCCAGACCCTGCGGCTCGTCGTGCTGCCTCAGGCCGCCCGGGCGGTGATCGCCCCGCTGGGCAGCGTCCTGATCGCGCTGACCAAGAACTCGACGATCGTCGGCACGATCGGGCTGATCGAGGCGTCGAATGCGATGAAACAGCTGATCAACGACAACGGGGACGCGGTGATCCCGATCTTCCTGGTGTTCGCCGGGGTCTTCGTGGCGATGCTCGTGCCGACCGGGTATGCGTTCGGCTGGCTCTCCCGCCGGCTGGCGGTGAAGCGATGAGCGTAGACGCAAGGCATCGGCCTGGACCGCGACGGCGGACGAGCGCCGAGCATCGAAGCGAGGGCTGGCAATGAGCGTAGGCGTGAGGCATCGGCCTGGACCACGACGGCGGACGAGCGCCGAGCGCCGGAACGAGGGCCGGCAATGAGCGTAGGCGTGAGGCATCGGCCTGGACCACGACGGCGGACGAGCGCCGAGCGCCGGAACGAGGGCGGGCAATGAGCTCGGTCCTCTACGACCACCCCGGGCCCCGGGCCCGGCGGCGCAACGCCGTCCTGACGGTCGTCTTCGCCGTGGTCCTCGCCGCGTTGCTCTGGGTCGTCTACGACCGGTTCGACGAGCGGGGCCAGTGGGCGGCCGACAAGTGGGAGCCGCTGGTCGACTGGCGCATCTGGAAACAGTTCCTCATCCCCGGGCTGGTCGGCACGGTGCAGGCCGCCGCGGTAGCGATGGTGTTCGCCCTCGCCTTCGGCATCGTCTTCGCCGTGGGCCGGCTCTCCGAGCACTGGTGGATCAGCGCGCCGGCAGGGGCCGTCGTGGAGTTCTTCCGCGCCGTCCCGCTGCTTCTGATGATCTTCTTTGTGTTCTATGGCATGCCGTGGCTGATCCAGGGCCCGGTGTCCGCCTTCTGGGCGGTCGTCATCGGGTTGACCCTCTACAACGGGTCGGTTCTCGCCGAGGCTTTCCGGGCGGGCGTGCTCGCCGTGCCGAGCGGCCAGTCGGAGGCGGCGTACGCCCTCGGCATGCGCAAGAACCAGGTGATGCAGCTGATCCTGGTGCCGCAGGCGGCACGGGCCATGCTGCCGGTGATCGTCAGCCAGCTCGTGGTGCTGCTCAAGGACACCGCGCTCGGCTACATCATCGCCTACCCGGAGCTGCTCCAGCGCATCAACGAGGTGAACGCCAACTTCGCCAACGTGGTGCCGACGGCACTCGTGGGCGCGGCCGTCTTCATCGCCATCAACGCCGCGCTGACCACGCTCGCGAACTGGCTCGACCGACGGACCAGCCGGCGCGGCCTCCATGAGGCCACCGAGGCGGCCGAGGCGGCGACCGGGCCGCGGGGCATGGGCGCGGCGGGCCTGGGCTGACCGGGGCTGGGGCGGGTCAGCGGGCGATCTCGGTGACCCGCGACTCCCGGACCACGGTGACCCGGATCTGACCCGGGTAGGTCAGCTCCTCCTCGATCTGCTTTGCCACGTCCCGGGCGAGCACCGCCGCCGCGATGTCGTCCACGTCGTCCGGCCGGACCATCACCCGGATCTCGCGGCCGGCCTGCATCGCGAAGACCTTCTCCACGCCCGTCTTGCCGGCCGCGATCTCCTCGATGCGCTCGAGCCGCTTCACGTACGCCTCAAGGCTCTCCCGGCGCGCTCCCGGCCGGCCGCCGGAGCAGGCGTCGGAGGCCTGCGTCAGCACCGCCTCGATGGTCTGCGGCGGCACCTCGTTGTGGTGCGCCTCGATCGCGTGTACGACGCCCTCGGCCTCACCGAACTTGCGCGCCACGTCGGCCCCGATCAACGCGTGGCTGCCCTCCACCTCGTGGGTGAGCGCCTTGCCGATGTCGTGCAGGAAAGCGCAGCGCTTCACCAGGGTGGGATCCAGCCTCAGCTCGGTGGCCATGACGCCGGCGATGTGCGCGGTCTCGATGAGGTGCTTGAGCACGTTCTGCCCATAGCTGGTGCGGTAGCGCAGCCGGCCCAGCAGGGTCACCAGCTCCGGGTGGATCTCCGTGATGCCCACCTCGACCAGCGCGTCCTCGGCCGCCCGCTGGCACATGCGCTCCACGTCGTGGCGCGCTGCCTCGAAGACCTCCTCGATGCGGTGCGGGTGGATCCGGCCGTCCAGGACCAGCTTCTCCAGGGTGAGCCGGCCGATCTCCCGGCGGACCGGGTCGAAGCAGGACAGCAGGACCGCCTCGGGCGTGTCGTCGATGATCAGGTTGACCCCGGTCACCGACTCGAACGCCCGGATGTTGCGCCCCTCCCGGCCGATGATCCGGCCCTTCATCTCGTCCGACGGCAGGTGCAGCACGCTGACCACGCTCTCGGCGGTCTGCTCGCTCGCAACCCGCTGGATCGCGTCCACCACGATGTGCCGGGCCCGCTGGTCCGCGGTGTTGCGCGCCTCCGTCTCGATGTCCCGGATGAGCAGCACCGCCTCGCGCTTCGCCTGGTTCTCGATGCACTCGACCAGCTCGGCCTTTGCCGCCTCGGCGGTGAGCCCGGCTATCCGCTCCAGCTCACGCCGGTAGGCCTCGTCCGCCTCCGCGAGCGCCGTCTCCCGGGCGGCCAGCACGCTCTCGCGACCAACCAGCTCATTGGCTGTGGTGTTGACCCGCCGGTCGCGCTCAGCCAGCCGCTCCGCCTCCTCGGCCAGCCGCCGCTCCCGCTCATCGAGGCGCTGGTGCCTGCGCTCGGCGTCCGCCGTCTGCTCGCGCGCCGCCGCGGTCAGCGAGGCCAGCTCGCGCTCTCCGGCCCGGCGAGCCGTTGCGCGGGCCTGCTCGGCGTCGTGCTCGGCCTGGCGATGGGCCCGGTCGAGGATCGCCTCGGCCTCGGCGCGCGCCGCGTCGAGCACCCGCTGAGCCTCCGCCCGGGCGGCACTGGCCTCGGCCTTCGCCGCCGCCGCCTCGGTGCGCGCGGTGGCCGCCACTGCCCTGGCGTCGTCGACCGCCCGGGTGGCCTCCTCGGCCGCGTTGCGCAGCACCGCCAGCGACTGGTCCTGATGTGCCTTCTCAGCCAGGAGCGCCGGGTCTTCGCCGACGGCACCGACCGCGGCCGGTCCGGCGACCGACAACCGGCGCAGGTACGTCACGCCGATCCCGATGGCGGTCGCGACGAGGACGGCCAGCAGAGTGACGACGGCTACCAGCACCCACTCCACCCCGGACATGCCGTCCTCCACACTCCGTGGCGCTGATGCGCCGCTCGGTGAGATGTCCAACCCCGGGTAGTGCCTGAAGGTACGGCCCACCTGCGGTGTTCTGCGACACCGCCGAGCCGATGGGTGTGGCGTGCTGCCCCCGGCCGGGTGGGTAACCCATCGCGACCGCGTCCCCTCGGCGCGGCCAACTGATGCCGTACTGTTACGTGAACTATATTGTGCGGTTTGCCCGCGGTGGTCGGACGTTCTCTTGTAGTAACGCCGAGGCTAGGGGCACCGGGCCGCTCCGGTCAAGGACTCATGATCGGGACCAGCTGGGACGTACAGCACACAGGTCGGTCATTCCGCCCCTGACCTGCTACTCCGCTGGGTGGAGCTAGGCATTACTCATCGTGTCCAATTTTCCACATCGTCGACCGTGCGGCCGCCCTCCTCTGCCGCATCGGCGAGTGCCTCCACGTCGATCAGCTCGGCCAGCTCGGCCGTACGGGCGTCGGCGACCAGCGCCTCCTGCACCACCCGGTATGCCAACCCGGGCGGATAGCCCTTGCGGGCGAGCATGCCGACCAGCCGGCGCAGCAGCCCCGCGGGGTCGCCGGCCGGGAGGCTGCGCAGCCGGCGCGCCGCCAGCTGGCGAGCCGTCTCCTCCTCGGTCGTGCCGTCGATCTCGGTCAGCGCCTCGCCAACCGTGCCTGAGTCCACGCCACGGCGGCGCAGCTCGCCGGCGAGCGCCCGCCGTGCCAGGCCCCTGCTGTGGTGGCGGCTGGCCACCCAGGCCCGGGCGAACGCCGCGTCGTCAACGATGCCGACCTCTTCGTAGCGGCCGAGGACCTCCGCCGCCACATCGTCGGCGATGCCCTTCTGCCGCAGGGCAGCGGCCAGCTCAGCCCGGGTGCGTGGACGGTCGGCCAGCAGGTCCAGGCAGATCTGCCGGGCCCGCTCGGCCGCGGGCGGCTGCGGAGCCGGCACCATGGTCGGGTCGGGTGACCATGGTGCCGGCCCGGCTGCGTCATCCGGGCCGGCATCCGGGCGCCGGACCCCGCGCCGGGCGCCGCTGGAGCGCGGCGCGGGGTCGCCAGCGCGCGGTGCACGGGCACCCCTGGCGTGGGGAGTGGGGACCTCACCGGCACGCGGTGTGGGCTCACCGCCCACCCGGGGTGGGATGGCGTCCCACCCCCGCCCCGAGCGGGCGCCCCGTCGCCGTTCCGCCATGCCCGGGCTAGAAGTCGACCGGAGGCAGCGCCGGACCGCCCGCCGCATCGCCGGCGTGGACACCGACGCCCAGCTTCTCCAGGATCTTCTTCTCGATCTCGGCGGCGACGTCCGGGTTCTCCTTCAGGAAGTTGCGCGCGTTCTCCTTGCCCTGGCCGAGCTGGTCGCCGTCGTACGTATACCAGGCGCCGGACTTGCGGATGATGCTCTGCTCGACCCCCACGTCGATCAACGAGCCCTCGCGCGAGATGCCCTTGCCATACATGATGTCGAACTCGGCCTGCTTGAACGGGCTGGAGACCTTGTTCTTCACGACCTTCACCCGGGTGCGGTTGCCCACCACGTCGGTGCCGTCCTTGAGGCTCTCGATGCGCCGGACGTCGAGGCGCACCGACGCGTAGAACTTCAGCGCCCGGCCACCGGTGGTGGTCTCGGGGCTGCCGAACATCACGCCGATCTTCTCCCGGAGCTGGTTGATGAAGATCGCCGTGGTGCCGGAGCTGTTGAGGGCGCCCGTGATCTTGCGGAGGGCCTGGCTCATCAGGCGGGCCTGAAGGCCGACATGGCTGTCGCCCATCTCGCCCTCGATCTCGGCGCGGGGCACCAGCGCGGCGACTGAGTCGATGACGATGAGGTCCAGCGCGCCGGAGCGGACCAGCATGTCGGCGATCTCCAGCGCCTGCTCGCCGGTGTCGGGCTGGGAGACCAGGAGCGCGTCGGTGTCGACACCGACCGCCCGCGCGTAGTCGGGGTCGAGCGCATGCTCGGCGTCGATGAACGCGGCGATGCCCCCGGACGCCTGCGCGTTGGCGATCGCGTGCAGCGCCAGGCTCGTCTTGCCGCTCGCCTCCGGGCCGTAGATCTCCACGATCCGGCCGCGCGGCAACCCCCCGATGCCGAGTGCGACGTCGAGCGCGATCGACCCGGTGGGGATGACCGCCATGGTGGTGGTCGGCCGCTCCCCGAGCCGCATCACCGACCCCTTGCCGAACTGCTTCTCGATCTGCGCGAGCGCGAGGCCCAGTGCCTTCTCGCGGTCAGGCGCTGCTGCCATTGCTGCCACCCCTGTGTTCGCGGTCTTCGCGGGCGT
>DASSUC010000018.1:0-4368 GCA_035707405.1 Micromonosporaceae bacterium | reverse complement strand
CTGCATCCGCGACTACATCCACATCGAGGACCTGGCCCGGGCCCACCTGCTCGCGCTCGACGCGGTGCAGCCCGGCGAGCACCGCATCTACAACCTCGGCAACGGCCGCGGCTTCTCCAACCGCCAGGTGATCGACGTGGTCCGCGAGGTCACCGGGCACCCGCTGCCGGTCGAGGTGGCGCCGCGCCGCAGCGGCGACCCGGCCGTGCTGGTCGCCTCCGCCGAGAAGGCAGCCGCCGAGCTGGGCTGGGTCCCGGCAAAGCCGGCGCTGCCCGACATGGTCGCCGACGCCTGGGCGTTCCAGCAGACCTTGCTGGGATGAGCGTCGCCGCCCGCGCCGCGGCGGCCTTCTCCCACGAGTACGGCGGCCCGCCGGCCGGCTGCTGGGCCGCGCCCGGCCGGGTCAACCTCATCGGTGAGCACACCGACTACAACGCCGGCTTCGTCCTGCCGTTCGCGCTGCCGCTGCGCACCGCCGTTGCGGCGTCCCCTGTGGATGCTCCGGAGTGGACGGTGTGGTCGGAGCAGGAGGGTGCGGCGGTGTCCTTCGGCGCCGCCGACCTGGTGCCCGGCCGGGTGAAGGGCTGGGCGGCCTACCCGGCCGGCGTGGTCTGGGCGCTGCGCGAGGCAGGTTTCGCCGTGCCCGGGGCCCGACTGGCCATCGCCTCGGACGTGCCCGCCGGCGCCGGCCTGTCCTCGTCCGCCGCCCTGGAGTGCGCGGTGCTCGCCGCCCTGGCCGACCTGGGCGCGCTCGACCTGCCGGAGGCGCGGCGCCCCGGCCTTGCCCAGCGGGCCGAGAACGCCTACGTCGGCGTGCCGTGCGGGATCATGGACCAGTCCGCCGCGGTGCTCTGCCGGGCCGGGCACGCGCTCTTCCTCGACTGCCGCACCCTCGCCACCGAGCAGGTCCCGCTGGACCTGGCCGGCCTCGCCATCCTCGTGGTGGACACCCGGGCGCCGCGCCGCCTGGCCAGCGGCGAGTACGCCGCCCGGCGGGTGGCCTGCGAGCGGGCGGCCCGTGAGCTGGGCGTTCCCGCGCTGCGGGACGTCCCGCCGGAGGCGCTCGACGAGGTGCTGCCGCCTTTGACCGACGAGGTGACCCGCCGCCGGGTGCGGCACGTGGTCACCGAGAACCAGCGGGTCCTGTCCACCGTGGCCCTGCTGCGCGCCGGCCGGGTGCGCGAGATCGGCCCGCTGCTGTCGGCCTCGCACGCGTCGCTGCGCGACGACTTCGAGGTGACCGTGCCCGAGCTGGACACGGCGGTCGAGGCGGCCATGTCCGCCGGGGCGTACGGCGCCCGGATGACCGGCGGCGGCTTCGGCGGCTGCGTGCTCGCCCTGGTGGACGCCGCCGCGGTGGAGCCCGTGTCGGACGCGGTCCGGCAAGCCTTCGCAGCCCGTGCCTTCCGCCCCCCGGCGGCGTTCGTCGCCGCGCCCAGCGACGGCGCAGGCCCGATCCATTGACTGCCAACGAGCCGCGCCAGACTGGCGGGCAGGAGGAGGGATGTGCTGATGGCTGGCTCGCAGGTGGTGACGTATGTGGTGGACGACGGCACCGCGGTGAGGTTCGAGGTTGAGCCGGTGGAGGGGTTCGTTCCGGCCGGGCTTGACGAGATCGCCGGGCGGGTGCAGGACGCGGTCGCCCCGGCGGTCGCGGCGGCGCGGGCGGTCCTGGAGCGGGTACGGGTGCTGAGCCCGGATGGGGTGGAGGTCAAGTTCGGGGTGAAGGTGACCGGGACGGCGAACTGGTTGGTGGCGAAGGCCGCGACCGAGGGGAACTTCGAGGTGACGCTGTCCTGGCAGCCGGATCGGGCCGCAGGTTCCGGCTCCGGTGAGGCCCCGGTGCCAGTAGCATCGACCGGTGACCATGCCTGAGCCGACCGGGACCGGCTTGGCGCAAGACCCCTGGACGGTGGCGGTCTACGCGCCGTCATCGGCCAACCCGATCGGGTCCGGGGTGCTGGTGGACGCGACCCGGGTGTTGACCTGCGACCACGTGATCGCCAAGTACCACGACGAGCCGGGGCGGCTGGAGGTGGCGTTCCGCAAGGCGAACATCTTTCCGGTGCCGCGGGTACGCGTGGCGCGGGTCGTCGCTCGAGACGCCGAGGTCGACGTGGCGATGCTGGAGCTGGCCGAGCCGGTGGGGGTGCCGCCGGCGCCGATACTGTGCCCGCAGCCGGCGCACCTGCTCGGTCACCCCTGGTGGGCGTTTGGGTTCCCGGCCGGCTTCCCGAAGGGCAACGACGCGCACGGGCAGGTCGGGGCGGTGCTGGCGGACGGGTATGTGCGGCTGGACACCGAGTCCCGCTACGTGGTGGAGCGGGGGTTCAGCGGCACTGGTGTCTGGTCGCACCGCTACCAGCGGGTGGTCGCTCTGGTCGGGCAGGCCCAGGCAGGGGGCAGGCACGAAGGGGACGCTGCGGCGGTCACCTTGCACCATGCTGACCTGGCTCTGCCGGAGGCGAAGCTCTCGGTGCTGGCCGGTTGGAGGGTCGACGACGCAGGCGAGATCGCGCACGCGGCGTGGGGATGGACCCTGGCCGGGGACGTGGAGGCCGACCGGCACTGGGACCCCCGGGCGCGGGGGGTGACCCGTCGCAGTGAACGCGGGCACCGGTTCCAGGGGCGCCAGGCGGCGCTGACCCGCATCGTGGGCTGGCTGGACCAGCCGCCGCGGGACCGACGGGTGCTGGTAGTCACCGGGTCACCCGGGGTGGGTAAGTCGGCGGTGCTGGGCCGGGTCGTGACAACGGCCGACGCGGTGTTCCGCCAGCGGATGCCCGCCGACGGGCAGGTGTGCGCCACGGTCGGGTCGGTAGCCTGCGCGGTGCACGTCAAGGGTAAGACCGCGTTGGAGGTTGCCGAGGAGATCGCCCGTGCGGCGGCGCTGCGGCTGCCGGACCAGGTCGAGGACCTGGCCGGCAGCCTGCACCAGTGGCTGGCGGCGCGCCCGGGACGGGTCTGCAACCTGGTCCTGGACGCCCTCGATGAGGCCACCACCCCGGCTGACGCGCGGGCCATCATCACTGCGGTCGCGCTGCCTATCGCGCAGCGGTGCGCCGGGGTCGGCGCGCAGGTCCTGGTCGCCACCCGCCGCTTCGACCACGACGGCAACCTGCTGGACGCGTTCGGCGGCGGCATCGACCTGGTGGACCTGGACACCGCTGAGTACTTCGAACCCGAGGACCTGACCGCGTACGCGCTGGCCACCCTCCAGCTGCGCGGGGACGAGCGTCCCGGCAACCCGTACACCGACCTCGCGGTGGCCCAGCCGGTTGCTGCGCGGATCGCCTCGGTCGCCCAGGGCAACTTCCTCGTCGCGGGCCTGGTCGCCCGGGCACACGGCCTGCACGACACCGTGGCGGTCGACCCGGATCGGGTGGCGTTCCCCGACGACGTGCCGCAGGCGCTGCGGGCCTACCTGCAAAGGTTGGCATCCGCCGGGCCGGAGTGGACGCTGGCCGCGTTCACCGCGTTGGCCCACGCCCAGGCACCCGGGCTCAGCGTGCGGCTGTGGCAGGTCGCCCTGTCCGCCCTGGGCACGTCGGTCTCCAGCGGCCAGATCAGCAGTTTCGTCGCTTCAGCGGCGGCGAACTTCCTCATCGAGTCCAGCGCCGGTGGTCCAGAGCCGGTCTACCGGCTGTTCCACCAGGCTCTCAACGACACCCTGCTGGACACCCCGGGGCTGGCCGCCCAGCGGCGAGCGGTCACCGAAGCGTTCCTGGCCCACGGCCGCCGCGGCGGGTGGGGCGCCGCCGACGGGTACCTGCTGCGCTCCCTGCCCGTGCACGCGGTGCAGGCCGGACTCATCGACACGCTGTTGGCTGACGACGCCTACCTGCTCCATGCCGACCTGGCCCGCCTCATCCCCCTGGCCGAGGAGGCCGCCACCGCGGCCGGTCGCGCCCGGGCCCGGCTGCTACGCCTGACCCCGCACGCGATCGGCGCCACCCCCCGCGAGCGCGTCGAGCGGTTCAGCATCACCGCCGTCCTCGACCAGCTCGGCGCCCCCGTCGCCGCCGAGCAGCCGGCCCGCTACCGCGGCAGGTGGGCCGCTGCCGGCCTCCGCACCGAGTACGCCATCCTCGACGGCCACACCAGCGTGGTCACCGGGGTGTGCACGGTCAGCGTGGGCGGACGGACCCTGCTCGCCTCCGCCAGCGACGACCAGACGGTACGGCTGTGGGACCCGGCCACCGGCACCCACGAACGCACCCTCACCGGCCACACCAGCGCGGTCACCGGAGTATGCCCGGTCAGCGTGGGCGGACGGACCCTGCTCGCCTCCGCCAGCTACGACCAGACAGTACGACTGTGGGACCCGACCCCCGGCACCCACCAACACACCCTCACCGGCCACACCTA
>DASSUC010000017.1:0-6464 GCA_035707405.1 Micromonosporaceae bacterium | reverse complement strand
AGGCGGTCCACGGCAGCCAGTTCTGCGACATCGCGGTGACCCGTAACGGCTCGGTCTACGTCGCCTGGCGGCAGTTCGAGTTCGCCAGCGGCCAGGACCAGCGGGACGCGGCGGTCTACGCCAAGTCCACCGACGGCGGCCGGTCGTTCACCAAGCCGGCGGTGATCTCCGAGTTCCAGGCCTGGGACCCGGGCGACCGGACGTTCTCCCCGGCCGACTACGGCCAGGCCAAGTACGACGCGTGCATGGCCAGCGACCTCGGGCCGGGCTCGTGCGCCAGCCCGGAGCCGCGGGTCCCCGCCCGCGACTGCGGCGACGGCCCGCTGGCCTGCCAGAGCGGGTACGTCTTCTTCCGCGCCAACTCGCAGGTACGCATCACCGCCGACCCGACGGCGTCAGGTGTCGCCGACGGGGCGTACGTGGTGTTCGACGCGTCCGTCCCGGGCTCGGCGATCCCGACCGGCACCACGTACGGCACGGTCGGCGTGGGGATGGGCAGCCAGGCCGCGGTCTACCTGACCGCGACGACGAACGGCGGGGCGTCGTGGTCCGCCCCGAGGAGGGTGGACCCGCAGCCGGTCGGGCACCAGTTCTTCCCGGACGTGACCGCCGACTCCGGCCGGCTGCACGTGATGTGGCAGGACAGCCGTCTGGACGGCCCGCTGAACGCGGACTTCCGGACGGTGCCGATCGGCAACCGCAAGGCGGCCACCAACCCGCCCGGCTCGGTCAGCTCCGGCGCCGGCGTGCACGCGTACGTCGCGTCGTCGACCAACGCGGGCGCGAGCTTTGCGGTGGTCCGGGTCTCGACCGCCGGCACCCAGCCGTCGCTCGAGCAGTTCGGCAACCGGGACGTGCCGTTCTTCGGTGACTACAACTACGCCTCGGCGGCCGGTAACCGGCTGTTCGTGGTGTGGACCGACCAGCGCGACGCGGTGCTCGGCACCGACCCGCGCTACCCGGTCGACGGGGTGGACGGGTTCGACGTGCTCCAGTGCCGCGCGGCTCTGCCGGGCGGCGGGTTCGGCCCGGACACCTGCCCGCACGCGGGTGGCCTGGACCAGAACATCTACGGGGCGTCGTTGGTGTTCTGACCCTCGCTAGCCGCCCTTGCCAGTCGACGGTGGCCCCGGTGTAACGCCGGGGCCACCGTCGACCCAGCTCATCCATTCCTGGCGCTCACTACGGCCGTCCTATTATCAAGATCGCGATCTGGAGCACCGAACGTTCAGTCGCGCTGCACTTCTCCTGCCGCGATCGCGACCTTGGAGTTCATGGGTGGGAGAAAGGGTTGCCGGCATGGGGGCCATTAAGCTCCACAGTGGTCACTCGAACGTGTGCTCCGGCGCGGGGAACACGCCGTCGCGCACCTCTGCCGCATAGCGGTGGACGGCGTCGGCCAGCACCCCGGCCAGGTCGGCGTAGCGCTTGACGAACCGGGGTGCCCTGCCGCCGCGCAGGCCGGCCATGTCCTGCCAGACGAGCACCTGGGCGTCGCAGTCCGGGCCCGCGCCGATGCCGATCGTCGGGACCGCCAGCTCGTGGGTGACCCGCTTGGCCACCTCGCCCGGCACCATCTCCAGGACCACCGCGAACGCGCCGGCCTCGGCCACCGCCCGCGCGTCGGCGAGCACCTCCTCCGCCGCGTCGCCACGGCCCTGCACCCGGTAGCCGCCGATGACGTGCTCGCTCTGCGGGGTGAACCCGACGTGCGCCATCACCGGGATGCCGGCGCTGGTCAGCGCAGCCACCTGCGGTGCGGTGCGCCGGCCGCCTTCCAGCTTCACCGCGTGGCAGCCGCCCTCCTTGAGGAACCGCACGCCGGTGCGCAGCGCCTGGGTGGGCCCCTCCTCGTACGAGCCGAACGGCATGTCGCCGACGACGAGGGTGCGCCGGGTGGCCCGTACCACCGCGCGGACGAGGGGGAGCAGCTCCTCCACGGTGACCGGGATGGTGGTGGGGTAGCCGTAGACGTTGTTGGCCGCCGAGTCCCCGACCAGCAGCACGGGGATCCCGGCCTCGTCGAAGATGGCGGCGGTGTACTGGTCGTACGAGGTCAGCATGGCCCACCGCTCGCCACGCTCCTTGGCGGCGAGCAGGTCCCGGGTGCGTACCCGGCGGGTGGGCGGGCCGCCGTAGAGCGACGGCACCTCGGCCGGTGCGGACATGGTGTGCTCCTTCCGTCCCTCGAGGCCGCGTGCCGGCTGGCTGCGGTCCCCGGGTCCCAAAACAGGATCGTTACACCGTCCGGGCCGGAGCGTTCAGTCAGGCGTCAGTGGAAGATGTCACAGCGGCGCCGGCCCGGCCGGTTGCGACGACCCAGGCCAGCAGCCCGAGGGCGAGCGCGAGCGCCAGCATGGTGAGCCCGCCCACCGGCCAGTAGACGTGGCTGTAGAGGAACGGGATGCTCGCCAGCACCAGCAGCAGGCCGCCGGGGAGCGCGGCGCGGCCGTACCCGGTGAGCAGGGCCACCGCGGTCGCGGCCGCCGCCACGGCGAACGACGCCGAGCCGGCGAGGCCCAGCGCGTTGCCGATGTCGAACAAGGCGTGCAGCTGCGGCTCGACCGGCTCCAGCCCGTCCGCGGCCTGGCCGACGCCGCCCGCCGCGACGCCACCGCCCGCCGCGTCCGGGGCCGTCTGGGCGACGCGGCCGGCGGCGACCCCGGCGACCGCGTCCAGGCCGGTGTAGAACACGGCGTACGAGTAGGCGGCGATCCTCGCCACCGCCGGGACCACCCCGCCCATGCCGCGCAGCAGCAGCACCAGGGCGCCGCCGAGGAGCGGGAAGAGCGGCAGGAGTACGACGTGCAGCGCGGTCCACTGCCCGGCGGTGTCGGCGGTCAGGTCGTCCGGGTGGAAGAGCCCCGCGACGGCGAGGGCGACCGGGGCGGCGGCGGCGAGGGGGACCAGTCTCCAGGCGGGCATTCCGCCGATCGTAGGTGCTGGCCTGCTCGCGTGGTTACCCTGCCCGTTCCCGGTACCGGTTGGTGATGGGCAGGCGCCGGTCGCGCCCGAACGCCTTGATGGAGATCTTCGTGCCCGGCGCGGACTGGCGGCGCTTGTACTCGGCCGTGTCCACCATGCGCAGCACCCGGTCGACCACGTCCGGGTCGTGCCCTGCCGCGACCAGCTCGTCGCGGCCCAGGTCGCCGTCGACGTAGCCGGCGAGGATCTCGTCGAGCACCGCATAGTCCGGCAGCGAGTCGGTGTCCAGCTGGTCCGGGCGCAGCTCGGCGCTGGGCGGCTTGGTGATGGAGCGCTGCGGGACCGGCGGGGTCTCGCCGCGCTGCGCCGCGGCGGCGTTGCGCCACCGGGCCAGCTGCCACACCAGCGTCTTGGGCACGTCCTTGAGGGGGTTGAAGCCCCCGACCGAGTCGCCGTAGAGCGTGGAGTAGCCCACCGCCAGCTCGCTCTTGTTGCCGGTGGTGAGCACCAGGTGACCCTCCTGGTTGGACAGTGCCATGAGGACGACGCCGCGCACCCGGGCCTGGAGGTTCTCCACAGCCACGCCGGAGAGCGACATGTTGGCGAGGAACGCGTCGACCATCGGCTGGATCGGCTCGGTCCGGTAGTCCAGGCCGGTCCGCTTGGCCAGGTCCGCGGCGTCGTGCAGGGAGTGCTCGGACGAGTGCCGGCTGGGCATGGAGACACCCACCACGCCGGCCGGTCCCAGCGCGTCGACCGCCACCGCAGCCACCACGCTGGAGTCGATGCCGCCGGAGAGGCCGAGCACGACCGAGTGGAAGCCGTTCTTGGTGACGTAGTCGCGCAGCCCGAGCACGAGCGCCTGCCATACCTCGGCCTCGCCGGCCACCCGCTCGGCGAACCCGCCCCGGGCCACCGGCGGGGCCGGCGCCGGCAGGCCGTCGCTGACGTGCGCCCGCGCCACCCGCATCGGGCCGAGCTGGCCCTCGGGGGCGTCCGGCGCAGCAGGTAGGTCGAGGTCGTGCACGAGCAGCCGCTCGGTGAACTGCGGCGCCCGGGCCAGCAGCGCTCCGTCGGCCGCCACCAGCATCGAGTCCCCGTCGAAGACCAGCTCGTCCTGGCCGCCGACCATGTTGACATAGGCCACCGTCGCGCCGGCCTCGGCCGAGCGCCGGCGCACCAGGCCCAGCCGCAGGTCGTCCTTTGCCAGCTCGTACGGCGAGCCGTTGATGTTCACCACCAGCCCGACCCGGGCCGCGCGGGCCACCGCGAACGGGCCGCCCTCCTGCCACAGGTCCTCGCAGATGGTCAGGGCCACGTCCACTCCGCCGATGCGGACCACGCTCAGCGTGTCCCCGGGCACGAAGTAGCGGTCCTCGTCGAAGACCCCGTAGTTGGGCAGGTGGTGCTTGAAGTACGTGGCCACGGGCCGGCCGGCGTGCAGCACGGCCAGCGCGTTGCGGGCGCCGGCGGGGTCGGCGTCGAGGTAGCCGACGACCGTGGGCAGCTCGCCGAGGCCGTCGTCGGCCAGGTCCCGGGCCAGCCGCGCCAGGGCGGCGCGGGACGCGGCCACGAACGACTCCCGGAAGACCAGGTCCTCCACCGGGTAGCCGGTCAGCACCAGCTCCGGGAAGGCGACCAGCTGGGCGCCGGCGCCGGCGGCGCGGCGGGTCCACTGCCGGACCAGGCACGCGTTGCCGTCGATGTCACCGACGGTCGGGTCCACCTGGGCGAGCGCGAGACGCAGGGTGGGCATGCTCCCATCCTTCCTCCCGGAACAGCTGATCGGCGATTATGGGGCGCCGCCCGGTTCGATCCCCGGTCCACCCTGGTCGGTCAGATCGGGTCGGCTAGCTTGAAACCTAGCCAGCGGCGACGTCCACGGCACGCTCTCCGCGCGAAGTCTGCTGACCAGGTCCGGCGCGGTGACCAACGCCGCGTACCTACTTTTTGGCCGCCATCCACAGGACCTGTTTCCGCAAGCATATGTACGCGTACTTCGGTTCCTGACCTCCCACCGGGAGTCTGGGTCCCGCCAAGCCCTCGAAGAAGGTGCGGACATCCGGGTTGAGGGCCCGATTCCCGACGTCATCGAGGGAGCGCGGCAGCGCATTGAGGCGCTCCTGCCGCAACGGCGCGCGCTCGGCCCGGCCGGCAGGTTCGAGGCTACTCCGATCATTCCCCGGGATGCCTGGCTGGAGGGTCTGGTAAACGCAGTGGTCCACCGTTCATACAGCCTCGCCGGCGACCACATCCGCGTTGAGATCTACCCGGACCGGGTCGAGATTGAAAGTCCAGGGCGCTTCCCCGGACTCGCCGATGCGCGTAACCCGCTCACAATCGGCCGCTTCGCCCGTAACCCCGGATTGCCCGCGTCTGCGCCGAGCTTCACTTCGGCCAGGAGCTCGGCGAAGGGATCCGGCGAATTTTTGAGGAGATGCGCCGTACCGGTCTGACCGATCCTACCTATCGGCAAACGTCGGGCAGCGTACGTCTGATACTCACGTCGGAGCACAGGCTCGATCCACGCATCTCTGCCCTGCTTCCCGCAGGTAGCCAGGAGATGCTGAGCCAGCTGAGGGCGGCCGGTCCCGTGGGCACGGGAGACCTGGCGGCCTCTCTCGGGATCAGCCGGCCGGTTGCGCTGCGGCGCTTGCGGGCGCTCGAACAGGCTGGTTTGGTTCGGTGGAGCGGCAAGAGCCAGAAGGATCCCCGCGCTGTCTGGGCCGCGGCCGAGGACTGACTATCGCGCGGGAGAACGCCCGTCTGGTACGGCGGCAGTCGGGCCGGCCTTTCGGCGCCGGCCCTCGTAACGCGGCCGTAACGCGTGGGGAGCAGGATGGGGCGTTGGTTCCGTTCTGTGGCGAGGTGCGTTGTGGACCGTCAGCAGGAGTTCGTGCTCCGTACGCTGGAGGAGCGTGACATCCGGTTTGTCCGTCTCTGGTTCACCGACGTGCTGGGCACGCTCAAGAGCGTCTCGGTCGCCCCGGCCGAGCTGGAGGCCGCGTTCGAGGAGGGCATCGGCTTCGACGGGTCGGCGATCGAGGGCTTCGCCCGGGTCTACGAGTCGGACATGGTGGCCATGCCGGACCCGACCACGTTCCAGGTGTTCCCGTTCGAGGGCGGCGGCTCCGGCGAGAGCGCCCGCATGTTCTGCGACATCCTGCTGCCCGACGGCTCGCCGTCCTGGGCCGACCCGCGGCACGTGCTGCGGCGCGCCCTGTCCCGGGCGGCCGGGCGCGGCTTCACCTTCTACACCCACCCGGAGATCGAGTTCTTCCTGCTGGAGGACCTGCCGGCCGACGGGGCCGTGCCGGTCCCGGTGGACGCGGGAGGCTACTTCGACCACACCACGCACGCGGTGGCGCGCGACTTCCGGCGCCAGGCGGTGCTCGCCTTGGAGCGCATCGGCATCTCGGTCGAGTTCAGCCACCACGAGGTGGCCCCGGGGCAGCAGGAGATCGACCTGCGCTACGCCGACGCGCTGGCCACCGCGGACAACATCATGACGTTCCGGCACGTGGTGAAGGAGGTCGCGC
>DASSUC010000016.1:0-16681 GCA_035707405.1 Micromonosporaceae bacterium | reverse complement strand
GTTCTCCAGCGACACCTACTACGACGGCAAGATCCAGCCGCTGCGGGCGGACCGGCCGACCGGCATCGGCGCACCGGTGACCGCGGTGTTCGTGCCGGACGGCCGGCGGGAGACGCTGCGCGACTACGGCGAGGTGAACGTCGCCGAGGCCGAGGCGCTCGTCGCCAAGGTGGCCCAGATCGTCGCCGACCCGGCGTACGAAGAGCGCACGCTCGGCGTGGTGAGCCTGCTCTCCGGCAGCGGGCAGGCGGCCTACCTCCAGCACCGGCTGCGTGAGCTGGTCGGCCCGGACGCGTTGGAGCGGCGGGCGCTGCGGGTCGGCGACTCGTACACCTTCCAGGGCGACGAGCGGGACGTGGTGCTCGTCTCGATGGTCGTCTCCGCGCAGGACCGCGGCTTCGGCGCGTTCACCAAGCGCGACTTCCACCGCCGGGTCAACGTGGCCGCCTCCCGCGCCCGCGACCAGCTGTGGCTGTTCCACTCGGTGCAGCTCGGCGACCTGACCGCGGACGACGCCCGAGCCTTGCTGCTGGCGTACGCCCAGCGGCCCCGGCGGGCCGAGGAAGCCGCGGTGCCGGCCGAGGAGCGCTGCGAGACCGACCTCGAGCGGGCGGTGCTGCGCCGGCTCACCGCCCGGGGCCTGGCGCCGGTGCCGCAGTTCCGCCTCGGCGGCTACCGCATCGACTTCGTGGTGCCCGCGCCGGACGGGCGGCGGCTCGCCATCGAGTGCGACGACGACCGCTACGCGGGCCCTGACGCGTTCGCGCAGGACCTGCGGCGCCAGGCGGTCCTGGAAAGGGTCGGCAACTGCGTCTTCGTACGGGTGCGGGCGGGCCTGCTCGCCCGCGACCCGGACGCGGCGCTGGCGCCGGTGTTCCAGCGCGCCGAGGAGCTTGGCATCGCCCTGTCCTGACGCCAGCGTCACGGTCCTACCTGATCCTCGCCGGTTCCCCGGCGCACAGGTCCTCCACGAGACGCCAGACGGCGGTCGAAGGGTTACCCGCCGGAGGATCGTCGAGTGCCTTGGCCCGTCGCCACGCGTCCTTGATGCCATCCCGGAAGTCGTCGAAGCTCAACTGGGACTTGTCCCACCTGCCAAGGACCGAGACCAGCTTCTTGTGGCACTGCTTCGCGTTGTCGAAGTGGATGGTGCACTCGGTCCGGTGCAGGATGAGCCAGACTTCGAAGCACGGGTTCGACCAGAGCAGCTCGACGTCCGCTCGCGTGGCTTCGCGGATGGCATTGTCGGTCTCGTAGCTGTCGACGTCGCAGACCACCCATGCGTCATCGTAGTCATCGGCGTACCGGCGTCTCGCCGCTCCCCGGACAAGGTCGAGCGGCGACCCGTTGATAAATGCGACGGTAATCTTGCCCGGTCTGGTCCACGGCTCGGCCCGCAGGCTTTCGAGGTAGCTCTTCTCGGTGGACTGGCCGTTCGTCGCGATCAACGTCGTCCGCTGCTGCTCGCGTCGCGGAGTGCGGCGACGAAGGCTCGTCTCCCGGCCCCGGCCGACCTCAACTCCGCGAGACCGTCGACGACCGTCACTGCGAGGGTTCGGCATCGATCTCGCCCCGCGCCCGTAGCGCTCGCTCGAACAGGTCGCCGGACAGCTCCGGAATGCCGCCGTAGTTGCCCGACAGGTACCGCCGCTGCCGGTTCTCCCCCTCTTTCCGCGGCTTGAAGTCCGATAGCGGGTAGAGAGTGGAGGCGCCGTACCGGTCCTTGCCGGTGAACCAGATCTGGTCCCGGTGGAGCACCTCCTCCATGTCGAAGGTCCCCAGCAGTGCGGCGTCGTGGCTGGTGAAGAGCAGTTGGCTGTGAAGCGGGTTGGTATCGGCGCGCTGGAAGAGCCCGATCAGCTTAGCGGTCAGCATCGGGTGAAGGCTGGCATCGATCTCATCGACGACCATCGTGCCGCCGCCGCGGAGTGCGTGCGACGCATCTATCGCCAGCTCAAGCAGCTGTCGCGTACCGGCCGACTCGTCGGCGATGTCGAAGTCGACATGGGTGCCTAGTCCTTGGTGGCTGAACTGCAGGCGCTGCAGACGGCGCAGCTCGGCCCATATTGCAGCATTACGGAGCTGACGGGCAGCGGCGGCTCCGGTCTCTTCGGTCGCTACGAGCTCCAGAGACGGCTCGGGAAGGGGCCCGTCTGGTACGGGGTCCTTCAGGGATACATCGACGATACCGACGTCCGCGGCGCGCAGCAGCCCGGTCACGACCACCCTGTCTTCGTGGCTGTCTGGCCAGCGGTAGTGCGGCGGAGGCGTGCGCTGAAGGCCCACATGCAGCCGGGTCTGAAACCTGAAGAACCATCGGTAGGCGTCGTGCATCGGGTCGGCTGTGTCCACCGGCACCCGACCCTGCGTGAACCTGGCCGCGGTTGAGAGAAAAAGGGCGGTCGGCGCGGTGATCTCGGCTACGCGCTCCAGGTCGGTGCGCCTGCCTGACTCCTCGCCCCACTCAAAGTCATCGTTCTCCCGCTCGAAAACGCGACGCCGCTTCCTCAACGGGTAGTGGTAGAGCCACTCCTCCAGCACCCGTTCGCTGTCCAGCGAGAACCCATAGGTGTGCCGCACCCCGCCGATGAGCACGTCAACCACGTACCGCGATGGCGCGCCCGCCGACTCGGTGTCGAGCCGGAACGGGTCTCGGGTCAAGCCAAGCCCCGGCTCGACCTCCCGGTCGGACCGGAGCACGAACCGCCGCATGTAGGCGAGAGCGTGGAGGACGTTGGACTTGCCTGAGGCGTTCGCACCGAAGATCCCGGCGACTCGTACGGCGGCAGGCGCGGCACCCGAGCGGCCACCCGGCTGGTAGACGGGGGTCAGGTTGAGCTGCTGCTCCTCGCGAAACGAGCGATGGTTTGCGAAGCGGAAACTCAGCAGCATCAGGACTTTGTCCCCTCTGTCTCCGCGGCTTCGGTCTCCTTCGTGCGAGTAAACCACGTCAGCTGTTGAAGGGGCAGGGCCGGTCAGCCCGGTTCGAGGGCGAGCAGGCCGTTGCGCTGGACCGCGGGCACGGAGAGCGTCTTGTAGCCCACCTGGTCGAAGAGGACCACCATCCGGTCGTCGCCCTCGTAGCGCAGCACCAGACCGCAGCCCCACTCGACGTGCCGGACCGTGCTGTGCACCGGATACGGCCCGACATCGCCCGCTGCCGCCCGGCCATCGCCTTTTGCCGTCGCGGAGGCCGCAGCCCGTGTCGCGGCAGGGGCTGCGGCATCCCGCCCTTGGGCCGCCCGCCCATCCTGGCAGTTGTCGCAGTGCCCGCAGGCGTGCCGCGAGTGCTCGCCGAAGTACGCCAGCAGCTGTTGCCCACGGCAGTGCCGGCTCTCCGCGAAGCCACGCATCATGTCGATGCGGGACTGCTGTACGGTTTGGTGCCGTTCGGCCTCGGCGACCGCCAGGACGGCGGCGTGGGCCGGCCCGGGCGCCCCGGCCGGCGCCGCTATCCGTCCACCTTGGACGGCTTCGGCCGCGTCCACCAGCTCCAGCAGGGACAGCAGCTGGGCCAGGCGCCGCGGGCCGAGGCCGGTCTCACCGGCCAGGGCGGCCTTGGTATGGGGGCCACCCGGCGCAGCGACAGCGGCGGCCAGCGCGGCCAGCTCGTGAGCTGGCGGTGCGCCCCCGGTGAAGTATCGCTGCAGCGCCACGTCCTCGGCCCGGTGCAGGAGCAGCGCCCGGGCCGGCGCACCGTCCCGCCCAGCCCGGCCGATCTCCTGAAAGTAGCTGTCGGGCGAGTCGGGCAGCGCCACGTGCGCCACCCACCGGATGTTCGGCTTGTCGATGCCCATGCCGAACGCGGACGTGGCGACCATCACCGGCACCCGGTCGGCCAGGAAGTCCTCGTGCCGGCGTTGGCGCTCCCGCGCCGGCATCCCGGCGTGGTAGGCGACCGCCTCGACGCCCTGCTCGCGCAGGCGGGTGGCCAGCTCCTCGGTGGCGCGGCGGGTTGGCGCGTACACGATGCCGGGCGGCTCCTCGTCGCGGAGCCGGCCGGTCAGGCGGCGCCAGCGGTGGTCCTCGGTCGGGCAGTGCGCGGCCTCCAGGAAGAGGTTGGGACGGTCCAGGCCGGCCACCACGACCCGTGGCGCCCTCAGCTCCAGCCGCCGGGTGACCTCCTCGCGGACCGGCGGCGAGGCGGTGGCGGTCAGGGCGACCACCGGCGGGCGGCCCAGCTCCCGGATGGCGTGGCCCAGCCGCAGGTAGTCGGGGCGGAAGTCATGGCCCCACACGGAGATGCAGTGCGCCTCGTCGACGGCGACCAGGGCCGGGCGCAGCGCGCGCACCTCATGCAGCCGCTCCGGCCGGGCCAGCTGCTCCGGGGTGATGAAGAGGAAGCGGGCACGGCCCTCCCGCAGGTCGTCCAGGGCCGCCTGCTGCTGCCGGGGGGTCTCCGCGGAGCTGATACGCACGGCGTGCAGGCGCGGGTCGGCGCGCTCCAGCAGGCCGGCGATCTGGTCCTGCTGCAAGGCGAGCAGCGGAGCCACGACCACGGTCGGGCCCGGCAGGAGCGTCGCGGGCACCTGGTAGACGGCGGACTTGCCAGCCCCGGTGGGCAGCACAACCAGCGCGTCCCGCCCCCGCATCAGGGCCCGCATCGCGGCCAGCTGCGGTTTGCGCAGCGACGCCCAACCGAACTGGCGCCGCGCGGCGCGGCGCAGGCGCAGCGAGTGCGGGAGAAAGATCATGGTGTCCGCCGATACCCGAGGCGTCGCAGGGGCAAACCGTGCCTCACTTTATTGGACCGGCGCGTGATACGGACCAGTTGCTGGGTACGACACAGCGGTCAGCGCGTCCGTGTCGCGCCCTGCGCCGCGGGCCGTGGTCGGCAGGAGGGAAGTGCCATGGCGGATGTCGTCAAACTGATCATGGATGACCACCGGACGATGGAGGGCCTCTTCGAGAAGCTCCGCAGCGGCGAGGGCGACCGCCAGGCCCTGCTGGAGGAGTGCGCCGCGCGGCTGACCGCGCACAGCCGGGCCGAGGAGGAGCGCGTCTACCCGGTCATCACCGAGAAGAACCCCAGCGAGTCGGGCGAGGTGCACCACGGTTACCAGGAGCACCAGGAGGCCGATGAGCTGCTGCACCGGTTGCAGGGGACAGACCCGCAGGGTCCAGAGTTCGACCGCGCGCTGGCCGAGCTCGTGGACGCGGTCAAGCACCATATCGAGGAGGAGGAGTCGAAGATCCTACCCGCGCTGGCCGAGGCGGTCAGCCGCAACGAGCTGGAGGAGCTCGGCCGGGCCTTCATGGAGCGGCGCAAGGAGGAGCTGCGCGCACACAAGATAGACGACGACGTGAGCCGAGCCGAGCTCTACAAGCAGGCGCAGGAGGCGGGCATCGCCGGCCGGTCCCAGATGAGCAAGGAGGAGCTCGCCCGGGAGCTGCGCAGCAGCAGCACCGGCTGACCGGCACGGTGGCGCATCCCGGCACCGCAGGCCGGAGGGGGTGCTGCAACGCCCTTATGCTCTGCACCATCAGGCCAAGCAGAGCATAAGGGCCCAGCACGCCATACCCTGGCCGCCCGTCCGCCGCCCTGCCTGTCCGCCGCGCCCTGCCGGCGGGCTGGAAAGCCGTCACCGGCCGGCGTGCCGTGCCGGCACCAGGCAGACTGGCGCCGTGCGATTTGGTCTGCTGGGGACGGGCTACTGGGCCGTCCAGACACAGGGTGCGGCGCTGGCCGCACATCCAGAGGCGGAGCTGGTGGCGGTCTGGGGTCGCGATCCGGCGAAAGCGGCGGCCCTGGCCGACCGGTACGGGGCCCGCGCCTACGCCAACCTCGACGAGCTGTGGTCCGATGTGGACGCCGTAGCCATGGCGCTGCCGCCGGACGTACAGGCCGAGCTGGCCGTACGGGCCGCCGAGGCCGGCCGGCACCTGCTGCTCGACAAGCCGCTCGCGCTCACCGTCGACGCCGCGGACCGGGTGGTGGCGGCGGTGGAGCGGCACCGGCTGTCCTCAGTCATCTTCTTCACGAACCGGTTCTTCCCTCCGGTCGAGGAGTTCCTGGCCGAGGCGGCACAGGCCGGCCGGGCGGGCGGCTGGGACGGCGCCCGGGTCTCCTGGCTCGCCTCCATCTTCGGGCCGGACAGCCCGTACGCCGGCTCGACCTGGCGGCACGAGCACGGTGGGCTCTGGGACCTTGGCCCGCACGCCCTGTCGGTCATCCTGCCCGTGCTCGGTCCGGTGGACCGGGTGGCCGCCATGGACGCCCCGCACGGCACCACCCACGCGATGCTGCACCACGCGGGTGGTGCCGTGAGCACCTTCGCGGTCAGCATCGAAGCACCGGAGGCGGCGGCCGGCCAAGAGTTCATCTTCTCCGGCCCGGCCGGCCAGGCCAGCCTGCCTCCGCGCGGCGGGGACGTGCTCGCCGCATTCACCGCCGCAGTGAGCCAGCTCGTGCGCGACGCGCGGGCCGGGGTCACCGCGCACCCATGCAACGTACGGTTCGGCCGCGAGGTGGTCGCCGTGCTCGCGGCGGCCGACGCGGCCCGGCGTACCGGGCAGACCACACCGGTGGTGAGGTGAGGGTGTCCGGACGTGGTCGGCGCTAGCCGTTGGTGGTCCGGACCGCGTGGGTGCGGAAGACCCAGTCGCTTTCGGCACGGATGCCGGCCGCCCACACCGTGCCCGTGCCGACAGCGCACGCGGCCAGGAGGTTGCGGTAGCCGCTGCCCGGCACGGTCTCCCTGCTCCACGACGAGCCGTTCCAGCGCGCGATGAGCGGGCCGTTGCCCTCGCCGACCGCGTAGACCTTGGTCGCTGACAGCGCGGTGACCGCGTTGAACCGGCCGAGCGGCGGGTTGGGGATGGTGGCGTGCTGCCACGTCGAGCCGTTGAAGTGCAGCAGGTAGGGCACCATCTGGAAGTACTGGAAGCTGAAGGCCTCGCCGACCATCCACACGTCGTTGGCGGACACCGCCACCACGTCGTGGAGCTGGTTGACGGAGAACGCGCCGCCGCTGCCGGGGATCGCCACCTGGCTCCACGCCGACCCGTTCCAGCGCAGCACCAGGCTGGCTACCGGGTTCCCGCCGTACCCGTCGTGGCCCAGCCCACCCACGGCCCACAGGTCGTTGGCGGCGACGCCGTCCACCGCGCGCAGCAGGTTCTGGGTGCCGTCCGGGCTGGGGCTGGGCACGATGCTCCAGCTGGTGCCGTTCCAGTGCTGGATCATCGTGCGGGTCGGAACGCCCGAGGAGTGCGAGGAGGTCCCCACCGCCCATGCGTTGTCGGGCGCCAGGGTCCTCACGGCGCGCAGGGCGGCTGCGGTCGCCCCGGACGGGCCGGGGCTGGGCACGACACTCCACGCGCTGCCGTTCCACCGCTCGGTGAGCGGGCCGGTGCCGGAGGAGCCGACCACCCAGACGTTGCTGCCCGAGTCGCCGTCCACGCCGTCGAACACGGCGTCCCCGCCCTGCGCGGGCGTGGCCTGTAGCGACCAGGAGGAGCCGTTCCACCGCATCAGCAGCGGGCGGGTGAACGGCGCGGTGGAGTGGTACGCGTACCCTGCCGCCCACGCGTCGGTGGAGCTCAGCGCATCAATGCCGTTGAGCTGGTTGCGGTCGGTGGTCGCGTTCGGGGTGGTGACGACCGACCAGGTCGCCGCGTACGCCGGGCTCGCCGGCCCCAGCGTGGCGACGATGCTGGCCAGCGACGCCAACGAGACCACAGCCAACCGGCCACTGCTCATGGACACTGTGGACGCTCCTTCCGCACCACCGTTGTGCGTACCGGGGTTGGGCGCGCAGCATACCTCAACCCGTGGGCGGTGCGGTGGTGCCGGGCGCCCGGCCCTGGCGGAGCGTTCAGGCCGTGCCGGACAGCCGCGCGAACCCGGGCTGCGCCTTGCCGGCCACCTTCTCGAAGTCACCGCCGAGCAGCAGCGCGGTCGGTGTGATCTCGATGGACCAGACGCCGAACGCGCCGTCCGGCGACGGGCTCCACTCGGTCGGCGTGCCGTTCGCGACGAGGAAGGACGCCGCGTGCAGCCGGGCCAGCTTCTCCACCGGGAGGGTGGTGAAGTGCCCGCCGACGTAGACCTCGGTCGCGGACGCGGCGATCGCCTGGACATCCCCGCCGGTGCGCAGGGTGTACACGGGCGTGTTGGCGACGGCCGGGTCGTAGGCGTAGGTGCGGTTGGAGGTGGTGCTGTAGAACAGCCGCGAGCCGTCCGGGGTGAGCGCCACCGCGATCACCACGCCACCCTCGGTCGGCGCGAACGATGTCACGGCCCCGGTGCTCGCCAGCAGCTCGGCGGCGCCGTGGCGGTCGACGCCGCCGATGGTGCCGTAGCCGCCGGTCGCGTACACCTTGGTGCCGTCCGGTGAGGCGGTCAGGGCGCGGATGTTGCCGTCCGGCCGTGGGGTGAACCCGGTGTCGACCGCACCGTTGCCCGCGTCCAGGGCGACCAGGCGGCCGGTGTCGAGCCCACCGGCCCGGGTGAAGGCGCCGCCGACGTAGAGCCGGCTGCCGCTGGTCTTGAGCGCGCGCACGGCGCCGTTCGCCCCGGTCGGCCAGGCGGCGCGGCTGAGCGGCTCACCGGTGGTGAGGTTGACCGCGGCCAGCCGGCTGCGGGCGGCCGTGCCCAGGTTGGCGAAGAGGCCGCCGAGGAAGACGATGGTGCCGCCGGCGGACGCCTCGACCGCGTAGACGATGTCGTCCGGGCTCGGGTTCCACAGTGGATCGACCTCGCCGCTCGCGTCCACCGCTGCGGCGTTGCGGCGGGGCAGGCCGTTGAGCATCGTGAACAAGCCACCGACCAGCACCTGGGAGCCGGCCACCACCACCGAGGTCACCTCCGCCTCGGCCGACGGGTGCCACCCGGTCGGCGTGGCGTCGCTGGCCAGCACCGCGGCGGTCCGGTTGCGGCTCACCCCGCCGGCGGTGCCGAAGTCGCCGCCGAGGAAGACCGTCGACCCGTCCGCGGACACGTCGATGCTGTTGACCGCCGCGTCGGTGCCGGGGTTCCAGGCGGAGAGGGCGCCGGTGGCTGCGGCCACCGCGGCGAGCCGCGCCCGCCCCGCGCCGCTCACTGTGGTGAAGACCCCGCCGAGATACGCGACGCCGTCGCGCACCGCGATCGCCCGTACCTGGCCGTCGGTGGCGGTGCTCCACGCGGTCACCGAGCCGGTGGCCGCGTCGACGGCCGCCGCGGTCGAGTCCCCGCCCACGTAGACGGTGTCACCGGCGACGGTGAGCGCAGTCACCGCCCCGCCCACCGCGGACCCCCATGGCCGGGTGCCGCCGGTGGCCGCGTCAAAGGCGCGTACGCCGGACCCGCCGGCGGCGTAGACCGTTGCGCCGTCGGTGCTCACCGCGAGCGACTCCACCGCGGCCGGCGACCCCGGGTTCCAGGGCAGGACCGCGCCGGTGTCGGCGCTCACCGCGGCGATGTTGCTGCGGGCCACGCCGCCGACCGTGGAGAAGGCGCCACCGAGGTAGACCACGCCGGCCCGGGCGGCGATGGCGCGCACCGGGCCGTCCACCGACGGGTCCCAGGCGACCACCGTGCCGGAGGCGTTCAGCCGGGCGGCGTTGCCGCGTGCCCTCCCGCCGGCGAACGCGAACTCGCCGCCCACATACCAGCCACCGGACGCGTCCGCCGCGGCGGCGTGGACCGGGCCGTTGACCCGCGGGATGGAGCTGCGGACCCCGGCCGCCTGGCTCACCGGCACGGCAGAGCCGGTGCGGGGGCCGGCCCACGAGAACGAGCCGCCGAGGAACGTACGGTCGCCTACCTGGACGGTGTCGTAGACGGTGCCGTTCACGCCGGCGGTGACGTCGGCGACATCGCTCGGGCTGGCACCGGCCGGCTGGCCGGGCAGGGCTACGCCGGACCAGCTGAGCAGCGTGACGAGCAGGGCGATAGCGGGCAGGCGGAGGCGGCGGGTGGCGGCCCTGCCGCGGGCACGGTCAGTCGGCGTGGCGGGCATCTGGCGACCGTAACGGCGATGCTCCGGGGCTGGTCAGTGGCCTGACGGGTCAGGTCCCGGGCCCGGTGCGGCAGCGGCCGGCCGACACTCGCCGGGCGGCACGAGCCGAAGCGGCGTGGGCCCGGGCCACTCGGCCGGCGCAGGCCCTCGTCCCTCCAACCCGCGGGCGTCAGTCGCCGTCCAGCTCGTCCAGCCGGTGCAGCAGCCGGGCGGCACTGTCCTCAGGCACACCGGGAAGGTAACCCAGGACATCGGTGGTGTTCTTGTACGCCAGGCCGGCGAGGAACCGCTGCCGGCACCGTTCGTCCTCGACCGCGCCCGCGTCCCGGATCATGGTCGCGGCGCGCTGGCACAGGTCCACCACGCACTTGCGGGTCTCCTCGACCTCCCGCTGCCCTTCACCACCGAACGCCCCCGGCGTGCCGGCGGCACCACCGTCCACCAGAGCGCCGTAGCGCCAGGGCGAGCAGTCCGGCTGGCTGCGCTCCCGCAGCGCGTGCCACATCCGCTGCTCGAGTGCGGTGAGCCTGGCCACGTCGGCGTCCAGGTATTCAATGAGCAGCCTGGTGTAGAGGTCACGCAGGGCCTCGTGGCGCGGCACCATCTTCGGCTCGATGGTGTTTCCGATGTTGACCTGCTCCGGTCCCAGGTCTTCCTCATACAGCAGGCAGTTGCGGGCGAGGCGCCACGCCAGCGCGTCGTCGTCGATGCCCATGTTCACAAGCTACGGGAGGGTGGGCGCAAGGGCACGGAAACTGCGCCGCGCCACGGTGGCCGGGTCTGGCCAACGCACCGGGCGGCCGGCAGTCGCAGCCGCCGCAGGGCCAGCGCGTTGACCGCGACGATGACGCTGGACCCGGACATGGACAGCGCGGCGATCTCCGGCCGCAGCATCAGCCCGAAAGCGGGCTCGAACACCCCGGCGGCGATCGGCAGCGCGATGGCGTTGTAGCCGACCGCCCAGGCGAGGTTCTGGCGCATCTTGCGCAGCGTGCCGCGCCCGATGGCCAGCGCGGCCGGCACGTCCAGGGGGTCGGAGCGCATGAGTACGACATCAGCGGTCTCGATGGCGACATCGGTGCCGGCCCCGATGGCGATGCCGAGGTCGGCCTGGGCCAGGGCGGGGGCGTCGTTGACGCCGTCGCCCACCATGGCGACCCGTCGCCCGCCCCGTTGCAGCTGCGCGATCCTGGCGGCCTTGTCACCGGGCAGCACGTCGGCGATGACCGTGTCGATGCCCAGCTGCTCCGCGATGCGCCGGGCGGTCGCCTCGTTGTCGCCGGTGAGCATGACCACCTCCGTACCCGCCTCATGCAGCGCCCGCACCGCGGCGGCGGAGGTCTCGCGCGGTGCGTCCGCGATGCCGACCAGCCCGGCCGCGCGGCCGTCGACGGCGACGATGACGGCGGTACGCCCGCTGGCGGCCAGCTCGTCGCGGCGGTCTGCCAGCGGGCCGAGCTCGACCTGCTCGCGCCGCATCAGGCGGCGGTTGCCGACCGCGACGCGCCGGCCGTCGACCCGGGCGAGCGCGCCGTGGCCAGGGACGTTCTCGAACCCGACGGCGGTGGCCCCGTCCACGCCGCGTGCTGCGGCATGGCGCACGACCGCCTCGGCGAGCGGGTGCTCGGACTCGCGCTCCACGGCGGTCACCAGGCGCAGCAGCTCGGTCTCGTCGAACCCGTCGACGACCACGTCGGTGACCTCGGGCTCCCCCCTGGTCAGGGTGCCGGTCTTGTCCATGACCACGGCCTGGATGCGGGCTGAGGTCTCCAGCGCCATCGCGTTCTTGAACAGGATGCCCCGCTTGGCCCCCAGCCCGGTGCCGACCATGATCGCGGTAGGGGTGGCCAGCCCCAGCGCGTCAGGGCAGGTGATGACCACCACGGTGATGGCGAAGAGGACGGCCGTGGTGGCAGGCCGGTCGGTGGCCAGCAGCCAGGCGGCGAACGTCAGCGTGCCACCGACGAGGGCCACGAGCACCAGCCAGAACGCGGCCCGGTCGGCCAGCCGCTGCCCGGGGGCCTTTGAGTTCTGTGCCTGCTGGACCAGGTTGACGATCTGGGCCAGCGCGGTGTCGGCGCCGACCCTGGTGGCCCGCACCCGCAGGGTGCCGTTGGCGTTGATGGTCGCGCCGACGACCGGTGAGCCGGGCGCCTTGTGCACCGGCAGGCTCTCGCCGGTGACCATCGACTCGTCCACCTCGCTCTCGCCGGTCTCCACCACCCCGTCGACGGCGATCTTGGCGCCGGGGCGGACCAGCAGCAGGTCGCCGACCTGCACCTCGGCGGTGGGCACCTCCGCCGGCTGGCCGTCCCGCTCCACGACCGCCATGGGCGGGGCCAGGTCCAGCAGGGTACGGATGGCGTCGTTGGCGCCGCCCCGGGCGCGCATCTCGAACCAGTGCCCGAGCAGCACGAACGCGGCCAGAACGGTGGCCGCCTCGTAGAACACCTCACCGCCGCCGGTCGCGGTGACGTAGACCGAGTACAGCCAGCCGGCGCCGATGGCCACCGCGACCAGCACCATCATGTCCAGCGTGCGGGCCCGCAGGGCACGCACCGCCCCGTCGAAGAAGATCCATGACGAGTAGAAGATGACCGGCAGGCTCAGCAGCAGTGCCCACACGTCCTCGCGCAGGCCGAACGGGACCGGCACGCGCAGGCCGAGAACCTCCCGGCCGATCGGCGACCACACCAGGACCGGGACCGAGAACACAGCCGCCACGAGGAAGCGGTTGCGCATGTCGGCGACCATCGCCTCCATCGACATGCCGGCGTGGCCACCGTGGCCCATCACGTCATGGGGCGACGGCTGCGCCGGCGGAGCCGCGTGATGCGCCGGGGCGGGAGCCGTCGAACTCGCGGTCTCTGGCAGGCCAGGGTGGGTGTGCGGCGGCGCCATGGCCGTCAGGGCGTCGCGCCCGCCCTGGTGGGAGCGGTCGCGATGCCGGCCACCGCCGCCGGTGTGGCCGTCGCCGGGTGGGTGGGGAGGCTGCATCGGGTCGCAGAGGTGGGCGGGCACCGACTGCCCGGCGCAGTGGTAGCCGCACTCGCGTACCCAGTCTCGAAGCTCCGCCAGCGAGGTGCGCGCCGGGTCGAAGCGCACGGTGGCGGTCTGCGCCACCGGGTTGACCTCAACGTCCAGCACGCCCGGGCGCCTGCCCAGCACCGCGGCGACCACGTTCTGCTCGCTGGCCCAGCGCAGCCCGCGCACGTCCAGTACGGCCGTCGTGTGCTCTTTCGCAGCTCCAGCCATCATGACTCCGCAGGACCGGGGGTTGGCGGGACCGCCGGTACCACCTTGCCGCCGCATCCCGGCCAGCGCCACCGGGCCACCGGTCCTGCGCGGTGTTGCTGCCCATCCCGGCCGGAACGACCGCTAGACGCTCCAGACGGCGTGCACCAGCTGTCCGGTGACGAGCTGGATCTGGCCGCCGGCCACCAGGTCGGGTGGCACATCGAACACGATCTTTCCGCCCGCGTGCTGCCCAGCGGCGGTGAAGTTGACCGCCACCAGCTCTGGAGGGAAGGCCGCCCGGTTGGTCCGGGCCGGGTGGAGCGTGCTTTTGGCGTCCCGGAAGATGAAGTTCCGCGGGCCGCCCATGATGGGCTTCCCGGCCTTGTCCAGCATGATCTTGACCGTGGCGACGAGCTGCACCCGGCCCTCTGGCGCGGACGGGTCATCGGCGCGCCGCACGGTGGAGATCTCGGTGGTGACGACGGCGACCGTGGCCCGGCCGTCACCGAGCAGGTCGGCGGCGAACGGTTCACCGATCTTGAGCACCGGCACCGGGATGACCGGCTGCTTCGACGCGGAGCTGGCCGGTCGGGCCGTCTGTTCGGGCGGGGTCGTTCCGCCGCATCCGGCGAGGACCAGCCCCAGCACTGCGACCGCGGCGGCAAAGCGGGCTTTGGCGATCACGGAATACCTCCGGAAAGGGTGAACGGGAGCCGTCAAGATCGCGATCTGGGTAGCGGATGTGCAGTCGAACTGCATGATCCGCGTAGCAGATCGCGATCTTGACGAGGGAGCGGTCAGTTGCCCGGGTCGGTCCAGCCGGCGATCGCCGTGCCGTAGTACAGGTTGTGCTTGTAGACCTGGTTCGAGTAGTTGCCGGAGACGACCTTCGGTGAGCCGTTGACCCAGCCGACGAAGGTTCCGACGTGGTCGGAGTCGATGAACGGGTCACCCGAGGAGTTGTAGGTCACGGCCGCACCCGGGAAGATCCCGGAGGTGCCCCAGTGCCACAGGCCGAAGAAGCGGCCCCAGCGGGCGGTGGTCCCGGCCTCCGAGTTCAGCGAGTCCCAGGCGTAGACGCCGGCGTTCTTCCAGACGAACTTGACGAAGTCGGCGCACCACGGCTGGCACCCGAAGCCCCAGTGCCTGGAGTAGTAGTTGCAGTTCGACCCCATCGGGGTCTCGTACTTGTGGTCGCTGTTGAGCTCGTTGTAGGCCGCCTCGACCACCTTGTCGCCGCGGTACGACCTGATCCCGAGGTCGACGACGACGACGTTGCCCGTGTCGGTGACCTGCGGCTCAGTGTCGACGTCCGGTGCGGCGAGGGCCGCCGGGGCGGGTGCCAGGGCGGTGAAGATCCCGGCGGCGGCCATGGCCATCATCGCCCGATGTCGGACCCGGTTGAAACCCATGTCTGCTCCTTCCTCGACCCTCCCCTGTGGAGAGTGCTGGGGTGGTGCTCCCTCCGGCCCGCCGCGGCGGCGGTGCCGCACGGCCGCGCTGGGCGGCGGTGCCGGAGCGGCTCAGGAAACCGTCGGCCCGGCCGGCTCGACATCGTCGGGGTAGAGGGCGCAGATGTACTTGTCCCAGTGCCGGCCGGCGTAGTAGTCGTGGTCGCGGAGGACCCCTTCGACGCGGAACAGGCTGCCCTGGCCGCTCTGCAGCTGCGGCCAGTTGAACCCCGGAACCTCCATGTAGATCTTGTGGAGCGGGAACGTGTGGAACAGGTGCCGTACGAACAGCGCGACCGCCTGCGCCGGCAGGCCGGTGCCCACGCTGTCGGGGTGGAACACCGCGCCGATGTAGGTGTGGCGCAGGCTCAGCTCGTCGCCGTACGCCACGACGTGCCCGATCGGCATGTCGTCCTCGATCCGGCGCACCACGAACTGCAACAGCACCTGGTTCCACAGCTCCGCCTTGAACCGGTCGAACGGAGGGATCGAGCCGCGGTAGCGCCAGCGGAAGCCGGTCTCCGGGTCGATCGCGAGCGCGTAGAGGAAGCCGAGGTCGTCCGGGATGATGGGGGCCAGCCGCAGCGCCGGCGTCTCCAGCACCGGCGCCAGCGGGTCCCGCGGCCGTCGCGCCTGGAACCGTTCGGGGATGCCGGGCAGGCTGCCCGCCTTGACGAACACGCGGGGCACCGCCCTGCTGTCCAGCAGGGACAGCACGTCCCCCACGGTCGCCGGGAGCTGGCCCTCCGCGGTGACCGGCACCCGGTGCGCCTCCAGCCAGGTGACCAGGCGCATCATGGTGAGGCTGTCCAGGGCCAGCCCGTCGCGCAGCGAGGCCCGGTCGTCCAGCAGTGCCAGGTCCACGTTGAGCAGCGCGGCGAGCTCCGCGCGCGAGCGCTCGCGCGGCGGTGTGCCAACGATCTCCGTCGTCATCGGACGCTCCGCTCTACTAGGGGCGAGCCGCCTGTAGCCAGCTCGCCGGCGAGGTACCTGCGCCGGGCCTCCGCGCGGCGGAGCTTGCCGGACGAGGTCTTGGGAAGGCGGCCCAGCCGCAGGGTCACCACGTCCGCCGGCGCCATCCCGGTCTCTGCCGCCACGGCTACCGCCACGGCCCGGCGCAGGGCGGTGCCGTCGGTGTCGCGGGACTCGACGGCCACGACGAGACGGTCGCCCTCGTCGGCCGGGATGCCGAACGCGGCGGCGCCGCCGGGGCGTACCCCGGGCACCGCGGCGGCCGCCGCCTCCACGTCCTGCGGGTAGACGTTGCGGCCGGCGGCGAAGAGCACGTCCTTGGCCCGCCCGCAGACCACCAGCTCACCGTCGGCGAGGTAGCCGAGGTCACCGGTACGCAGCCAGCCGCCGGACGGCCACGGCGCCGCACCCCAGTAGCCACCGACCACGGAGGGGCCGCTGACCTCGACGTGGCCCACCGTGCGCGGCTCGACCGGGGAGCCGGTGCGGGAGTCGACAACCCTTATCCGGGTGCCGGGCACGGCGTGTCCCAGCCGGACCAGGCGGCGCGCCAGCCGGCCGGCGGTGGCCGGCTGCGCCCGGCCGTCCCGTTCGAGCGCGTCCCGGTCCACCTCGTCGACGGTGACCCCGCCGCCGATCCGGGAGAAGCTCACCGCAAGGGTCGACTCAGCCAGGCCGTACGCGGCCACGACCGCGCCGGGGTCGAGCCCGTGCCGGCCGGCGGCGGCCGTGAACCGGGCCATCATCGCGGCGTCGACCGGCTCGCCCCCGGAGATCATTATCCGCACCGTGCTCAGGTCGGCGGCCACGCCCGCCTCCAGCAGCTGCGCCATCAGGCTGTACGCGAAGTTGGGCGCGCCGGTGACGGTGGCCCGGTGGCGGGACAGCCGCTCGAGCCAGCTCGCCGGGCGCAGCGCAAACGCCAGCGGGGACTGCAGGACCAGCGGGCAGCCACGCGACATGGGCAGGGTCAGGAACCCGACCAGCCCCATGTCGTGGTAGGGCGGCAGCCAGCTCACCCAGCACGAGGTGGCGGGGTCCACCGCGTCGCGGCCGATCACCGCCTCGATCGCGTCC
>DASSUC010000015.1:0-16347 GCA_035707405.1 Micromonosporaceae bacterium | reverse complement strand
GTGGTGGTCCACGAGGTGGTGGGCGCCGTAGAGGCCGCCGGACTCCTCGTCCGCGGTGAAGCACAGCACCAGGTCGCGGGGCGGGGTCTGGCCGGTGCGCCGCCAGTGCCGGACCACGGCCAGCACCATGGCGTCGAAGTCCTTCATGTCGACCGCGCCGCGGCCCCACAGGTAGCCGTCGCGGATCTCACCGGAGAAGGGGGCCACCGACCACTCGTCCGGGTCGGCGGGCACGACGTCGAGGTGGCCGTGCACCAGCAGCGCCGGCCGGGTGGGGTCGGTGCCGGGGAAGCGGGCCACCACGTTGGCGCGGCGGGGGGCGGACTCGACCACGGCCGGCTCCAGGCCGACCTCGGCGAGCTTCGCCGCCACATACTCGGCGGCGACCCGCTCCCCCACCGACGTCTCGGTCTCACCGGTGTTCGTGGTGTCGATGCGGATCAGGTCCCGGCAGAGGTCGACGACCTCCTCGCCGGGGGGTGGGGCGTCGGCGGGGGCAGCAGTCATGCGCTCTTCTTACCAGCCGGCGCCGACCCTGCCGAGCGCCCCACCTCCGGCTCACCTCACCAGTTGTAGCCGTTGGTGTAGGACAGGCTGGCCAGGATCGCCTGCCCGGAGGTGTTCGGGTGGAAGTAGTCCCAGCCGGACACCTGGGACAGGACGAACGGGTAGTTGAACACCGCGTTGTTGTCGAACCGGCAGTTCGCGCCGTAGGCCACGCAGGCCTGGGCCATCTGGGCGTTGAAGTCGACCACGCGCTGGCGTACGCGGTTGCGCCGGTCGATGTCCGCCTGGGCGAAGGAGTTGGGGTTGGCCAGCAGCGACTGGCAGATGCCGAACAGGGACCAGGTGCTGACGGCGGAGAAGCTGACCCGGCCCACCTCCCAGAGGCGGTGGACGTTCGGGATGCTCACCACGAGGATGCGGGCGTTGGGCAGGCCGGCCTTGAGCGTGGCCAGGGCGGTGTCGAAGTGCGCCCGGAACGTGCTGACCGGGGTCATCCCCGCCTCGGTGCTGGTGCACGCGTCGTTGGCGCCGATCAGGATGGTGACGTACTCGGCGTTGCGGCCGACGACGCCCTGGGCCTGGCCCGGCATGTCGTCGACCCGGGCCCCGGACTGCCCGTGGTTGTAGCTGCGCCCCTGGATCAGCGGGTTGATCCGCAGGATGCGCGAGTAGTGGGTGTTGACGGAGGAGTAGTCGCCGGTGCTGTACGACCGCGAGGGGCAGTCGACGTACCACCCGCACGCGTTGAACGCGCGGGTGATGGAGTCGCCCATGCTCGCGATGGAGCTGGGCGGCGGGCCAGCATCGGCGGTGGCCGGCGGGGGCGCCACCAGGACGATCCCGAGGAGCGCGGCGAGCGGTACGAGACTGCGACGGACCAATCTCATAGGTGCCTCCGTGCGGTGGGCCCGCGGTTTGTTACCGCGGAGTAGGGGGTGTCCGCAGGGTAAGGGGCGAGTGAACTGGGTCACAACGCCCACCCGGCGTGTCGCAGTCGAAAGCAGCTAAAATTCGCGGCCCTGCCGTCTGGTCTCAGCAATTGACTTACGCCACTGCGAAATGCGCTGCGACCAGGTCCTGACCAGGGAGGAAAACGTTCACCGGCCGGGCGTGTCGCGAGTCGCCAGCGGTCCAGCCATCCCCACGTTTGGCGCGGTGCCGGTCGGGTAAGGGATCTCCACCTGATCCGGGCGGCCGGCTGGCCTCCTCCCCGGGCCGGCCCGCCAAGAGGGAAAGGGCACCCCACAACCTCCGTTGTGGGGTGCCCTTGCTTCCCGCCAGGTACGGCGCTCCGCCGTCCCGGTCCGCCGTCCCGGTCAGGGCATGGGTCGCTGCACGTCGCCGCGCCAGCCGCCGGTCTCCTGGCCGCGCTCCTCGATGAACTCCTTGAACCGCTCCAGGTCGCCCTTGACCCGGCGGCGCAGCACGCCGAGAGTGTCCCCGACCTTCTCCACGACGCCCTCCGGCTCGACGTCCAGCTGCGTGGTGACCCGGCTGTGGCTCTCGTCCAGCCGGTGGAACGTCACCACCCCGGCGTGCCGCGGACCGTCGACCGACTTCCACGCCACCCGCTCGTCCGGGTGCTGCTCGGTGATCTCCGCGTCGAACTCCCGCCGCACGCCGCCGACCTCGACGACCCAGTGGGTACGGGTGTCCGACAGCTGCCGGATCTCCTCGACGCCCTCCATGAACCTGGGGAACTCCTCGAACTGCGTCCACTGGTTGTATGCGGTGCGTACCGGCACCGCCACCTCGATCGACTCGGTCACCGAGCTCATCTGCGACTCCTCATGTCACCATCGCTGTTCCTCGTTGGCATGGCCGAGGGCCGCCCATACCTGGGCGACCGTGGCGTACTCGCGGTCGTCCGGCAGCCGGTCCAGCTCCGCCAGCACGTCGTCGGGGGCGCCGAAGTCGGCCGCGGCCCGGCGCAGCGTCTCCCGGTCGCCGGGCAGGGCCGACATCGGCACGTACCGGCCGAACCTGCTGCGCTGCTCCACCTCGTCGGCGGTGAGCGGGGCGGGAGCCCCGCCGCGCCGCCCGGCGGTGACCGCGGTCGGCTCGGGCTGGTCCTCACCGGCCGGCTCGGGCTCGTGCCACTCCTGCGCCCTCGCCCCGGCTCCGGAGCCCTGCACGTGTCCCTGGACCTCCTGCGCCATCGCCTCGTCCAGGCGCGGCCCGTGCTTGCTGCTTCCACGCTCCATGACCGGTGACCTACCCGGACACCGGGGGGACAAACTCACGCGCTGAGGCGCTACGCGCCCGGCGGCGCATTGTCGAGCCGCCGGGCGCGTGGACCGGTCAGGTGCCCGCCGGGCGCGGCGGCTCGGGCCAGTCCGCCTCGCGTTCGCCGATCCCGGTCACGGTCTCGCCCGTGCCGGTCGCCGTCTCATCTGGCGTCGTCGCGGTCACGCTGTCACCGGGGCCCTCGGCCGGCTGGTCGGTGGTGTCGACCAGCGTCGTCTCCGGCCAGCCCGGCTCGCCCTGCTGCGCCGCGACCGGCGGCACGGCGGTCTGCGCGTCGGTCTCGTCCTCGGTCGGCGCAGCGTCCTGGACCGTGCCTGTCTCGCCGGCCCCGCCGAGCTGCTCATCCACGACAGCACCTGCGCTCGCTGTCGCGTCCGGGCTCGCCGCCCCGGCGGTGGAGATGCCAGCACCAGACCCTTCCGTGCTACCGGCTGTGCTCGGGTCAGCGGCCAGGCTCGGGCCGCCGGTCACACCGGTGCCGGTGGCCAGGCTCGGCCCGCCGGACCCGGCCGGACCGCCGGTGCGGCCCACCGAGATCGAACGCCGCCGGGACCGGGTCGACCGGGGCAGCCGTACCGTCAGCAGCCCGTGGTCCATCGTCGCGTCCACGCCGTCCGGGTCGACGTCGCCGGGGACGACCAGCCGGTAGTTGAACCCGCGCCGCGTACGCTGCGCCGCCTCGCCTTCCTCCTCGTCCTCGGCGGCCGCGGCCCGGATGCACAGCTCGCGGTCGTCGAGCTCGACCAGCACCTCCTCCGGCGCCACCCCGGGCAGGCGGGCGGTGACGGTCCAGCCGTCCTCGCTCTGCTCCAGGTCGACATCGCCGAACCAGCCCCGCTCGCCGTAGAGCCCGCCCAGCACGCTGCCGACCATCCGGTTCAGCTCGGACCGCAGCGCCGACAGCTCACCGACCGGGTCCCAGCCGGAGCGGCCGTACGGGGACGGCCGCCGTACTGGATAACCCATCACGCACCTCCTTGACCTGTTGCGTCCTTGTTCGTTCGGACGTCCGCCGGCGCGATGGGCGGCTGGCGCGACGGGCGACCGGATGGCCGGTGCCGCCGCTACCCGTCGCGCGCCGGCTCGCGTCCGGTCGGCCGGTCCTTGGCGGCCGGACCCGATGGCTCGGGGCCTTCCCGCCCGCCGTCCGGGTCTGCTGCTGCCGCCGCCGCGCGCTGCCGGTCCGCCTCCGACGCGTCCGGGCTCAGGGCGGCCTGCTCGTCCGCCGGCCGCCGGGGCGGCAGCACCGGACCGGTCTCGACCGGCTGCCCCACCTGGAGCTGCCGCCCGCGCTCCACCTCCGCGTTGATCTCGACGCCCAGCATCACCGCACAGTTGCCCAGGTACATCCAGACCAGGAAGATGATCACCGCGCCGAGGCTGCCGTACGTGACGTCGTACGAGCCGAAGTTGGCCACGTAGAAGCCGAACCCGGCCGACATCACGACCCAGGCCAGCAGCGCGACCGTCCCGCCGGGGGTGAGCCAGCGGAAGCGGGGCTGCGCCACGTTGGGCGCGATCCAGAACAGCAGCGACAGCAGCAGGGACGCGATGACCAGCAGCACCGGCCACTTGCCGATCTCGAAGGCCCGCAGCGGCAGCTCGCCCAGGCGCAGCGCATCGCCGACCGCCTCGGCCACCGGGCCGCTGATCACCAGGGCACCGGCCAGGATCGCCAGCAGCGCCAGGGATGCGGCGGTCATCGCCAGCTGCAACGGGCGCAGCACGTACCACCTGCGCCCCTCCTGCACCTCGTAGATGGCGTTGGAGGCGCGGGTGAACCCGCCGACGTACCCCGAGGCGGACCAGAGCGCACCGATGACGCCGAAGCTGAGCAGGACCTTCGCCGGGGTACGGGCTTTGGCCACCTCCTCGATCGGCTTCTCGAGGCTCTCGGCGGACTCGGGCGGCAGCACGTCGCGGAGGATGCCGAGCAGCGTGTCGGTGGCCCCGTCGTCGCCGCCGACCAGCCCGACCAGCGCGATGACCACGACGGCCGACGGGAAGAGCGCGAGCACGCCGTAGTAGGTGAGCGAGGCGGCCCAGTCGGTGCAGTTGTCGTCGATGAAGCCCGCGACGCTGCGCTTGAGCACGCCCCACCAGGTGGACCAGCGCAGCTGGCTCAGCCGGCTCGGCTTGACCCGGTCATCGGGAGGGAGCAGCGGCTCCACAGTGGACACACCGGTATCCTGCTCAGTCCCTGCGGCCATGGCAGCCGCGTACCCGTCCCGCGCGGGCGGGAAACGTGGGCGGCGGCCGGGTCAGGTTTGGTGATCTTCGTGGGGGTTACTCAGTAGGACCATCCGCCGATGCGACGGGAGGGCAGCGATGACCAGTGGAGCGGACCAGGCGGCGGGCTGGCCGGGCGACGGCGGGGCGCAGCCGCTCGGCGTGCCGCCGGCCGAGCTCAGCGACGACGACCTGCTGCGGGAGGTCCAGAGCCTGCACCGCACCCGCAGCGACGCGCTGCGGCACGGGCCGGACGCCGCACTCGCCCAGCACGACCGGCGCACGGCCGAGCTTGAGGCGGAGTACCTGCGCCGCTTCCCGGACCGCGAGGTGACCCGGGGCGGCGTGGACGGGTAGCCGGCGGTCAGGTGGCGGTCGCCACGAACCGGCCCAGCGCCGTCTCCCGCCGGTAGAGGTAGGCCCGGTGGTCGCTGCGCGCCGCGTACTCCTCGCCCCAGGTGCGCAGGAACATGTCGTACGCGTCGGCGGAGGTCCACCGGTCGACGACCAGGTACCGCCCGGGCCGCGACTGGTCGCGCAGCAGCTCTGTGCCGAGGTAGCCCGGCGCGTCGACGAAGAGCCGGGCCCAGTCGCCGGCCGGCCCGTACACGGTCTCGAACTCGGCGACGTGGTCCGCATCCACCTCGTACTCGAAGACCGCGACGAACATGGCGCCATGGTGACAGAACAGGGCGGTCCCGGGAACATCCCGCGTGCCGGGCAGAAGCGCCGGCCGGCGCAGTCCGACACCCACCACGGCACGGTGTAGCCCCTACCCGTCACAACGCCATCGGCTGGGTCATCCGCTCGGCCGGCCCGGACCCGGACAAACGGGTATTGACAGGGATTCCGGTAGGGGGAGGGTGATGTAGGTAACTCCGTCATTGACAAACCCCTCGAACGGAAGGCCCGACGGATCATGAACTTCGTCTTCGCCGTCATCATCGGCGTGGTCGTCGGTGCGATCGGCTACTTCGTCACCCGGGAGAAGGACCGCAACGCCATCTGGCTGGCGCCGCTGCTCGGCGTCGTCGGGGCAGTGCTCGCCTCCATCATCGCCACGGTCGTCGGCGACCCCGGGTACGGCTTCAAGGAGGCGACCCTCCAGGTGGTGCTCGCCGTGGTGGCCGTCGGCGCGTTGGCGTTCCTCGCGACGCGACGCGGCGCGGGGCAGCACCCGCAGCCGACCGGCACCGGCCAGTAACGCCTGACCTCACCGGCGTGGCCGCCGCAGCTACCCGGCTGCGGCGGCCACGCGTATGCGTGGGCCCGCCGTGTCCGCCGCAGCCCGCCGGCGCCACGCGGGGGCGCCCCGGACAGCGTGCCAGCGGCGCAGGGCATCATGGGGGCGTGCAGATATCGGCCCGGGGTGACTACGCGGTGCGGGCCTCGCTCGGCCTGGCGGCCGCGCATCCCGTCGTGGTCTCGGCCGCCGCCCTCGCCGACCAGCAGCAGCTACCGCGCAAGTTCCTCGAGGCGGTCCTGGCCGACCTGCGCCGGGCCGGCCTGGTCCGGGCGCACCGGGGAGCCGAGGGCGGCTACACCCTCACCCATCCACCGGCTGAGGTGACGATCGGGGCGGTGCTGCGCGCGGTGGAGGGGCCCCTCGCCGGCGTACGGGGGCTGCGGCCCGAGGAGACGCAGTATTTCGGCGCCGCCGAGCACCTGCCCCGGCTCTGGGTGGCGGTGCGCGCGGCAGTGCGCGACGTCGTCGACGAGGTGAGCCTCGCCGACCTGCTCACCGGCGAACTGCCGGCCCACGTCGACCAGCTGACCGCCCGCTCGGACGCCTGGCGCCCGCGCTGACCGTCCGGATGGGCGCGGACGGACGCGGCCGGACGTGGTCGGGCGCGGGGCGCGGACGGACGTGGTCGGGCGCGGCCGGGGTGGCGGTCACGGCGCCGGCGGGTCCGGCTCGACCAGGGCCGGACGGCGCGGGTCGTCGGCGCGGACCACGATGTCGGCCAGCGCCTCCGGGGCGACCTCCGCGGCGTAGCGGGCGAACGCGGGCAGGGTCCACCGCAGCTGCGGTGCGGTGCGCCGGGCCAGCGCCGGCGGGGACAGTGCCAGGTGGACGGTGAGGTCGAAGGGCAGCACCCCGCCGAGCAGCAGGGCGCCGCTGACCAGCACCACGCCGCCGGGCGGCACCGGCAGGTACGCCGCGCGGGTGGCGCGGTCCCGGCCGGCGTCCCACAGCGCCGGCAGCACCCGGCCGCTGCCACCCGGGCCGAGCGGGTCGAGCACCTCGCGGCGCAGGCCCGCCTCGTCCAGCCAGCCGTCGTAGAACGCGTCCGGGTTGGCGCGGCCGTGCTCCAGGCGCACCGAGGCCGGGCGCAGGAAGCCCGATGTGGACACCCGCAGCGCGGCCCGTCCCCGGACCCGCAACGGGTCGACCAGCGCCTCCGCCAGGGTGTCCGGGTCTGCGGCGGGCGGGCCGTCGACCGCCACCCTCAGCCGTTCCGCCGGCCGGCACGCGGCGATCCGGCCGGCGAGCTCGACGACGAGCGCGGCCGGGGTGACCGGGCGGATCCGCACACCCGCCATCCTGCCTGCCCGCCGGTGGCGCTCCGGCGGCCTGGCCGGTAACGGTCTGGCCGATCATGTCCATACGCCGGGGCCGGTAGCGTGCGCGGTCCCGCGGGAGCGGTTACCGTCGATCCGATGGCCAGTTTCGGACAGCACGCACCCGGGCGGGACGGACCGGAGCGCGCCGGCACGGCCGGTGGCGCGGCGCCGGTGGGCACGCGTACCCTGGCCGGCCTCACCGCGGCCGCGCCGCCCGGCCCCGACCGGCCCCACCGGCTCGACCGCCACCTGCTGCTGCTGACCACCGCCGGGTACGCGGGGCACGCGGTCGACTTCGTCGGCTACCCCTGCCGGCCGGGCACCCTGCTGTGGGCCCGCCCCGGGCAGGTGGTCCGCTTCGGCACCGGTGCCGGGGCCGACGCGGTGCTGGTCACCTGGGAGCCGGGGTTCCTGCCACCGCTGCACGCCGCCGGCTGGGCGGTGGACGACGGCTTCGGTCCGGTCTGCTGGCAGCTGGCCGGCGAGGACGAGGACGCCGTCATCGACGAGGTGAGCCAGCTGGTCGTGGACTGCCGCCGGCACGACCTCGGCGGCCTGGCGGTGGAGCTGCTGCGGCACCAGCTGGCGGCGCTGGTGCTGCGGGTCACCCTGGTGGCCCCGGTGGACCCGGTGCCGGGGCTCGGCTGCGACACCGAGACGTTCCTGCGCTTCCGGCGCGAGGTGGAGGCGGACCATGCCCGCTGCCGCCGGGTGGAGACCTACGCCGCGCGGCTGGGCTGCTCGGTGCGTACGCTCACCCGGGCCTGCCTGTCCGCCAGCGGCCGCACCGCCAAGCAGGTGATCGACGACCGGGTCGCGCTGGAGGCGATGCGGATGCTGCGCTGCACCGACCTGCCCGTCGCGGCGGTCGGGCAGCGGCTGGGCTTCCCGGGGCCCACCCACTTCGGCCGGTTCTTCCACCGGGAGGTGGGCTGCACGCCGGGCGCGTTCCGCGCCGCCGGCGACGGGTACCTCCGGCCGGAGCTGGCGGCCAGCTGAGCGCTAGGGTCACGCAGGTGACCGGTCCACTGTGGTTGGACGTGGGCGGGCTGCCGGTGGCGCCGGCGGCGGACGCGATCGAGGTGGCGCTGCGGGAGGGCCTCGACCCGGAGGCCGACCCGCCCCGCACCGGCCTGCCCGTGCCGGGCGGGGAGATCCTGCTGATGCCGGCGGCCGGCGCCGGGTACGCCGGCGTCAAGGTGGTCACCATCGCGCCGGACAACCCGGCCCGGGGCCTGCCCCGCATCCAGGGCGTCTACGTGCTGTGCGCCGGCTCCACGCTCGCCCCGCTGGCCCTGCTGGACGGCGCCGGGCTGACCGCGCTGCGTACCCCTGCGGTGTCCGCGGTGGCGCTGCGCCGGCTCACCCCCGACCGTCCACTGCGGACAGTCCTGTTCGGCACCGGCCCGCAGGCGTGGGGCCACGTGCGGGCCCTGCGCGAGATCCGCCCGCCGGGGCCGCTGGCCGTGGTCGGCCGGGACCCGTCCCGCACCGCCGCGTTCCTGGCCCGGTGCGCGCAGGCCGGCATCCCGGCCGAGCCGGGGCGGCCGGACGCGGTGCACGAGGCGGACCTGGTGCTGTGCTGCACGACCGCGGTGGAGCCGGTGTTCGACGGCACCCTGCCGCCCGCGACGGCGTGCGTGGTCGCGGTCGGCTCGCACCAGCCGCACGTGCGCGAGGTCGACGCCGCGTACGTGGACCGGGCCGCCTGCTACGTGGAGGCGCGCGCGGCCGCGACCCGCGAGGCGGGCGAGCTCGCCGGCGTGGCGCCGGAGCGGCTGGCCAACCTCGCCGAGCTCGCCACGGCAGAGGTCGACCTCGACCGGCCCCGGTTCTTCAAGAGCGTCGGCATGGCCTGGGAGGACCTGGTGGTGGCCGCGGCGGCGTACCGGGCACTCAGCTGAGGACTGCGTAGCGGCCCTCGACGTCGACCGACGCCGCTGAGAGGTTACGGACAGTCAGCCAGTAGGTGACGGCCGTCGCCGAAGCCCGCTGCACCTCCACCTCCCACTCGATCTGGGCGGCGCCCGGCCCGGGCGTGACCGGTACGACCGTCCACACGACGTGGTGCGCCGGGTTCCACGAGTGGGTGAACCACCTCTTCGCCGCCCCCGCGGGGACTGTGCCGGTGAACTGCGTCCCGACTTGCATGCCGAGCTCCTCCCGCGCGGTCAGACCCGCGCCACGACCTCGTAGCGCCCATCGACCTCGATCGGCACGCCACTCTCGTTGGTCACGGTGACCCAGTAGGTGATCCGTTCGCGGGACGACCGCTCTACCCGGACCCGGTACCCGAGGCCGGGACCTGGGGTGACCGGTGACGTCGGCACCACGGTCCAGAGCACGTGCCAGCACGCCGGCCAGCTGTGGGTGAACCACCGCCGGGTCTGGCCGGCACCGAGCGTCCCGTGGAACTGCGTGCCCACGACCGGGCCGGAGAACGCGGGCAGGTGCGGCTTGAGCCTGGCCACGATCGCGTCCCGACAGACCGCGCAGAACGGCTGGCCGAGGGTGCGCATCCGGCAGTCGTGCGTCGGGTGGTAGATCCCGCAGAACGCCCGGCTACCGCCGGCGAACAGCCCGACCGTGCCGGCCGGCACCGGGCTGGGCGCCGGGTTCATCGCCGCGCATCCGGGGTTGTCCTGCGTCGGCACCGGTGTCGCCGCGGCGATCCGGGCCGCCCACTTGGTCGTGGCGCGGTCGGTGACCGTCGTGACGTTGGGCTCCGGGGGTTCACCGTGCGCCCAGTTCGCGTCCTGGTCGCCGTACTCGTCGGCGAGCCGGAACGCCGAGTGCCCCAGCTCATGAAGCCCTATCTCGTCGGCCGCCGCGGCCAGCGAGAACCAGGCGGCGGGCCCGCCCGCCCCGCCGTAGCGGGTGCTGTTGACGATGACGACCGTGGCGTCCACCTCGGGTACGGCCGTGGCCGCCGTTGAGAGCGCGAGCGCGGCGTCGCCGTACAGCAGCCGGCCCGTCCCGTGCCGGCAGAAGGACGCGTCGAAGTACGTACGCACGGTGGTGCCGGCACCCGTCGAGCCATCCGCGCAGGTGGCGGGTTCGTCGGCGCCGCTCTCGTCGGAGCGGACGTCGACCCGGTAGACGTTGACCGCGCACCACATCCGGCGGAACGGCTCGGTCTCGAAGAGCGTGGTGACGAAGGACTCCGCCGCGCGGCGGTACCGGTCCAGCTCGCCGCTTGTGAACCCGTCGCCGAGGATCACCATCGTCCACCGCACCGGGTCCGGTCCGTGGTCGACGATCTTGGTCGTACCCAGCACAGCGCCGTCTGCGGTGCCCATCAGGCCACCTCGAACGGGGGCGTCTCGCGCAGCCGCGCGGTCAGCAGTGGTCGGGCCGTCGCCGCGCGGGCCGCTCCGGCCTCGGGCGGAGCCGACGGCCCCTCGACGCCGTGCAGGACGACCTCGCGAGCGCCGGGCAGGTCCGGGACGACCACCTGGAACACCCCGGCCGGTTCGGAGCGGGCCACATGCGTCGAGCCGACGGCCGGGTCGCTGGAGTGTGCCTCCACTGTGGTCTGGAACGGGTCGACGAGGATCTGCCGGTAGCGGCCGTGGCCGTCGGCGTCACGCAGCTCGACCCAGTAACCGGCGCGCGCGCCGTACGTGCGGTCCGAGTCGTCTGGCGGGGCCAGCATGGCGACCCGCTGCTGGGCCACCAGCCGGACACCGCTCGCGTCGTACTCGTAGGTCAGGCGCCAGGCCGCGGGGCCGCCGCCGGGCCGGTTCTCGCGCGGCCGCCCACCCCGCGGCGTGCCGGCGTCAATGTCTCCAGCTGTCATCGCATCGCTCCCGTCACGCTGCGGGCGCCACGAACGCCGCACCGTCCCAGACCCAGTCCTGCCGTTCGCGGACGCTCGACGCGGCGACCTGGCCGGGTGAGTAGAGCAGCAGCAGCTCGTCGCCGAAGCGGGTCCGGCCCGGGACCAGTCCGGTGAGGTTGGCCCACCGGTTCCACCCCTTGTCGTCGCCGAGCGAGACCGGTGCCGCCAGCGGTGCCGGCCCGGTCCAGCCGGCCGCGGACAGGATCGGTGCAAGGTCGACGAACGCATCCGTCACCATCGACTGGGAACACACCGTGTCGTCGCATTTCCACAACGCCCAGGTGTGGGAGGCCACGCTCCCCGCCCGGTCCGCGGCCGGGTCCAGCTGCCGCGCCAGCACGAGCTGCGGGCCGGCGCCGTCGAGCTGCCCGACCGCGAGCGGGTCGGTCGCGGGATCGACGAGCGCGGCACGCGGCATGAGCGTCAGGACGCGACCGAGGTACGGCAGCAGGTCCGTGGGCGGCTCGCCACCAGGAACATGTGGCGGCAGCATCGCGTCGGCGGCCAGGAGCGGCAGCGTCGCGCCGAGCTCGTGGACCACCGCCCGAAGCGCGTCGAACGGGCCGACAAAGTCGCTGCGTACCCGCACCTGCACGGGTGTCGCGGCCCGTGCCGGCTCGTCGGAGGGCCGGTCGTTGGCCCTGGTGACCAGGTAGAGCGGCGCCGGCGTGGCAGCGAGGCCCGGCGCGGGGTTGGGACCGGCGACGCCGAGCACGGACGCCAGCATCTGGGCGCGCAGGACCGGATCTTCGGCGACGAGGTTGAACAGGCCGCCCACCTCCGAGATGTTGCGCGGCGCCGGCAGGCGCGACGGGAAGATGTCCCCGGCCAGCGCGAGCCGGCGCAGGATGACCAGCTGCGCCTCGGTCATCTCGGGTGAGATCGACGCCTCGAGGATCTTGACGAGAGCGTCGAGCGCCCGGTCCTCGGCGGTGCCTGTCGGGTCAGTCATTGTCGGTCCGCTCCTGTCCACTATGTCCTTACCGCTGTCCTCAGCCCCGACGGCTCACAGGTTCGGCGCGGGTCCACCGTCGACCGGCGCCGCGCCGCCGGTCCCGCCACCGCCGCCCGTGCCACCGCCGCCGGCCTGGCCGTTCCTGCCGTCGGACGAGCCGCCGCTGTTCTTGGCCTTGATGGCTTCGGGTAGCGCCTTCATGGCTTCCTTGGCGAGCCCGCTGGCCTCGCTGATCGTCTTGTTGAGACTGTCGGCGGTGGTCTGCGTCTGCGCCTTCATCTGCTCGGCCAGCTGGGCGATGCCGGTGAGGTCCTTGGGGAGGCTGCTCTCCGGCAGGCTCTTGACGAGCGCGGCCGCCAGGTCGGCCGGGGTCAGTGCCGCGGGGCCCTGGTTGATGCTCACCATGGACGCGGCTCCCGGCTGCAGGACTGCGGGCGCCTGCGCACCGGCCGGGCCGACAAGCTGGTTCCCGCCGCTGAGGGCGCCGGCCATCGCCGCCGGATCGGTGGCGCTGTCGGCCGGAGAGTCCTGCCAGTTCCAGAACCGGGTGAGATCAATCTTCTCGCTCGACTCGCAGCAACCGAGGACCGCTTCACCGAGGACGCCGCGGGCCGGCAGGGTGATCGAGGACTGCGCCGGGCGGTACGCCTGCCGGTGGAACTTCAGCAGCGCCTCCTGGACGTCCCGGGACGTGAGGCCGACCTTCTCCGCGAGCTGGGGCGGGATGAAGAAAGGCATGACCGCCGCGTTGCCGAAGAAGCCGAGCACCTGGTTGGCGACGCAGTTGAGCAGCGGTACCTCGTCTGCGGCGTCGGGCAGGCCACCGGCCGGTACCCCGATCGTGAACCGCTCGAGCATGATCGCGCGCTCCTCCGGCGTCAGCGACGCCCACACCGCCTTGGAGTACTCGACGGTGTTCTCGACCACGTGCCGCAGCAGCGCCTCGATCCGCAGCAGGTCGGCGAACGCGAGCACGGGCGGCAGCCGCTTGGCCGCGACCGGCATGACGACCGGCATGACGTCTGTGCCGCCAGGCCCGTTGTAGGACTCCAACAGGTCCAGTGGGCCGTCGACCTGCGCCTGCGGATCGAAGACCAGCGGGCCGCTCAGCTCACGCTCCAGCTCGTCACCGCGCATCGTGATGTCCAGCTTCGAGCTGTCTGCCAGGTAGCCGACGATGTCGGTGAAGCTCAACCCGGCCGGCAGCGTGAGCCGGTAGGAGAACGTCCGGAAGCTGCGGCTGAACTCGAACCGGGCAAGGTTGCTCCGGGAGAGGTGCGCCGGCAGTGCCAGGGCGGCGCTGCGGATCTCGGCGACCGAGACGTCACCGCGGCGGCTGCGCAGCCGGTCGAGGAGCTCGGCCCTGGAGGTCACGCCGGTGGGGACCGCCGCGCTGCTCCCCACCATCCGGACCGGTCCGGTCCGGGCACCGCTCGTCGAGACCGCCGTGACGTACACGTCCTCGAACGGCAGGAACGTGCCGCGCACCGTCACGTTGACGATGTCCTGGGCGCTTCCGGTGGCCGGCTGGACGGTCATCGTCGGGTCGCCGGCGAATGACGAGAGCAGGCGGAGCGCGTGGTGGTACTCCGGCTGCCACCAGACCCGCGACCGGATCACGTCATGGTGGCGCAGCAGCGGCGAGTACCGGTAGAGGAGCTGGTCGCGGGGGTAGCTGCCGGCGGGGAGGGTTCTCGGCACGTCGGGCGGGATGAAGGCGAGCACCTCAAAGGGTACGAAACACACAAGCTGTACGTCGTCCACCTTGCTCGTCACGGAGAAGTGCTGCAGAACCTCCCAGTACTGCATGGTCAGCGCATGGTTGTGGTTGTGGTTGGTGATGACCTTGGTGACCACCTCGCGACGCTCGGACGCGGTGGCGAGCCGGACGCTGGTCCGGTTGGCGGTCCGGCGGGCAGAGGCCGCGCGCGCGAGGGATGAGTGGAAGTCCTGCGAGGCATTGCTGACGTAGTCCCGGCTCGCGTTCTGCCAGCTCGACGTCGACCCGGTCGTCGTCGAGTCGGAGTAGCCGCCGCTGATGCCCAGCCCGGCGACGATGCCGCTGTACATGCCGGCGACGCCGAGGCCACCACCGAAGCTGCCCGCCTCCGTACGGGTCCTCATGGTGGAGCCGCCGCTCGCGGACTCGTCGAACGCGCTGCGGAAGACGGCGTTCGTCGAGCTGTCGGCGACCTCGTTGTAGCGCTGGAGCTCCTCGGCGGTGAGCGTCTCCTGCTCGCGGACCGACAGCGTCTCGCGCTCGTCGGAGACCGCGATCCGCTGCTGCTCGCCGGGCGCCAGGGGCAACGAGTAGACCAGGTCGCCGAGGGAGTACCCGCTCGGGATCCAGAGCTGGTGCATCTTGACCACGTAGCCGATGCCCAGGGTGGCGGCCTTGGGCACGCCCAGCGGGTCACGCTGCACCGCTTCGAGGAAGGACTCCACGTCGATGGGCGCCTCGATCGGCGTCCGGCCCACGACCTGCCAGGAGCCGAGAGTCCCCATCACCTGGATGAGCTGGTCCGGGCTGACGTACCGGGTGAGGCCGGACGTCGACGAGGACAGCAGGAAGGATCGCCCGTTCCTGCCGACGCGGTTGGCCAGGCGGCGACCGCTCAGCTCCGGCGCGACGAGGCGGACCAGCATCGCGTACCCGAAACGGTCGATGGCGCCGGCGTTGGACCGGAACGAGCGGGCGCAGTCCCCCTCGCCGAGCGAGAAGACCGGCACCTGGTCCGCGAACTCCTCGGGGTGGTTGGCCACATCCTCCTCGCTGGTCGGCTTTACGACGTCACCGAGCTGGCTGACGACGCTTCGCGGTAGGGGCAGCACGGCCTCGTCCAGCGGGAGGGCACCGAGGTCGCCCGCGCCCGCCACCAGGTCGCTACGGCGCAGGCCGTACTCGACGACCCGGTTGCTGCCGAGGACGGCGAGCCGGAGCCCGGCGTCCGGCAGCGGGAGCGGCGGGAGGCTCAGCCGGAAGGCGCCGCGAGCATCCGTGACGGCCTCGGGGTTCGGCCACGGCAGCTGGAGCTCGAACTTGCCCTCGGGTGTGGTCGTCGGGGACGTCGGTTCCAGCGCACGGACCCGTACCAGGGCGGCCGGGTTACCGTCCGGGTTGAGGAACCTTCCGGCGAGCACCGGTGGAAGGCTCTCGGGCACCTTGGGCCTGAAGACCGTGAGGTCCTTGCTGATCGTGTTGATCGTGGTGTAGACCGCCGCCACCGAGTCGATCCGCTTGGCCAGCAGGTCCTTCAGGTGGTGCTCGGACACCTCGACCGTCAGGCCGAGGTCCTCCAGGTCCAGGGTCGGCACCGCGTCGCGGCTGGGGCGTCCAAGGAGGCGGTGGACGCGCTCACCGTCCTCCTCCGTCTCGGTGAAGCCGTCCCGCTCGGCATCTGGCTCGGTAAGTCGCACGTCGACCGGCTTGGGTTCCTCGGACACCGTCGCTCCTCATTGGCTCCGGCAGCAGTCTGGCCGGGACAGTGCAGCAACCGGCGCGTTCCCGCGGCGTTCCACGGCTCTTTGGTGACGGCATCGTGACACCGCGTATCAACACCCTGCGCCACGGACTCTTCGCGAGTAACGGCGTGGTGTGGCTCCGCTCCCGGGGCCCACCGGAAAAGGAAGGGGTGTACGACGGTGCCGCCACTGGCCATCGACGTAGATCTCCGCAAGTCCACGGTCGCGCTCCAGCTCTTCGGGGGGTTCCGCCTTGATGTCGGCGATACCCTCGTCACGGTCCCGCAGGGCGTCCAGCGGCTCGTCGCGCTGCTCGCGCTGCGGCAGCAGCTGAGCCGCCACCGCGTCGCCGGGACGATGTGGCCACATGCCGCGCAGGCGCAGGCGCTGACGAACCTCCGGCACACGATGTGGCGCCTGCAGCGAGCCGTCCCGATGGGCCTTGTCCTGGACATCGGCAGCGAGCTCACGCTGGCACCCGAAGTGGGGTCCGACGTCTCGTTCGTGACCCGTGCCGCCGGGCGGCAGCTGACCGACGGCG
>DASSUC010000014.1:0-4122 GCA_035707405.1 Micromonosporaceae bacterium | reverse complement strand
CGGGCACGCCGCTGCTCAGGTCAGCCGGCTGACCGGAACGTCACGGCCAGTCCGTTGTTGAACGGGTTCGACTCACCGAGCCCGGCGTTCTGCTTCGTCATGGCGAACAGGTGGAGGCTGAAGTCACCGCCGGTCCCGGTGACCGTCCGGCGGAACGCGAACGTGTACGTCCTGGAGCCGCCCAGCGCCGGGGTGGGCAGGTCGACGGAGAACCTGCCCAGCTCGCCGGTCCGGACCGGCGGCCAGGCCGAGCCGTCCCGCTGGACATAGTCCGGAATGGTGAAGTGCAGCGTCAGGTGGTCCGGCCGGGTACCGCGCAGGTACGAGACGGTGACGGTGAGCGTGCCGCGCTGTACCCCGTCGACCGCCGGGCCGAACACGAGCGGGCCGGCCTTGACGCCGGTCTCGGTCACCGCCGGGTTCACCGGGAACGAGGTCGGGCCGCTGACCTGGCGGAACTCGTGCCCGTTCCAGCGGTAGCCGCGGGTCTGCCACAGCTGCGGGGTCTCGTCGCCGCAGCATTGCTGGTAGTCAGCGACCTTTACCGAGATGGTCCCGTCGGCCAGGACCCGCATGCTGCTGCCGTCGATCGTCCGGACCTCGCCGGTGGTGGCCACCACGGTGCCCAGGGTGACGATGCGGCCGGCGGCATTGCGGTCGAAGGCGACAACCTGCTGGCTGCCGCCCTGGATCACGCAGTCGATCTCGGCCAGGGTCTCCTGCGCCCCGTCGCGGTCCACGTCACCGTAGGTCACGTCGCGGAGAAGGACGTGCGGCCCGATCGAGGAGGGCGGGGTCGCCTCGCCGTCGCGGAACGTCAGCCGGCCGGACGGCCCGGTCATGTTGTCGGCGGGCCAGGCCGGGATGTCCAGGGTGGCGTTCCTGAGCAGGGCCAGCGGGATCCGCCCGTCCGGGGCCGGAGCCTGCTGGGTGGGCGCGGCCGTGGGCGCGGCGGCCGGTGGTGCCGGTGCGCTGGCGGTCGGCTGCGGGACCGCCGGTGGGCTGCCGGCCTCCGGCGCGGAGTCGCCCCGCAGCACGAGGTAGAGCACCAGCGGGACCGCCAGAACCAGCACGGCGACCATGGCGACGAATGCGGTACGCAGGCCACGGCGGCGCGGGGGCGGTGGAGCCGGCGGCTCCGCTCCACCCGCGACGGGTGGCAGCTGCACGGTGGAGTAACTAGACATCACACACCTCCGGAAGGTGCAGTGGGGATCTCAGATGGCGGGCTGGGTACGCCGGTCGGCAACAGGGCCACCAGATGGGCATTGCCTGTCACCTCTTCTCGATGCCACCGCAGCCACATCGAGCGGTAGGAGTCGGCCCGATGGGCCAGGCGAGGTCGTATTCGTGGTTCCTGCTACCAACGTCGCCCCGGCGGCACCGAACGGGCAGGGTCGAAAGACCCGGAGGGCATGGCCGATTACTGACAGTTGCCGTACTGGTCGGGCGGATCTGGTGCCGGCTGGCACGGTCGGGCCCACAGCCGCTGGCCCGTGAGCTGCGCTGGTGTCAGGAGGCTGGAGGCGGCCGGTATGCGGCGCCGTCGCTGCGCGGGGTGCTCCCGGTTGTCCCGCCCCAGATGAGCATCTCCCGGCCGGTCCAGGCGGCGGCCGCACTGCTACGGCCGCCCAGAGGCGCACTGGGCAGCACCGACCACCGGTTGGTCGCCGGGCTGTACGCCGCGCCGCCGGCCAGCCCTGGCCGGCTGCTGAACGGCACCGGCACCCCGCCCCATACCAGCAGCCGGCGGCCGGTCCACACGGCCATGTGCTGGCTACGGACCTGTTCCATGGTGGGCAGGCGACGCCACCGGTTGGTGTAGGGGTTGTACCCGAGCCCGTCCTGGTAGGGCCGCCAGGTCCACTGGTTCCACGTGCCGCCGCCGACCATCAGCACCTCAGCGCCGGTCCAGGTGAGCGTGGCCTGCAGCCGGGGCGTGGGCAGCGACGCGATCTTCCGCCAGCTGCGGGTCGCCGGGTTGTACGCGGCCCCGTCGGTGAGCTCGACGCCGTGGCGCGTACCGCCGACCACGACCATCTCCCAGCCGGTCCAGACACCGGTCGTATGCCGTCCGGACAGCGGCGCCGGGGGGAGCTTGCGCCAGGCGTTGGACCGTGGCTCGTACGCCCACCCCTGCGCCGACTCGTCGCCGCAGCAGCCGCCGCCCCACATCAGTACCTGCCGCCCGGTCCACACGGTCACCGAAGGCCCGGCGGGCCCGGGCGCGATCGGCCGCCAGCGGTTGGTGCGCGGGTTGTAGGCGGCGTTGCTCTGGCCGAAGGTGAGCATCTCAGTGCCGGTCCAGACGGCCCGGTAGCCGCCCTCGGTGTTGCGGACCGGGTACGGGTTGGCCGGCAGCTTCCGCCACCTGCTGGTGAACGGGTTGTACGCCGCGTCGACGACCCGGGACGTGCCGGAGGCGTCGCGGACGATGTTATGAATGATCAGCTCCGTACCCGTCCAGACGTGGGTGAGGTACGGCCCGCCGGACACCGGCGACGCCGGCAGCAACCGCCAGGTGCCGGCATCCGTGGGCCTGGGCGCCGGGGTGCTCGGGCGGGGCGGGGCCGGTGTCGACGGGCGGCCCGGCGTCGACGGGCTGGCCGGCGCGGACGGGCCGGCCGGGGAGGAAGGGCCGGCGGTGGCCGGCCCACCGGGCGGGGGCTCGGCGCCGGGGTCATCCCCTCCTCGCCCCCAGCACCCGGTCACGGCCGGCAGCGCCATGACTCCCAACGCGGCGACGGCCAGGAGCCGGCGGTGGGCCGGGCGGTCATCGAGACGAGGACGCATCGCGGTTCACCTCTCTTCGATGTCGCCGCCGGCCACCCTGGGCGGGGATGGCCCGACCGGTTCGGCGTGTCGCGGTGGATAGCACCAACTGTCGCTCGTAAGAGCTAGTGTGACCGGGCCATTCTGCCCGAACAGGGTGACGGGCCTTGGACAGAAAGTTACGCCAGGTCGGCCTGCGGGTCAGGAGGCTGCCGGCGGACGGTAGGCAGCGCCGTCGCCCAGGGAGGTTCCCAGCCCCCAGGAGGGCAGGCGGACCCGAACCGGAGTGACGGACCTTGGACACACCATGCGGCGCCGGCGGGCGGGCGCGCGGCGCGCGGGCGCCAGGCGTACCGGCAGCGGCACCGGCAGCGGCCTGCCGGGTAAGCGCTGGTAGCTCGCCGGACCGGCGAGCCCGTGTCAGACTCGCAAGGGCACAACCGTTCGACTGACATGGGGCTTCATGCCAGAGCAGGAGTTCGATCCGCGACCGGGCGCCGAGACGTTCGAGGTGGCCGGCTGCCGGGTGACGTTGGTGGACCCGGCGGGCATCCTCGCGGCCGCCCGGGTGGAGCGCGTGGAGCTGCTGCGGGGGGCCCAGTTCCCGCCGCCGGTCGAGTGCTTGTCCACGACGCGGCCGAAGCGCGACAGCTCGAGCCGCTCGCCCGACGCGACCATGCTCGCCGTGAGCGCCGCGGTCTCGCGGTCGTCCATGCCCCGGAGCACGACGGCCATGAGGAACGCGGACATCTGGTAGTCGGGGATCTCGCCGCCCACGTACCCGCGCACGAGCGCGTCGATCTCGGGGGCCTCGAGGCGCCCGCCGTCGCGCTTCCGCTCGATGAGCTCGACCGCCCTCATGCGAGCCGCGCGACGACGCCGGTGACGACCTTCGCGAGCCGGCGCCCGGCCTGGTCGGCGACCTTCAGGACCTCCTCGTGCGTCACGTGCTGGATCTGACCGGGGATCCCCGTTGCCATGTCCGTGACCGTCGAGATCGCGAGGATGCGCATCCCCGAGTGCCGCGCGACGATGACCTCGGGGACGGTGCTCATGCCCACCGCGTCGGCGCCGAGCCCGCGGAACATCCGCAGCTCCGCCGGCGTCTCGAAGTTCGGACCCGGCACCCCGACGTAGATCCCCTCGCGCAGGTCCGGGTCCACGTCGTGCGCGAGCGCGCGGAGCTCCTCGGTGTACGTGCCGACCATGTCCGGGAAGCGCGGCCCGAGGGCCTCGTCGTTCGGGCCGCGGAGGGGGTTCTCCGGGAAGTGGTTGATGTGGTCGGCGACGACCATGAGCTCGCCGGCCCTGAAGTCCGGGTTCAGGCCGCCGCACGCGTTCGTCGCGATG
>DASSUC010000013.1:0-4881 GCA_035707405.1 Micromonosporaceae bacterium | reverse complement strand
TTCCGCCCACCCCGTGCGCCGGGCTGGAGAGCCAGGTGGGGAGGAGCCTCGGTGACGCCGTCGGGTCAGGTCCTCACGGTCCCCAACGCGATCAGCTTCGCGCGGCTGCTCGGCGTACCCCTGTTTCTCTACCTCTACCTGATGGCCGGCGCGGACGTCGCGGCCGTGGTGGTCCTCGCCCTGGGCGGCACCAGCGACTGGGTCGACGGCTATGCCGCGCGCCGGCTGGGCCAGGTCAGCCGGCTCGGCGAGCTGCTGGACCCGCTGGCGGACCGGCTCTACATCCTCGCCACGCTGCTGGCGTTCACGGCGCGCGGTGTCATCCCCTGGCTGCTGACGGCCGCGCTGCTCGCCCGGGAGGCGATGCTGGTGGTGTGCCTGGCCGTGCTGCGCCGCTACCGGTACGGCCCGCCGCCCGTGCACTACCTCGGCAAGACCGCCACGTTCCTGCTGCTGGCGGCGTTTCCGTTGCTGCTGCTCGCGGTCGTCCTGCCGGCGGGCTCGGCGGGCCAGGCGGCGGTCAGCGCGGCCGGCTGGGGGCTGGCGTGGTGGGGGGTGGTCCTCTACTGGGTCGCCGGCGCGCTCTACGTCGGGCAGGTCGTCGCGCTGGTCCGGGCGGCCCGCGGCGGGGGCGGGCCCGGTGGTGGCCCGGCCCGCGGCGGGGGCGGCGGGTCGCCCGGAGCGGCGGCTGCGGGCGGGCGGGTCGCCGCGGCGGGCGGTGGGGCCGGATGACCAGGCCGCAACGCCCCGGCGGCCGGTTCGGCGCGGACCTGTTCGCCTCCCTGTTCCAGGAGTCGCTCGACCCGGCGTACGCGGAGGCGGCCCGGCGCCGCGCCGCGCGTCCCCGGGTGCCGCTGTGGCGCCGCGCGGCCGGCCGGGCGGTCAGCCTGGTCACGCTGGTCGCGGTCGGGCTGCTGTTCGCCGTGGCGTACCGGCAGGTCGTGGCGGACGAGCCGGAGAGCGCCCGGGTCCGGGCCGGCCTCGCCGACGAGGTGCGGTCGCGGCGGGCGCAGACCGACGGGCTGCAGGAGCGGGCCGACCGGCTGCGCGTCGAGGTCGCCGCCCTGCGCGACGCCGCGCTGGCCGGGGAGGAGGCCGCGTCCCTGCGCAACCTGGAGGCGGCGGCCGGGCTGGCGAAGGTCACCGGGGACGGGGTGGTGGTGCGCGTCGCCGACGGCCGGGACCCGGCCGACCCGGTCACCGGGGCACCGGGCGACAACCTTGGCCGGGTCCTCGACCGCGACCTGCAGGACATCGTGAACTCGCTGTGGCTGGCCGGGGCCGAGGCGGTCGCGGTCAACGGCCAGCGGCTCACCGCCACGTCCACCATCCGGGCCGCCGGCTCGGCCATCCTGGTGGACTTCAAGCCGGTGTCCAGCCCGTACGAGGTGTCCGCGATCGGCCCCGGCGAGCTGGCCCGCCGGTTCACCGACTCGGCCACCGCGCGGCGCTTCCGCCGCTACGTCTCCGCCTACGGCATGGCCTTCGACGTGCGCCGGCGCGACGACCTGACGCTGCCCGCGGCGGCCGACCCGCAGCTGCGGTACGCCCGCCCGCAGGGCGCGCCGCCCACCCCGTCCGCCGGGTCCGCCCCGTCCGCCGGGCCTACCCCGTCCGCCGGGTCCGCCCCGTCCGCTGGGCCCGCCCCGTCCGCTGGGCCCGCCCCGACGTCCTCGCCCTCGGGAGGTCGCTGAATGATCGCGGTGCTCGCCCTCGTCGCCGGCGTCGCGCTCGGCATCCTGCTGGAGCCCAGCGTGCCCGCCGGGCTGGAGCCCTACGTGCCGATCGCCGTCGTCGCCGCGCTCGACGCGGTGTTCGGAGGGGTACGGGCCAAGCTCGACGGCATCTTCGACGACAAGCAGTTCGTCGTCTCGTTCATCGGCAACGTGCTCGTCGCCGGGCTGATCGTCTACCTCGGCGACCAGCTGGGCGTCGGCGGGCAGCTCTCCACCGGGGTGGTGGTCGTGCTCGGCGTGCGCATCTTCGCCAACGCCGCCGCCATCCGACGGCACCTCTTCCGGGCGTAGGAGCGGGCATGGCTGACCAGCACCGGCCGACCGGCACCGGCTGGCCCGAGCTGCCGCCACCGGAGCCGGCGGCGGGCCCGCCGGCCGCCGGCGTCGGCGGTGATGTCCAGGCGGCTGACGCTGGGGGAGCGACGGGCTCCACGGGGGGCGCGACGGGCCCCGCCACCGGCGCGGCGGGGCCACCGGCGCGGCGGCGCCTGTCCGCCGCGGGCGCGGTGATCGGGCTGCTGCTCGGGCTGCTCGGCTTCACGCTGGTGACGCAGCTGCGCAGCAACGCCGCAGACCCGGAGCTGGCCTCGGCCCGCCCCGAGGACCTGGTCCGGATCCTGTCCGACCTCGAGGCGCGGGAGGAGCGGCTGCGCCGCGAGATCAGCGAGCTGGAGGAGAGCCAGCGGCAGCTGGCCTCCGGCGCCCGGGGCCGCCAGGCCGCCCTCGATGAGGCCCGCCGCCGCGCCGACGAGCTGGGCATCCTCGCCGGCACGCTGCCGGCCCAGGGGCCGGGCCTGGTGGTCCGCTTCGCGCCCGGCGCCGGCCAGCCGGTCGAGGCCGCCGCGCTGCTCGACGCGGTCGAGGAGCTGCGCGGCGCCGGTGCCGAGGCGATGCAGGTCGCCGGCTCCGACGGGGGCACCGTACGGGTCGTGGCGTCCACCGCGTTCGTCGACGTCGACGGCGGTCTGCTGGTCGGCGGGCGAAGGCTGTCGGCGCCGTACACGGTCACGGTCATCGGCGACCCGCAGACCATGCGTACCGCGCTCAACATCCCGGGTGGGGTGGTCGAGTCGATCGGCCAGGACGGCGGTAGCGTGACCCTCGAGGAGCCGGGGCTGGTGGCCGTGACCGCGCTGCACGCGCAGGGCGAGCTGCGCCACGCCCGGCCCGTCCCCTAGACGCCGGGGCCGGGCGCTGCGAGAGGGAGGGGTGCGTTGGTTCCAGAGGAGCTGCGGTATACAGCGGAGCACGAGTGGGTGGCGCCCGGGTCGGGCGGGCCGCTGCGGGTGGGCATCACCCACTTCGCGCAGGACGCCCTGGGCGACATCGTCTTCGTGCAGCTGCCCGAGGCCGGGATCGCGGTGACGGCCGGCGAGCCGCTCGGCGAGGTCGAGTCGACCAAGAGCGTCTCGGAGATCTACGCGCCGGTGACCGGCACCGTGGTCGCCCGTAACGAGCAGCTGGCCGACCGGCCCGAGCTGGTCAACGACGACCCGTACGGAGCCGGCTGGCTGGTGGAGATCGAGCCGGCGGAACAGTCCTCGGTGGACGGTCTGCTGGACGCGCAGGCGTACCGTGAGCTGACGAAGAGCTGAGCAGATGCTCTTTCCCGCGTGGCGGCAATCCTCCGCGCGCCTGGTTGACCTTCGGTTTCGGCGCTGGCTAGGCTCGCCGGGTCGACTGAGAGACGTGCGTGCCGCACGCGAGCCGACGCCAGCCGTTCCTATGGTGAGGTGGTCCATGACGCGTCCCGACGACGAGTTCCCCCCGCTCGACGTCACGTCAACGCTGAACCTTGGTGGCCTGGACGAGGCGCTCGAGGGTCCGGACGCCGACGTCGTGCCGAGCCGGATGTCCGGCTCGCTGCCGCCCGGCATGGCGCTGCTGGTCGTGCGGCGCGGCCCGAACGCCGGTGCCCGGTTCCTGCTCGACCACGACGTGACCACGAGCGGGCGGCACCCGGACAGCGACATCTTCCTCGACGACGTGACCGTCTCCCGCCGGCACGCGGAGTTCCACCGCGATGCCGGCACCTTCACCGTGCGCGACGTGGGCAGCCTCAACGGGACGTACGTCAACCGGGAGCGGGTGGAGGCGGCGACCCTCAGCAACGGCGACGAGGTGCAGATCGGCAAGTTCCGGCTGGTGTTCATCGCCGGGCCCCGGCCCGAGGAGGGGGGCGGCCGGCTGTGAGTGCGGCGGCTCGGGCGGCGCCGCACGGCGCTGGCGCCCGGCCGCTGATGAGCATCGGTGAGGTGCTCGCCCACCTGCGGCCGGACTTCCCCGACACCACCATCTCCAAGCTGCGCTTCCTCGAGGCCGAGGGGCTGGTGGAGCCGGAGCGCACCCCGGCGGGCTACCGCAAGTACAGCTGGGAGGACGTCGCCCGGCTGCGGTATGTGCTGACCGCGCAACGCGACCACTACCTGCCGCTGCGCGTCATCCGGGAGCAGCTCGCCGCCGCCCGGGCCGGGGAGGCTTCGGCGTTCGGCCGGCCGCGCCCGGTGCTCGTGCCCGCCGGCCCCGCGGGCGACGGCCCCGTCGCCGGAAGCCCCGCCGGCAGCGACGGGGTCCCCGGCGCGGAGCCACTGGCCGGGGACGGCACCGGCTCGGTGTGGCTGACCCGCCAGCAGCTGCTGGCCCGCGCCGGGGTGGCCGAGGAGCTGCTGGCCGACCTGGAGCAGCACGGGCTGGTGGCGGCCCGCGCCGGCGGGCGGTTCGACGCAGACGCGCTGGCGGTGGTCACGGTCGCCGCCCAGCTGTCCGGGTACGGCCTCACCGCCCGGCACCTGCGCGCGTACCGGACCGCGGCAGACCGCGAGGTCGGCCTGTTCAGCCAGGTCGTGGCGCCGCTGCTGCGCCAGTCCGACCCGGCCGCGCGGGCCCGGGCCGCGGAGACCGTCCGCGAGCTCGGCGAGCTGTCCCGGCGGCTGCACGCAACCCTGGTGCGGGCGGGTCTGCGCGACACGCTGAAGGACTGAGCAACCCCTGCCTCCGGCACGGCGGCGAGTGGCGACTGCACGCAACAGGCCGTGTACCGTGCAGAGGAGAGGGAGTGCGACACGGAGGTAGGCGTGCGCGAGCTGAGCGTGGTCGGGGTGCGGGTCGAGCTGCCCAGTAACCAGCCGATCGTGCTGCTCAAGGA
>DASSUC010000012.1:0-5092 GCA_035707405.1 Micromonosporaceae bacterium | reverse complement strand
GCCTCCCTGGTCAGCAACCACGAGGCTATGCCCGACACAGCGAGCGGGCCTCCTCACGGAGACCCGCTCGTCACACGTTCGTGTCACCCGGCGAAGCCGGGATCTTCTCGGCGGTATGAGGTCGCTCGCTACCGCTAGCCGGGCGTCGGGCGGGCGGCGGTGCGCAGCTCGGCGTACCCGGCGGCGATGGCGCGCAGCAGGTCGGCCGCTTCGGTGAGCCGGGCCACCGAAGGGTGCTCGACCGCCCGGCCGTCCTCAGCCACGTACGCCGCAGCAGCCGCGACCAGGCTCTCGTACGCGGTGACCCCGTCGGTGAAGTGCGCCACCAGGGCAGCCTGCCCCTCGTCCAGGGCGGTGCGCGCCTCTCCGGTGGCGAACCGGCTGGCCCGCTCCACGCTGGCGGCCCGGTCGGCCAGCTCGCGCAGCGCGCGCTCGGCCACGGCCGCCTCCAGCACCGCGTCCCCGGCCGGCCCGCCGAGCCGGCCGGCCAGGCCGGCCAGGGTCTGCGAGGCGAGGTCCAGCCGCCGCCAGCCGTCCAGCACCGACGAGCCCCGCAGGCGGCTGCGGTCACGGTGGCGCCGCAGCTCCACGATCGCCTCCCGCCCGCCGGGCAGGCTCGCCACGAACCCCTCGATGCGCCGGCGGGTACGCTCCGCCGCCAGCGCCGGGTCGGGCGGCGGCGGTGCCGGCTGGGCGGCCAGCGTACGCAGGTCGATCCAGCGCCACACGGCCAGCGCCGCGGTGCCGCCCGCCGCCGCCATCCACCCGGCGTCGGCCAGGCCAAGTCCCGAGTACGGCGTCAGCACGAGCGCCGCCCCGCCCAGGCCCCCGGCCGCCACGCTCCACCGGCGGGCGGAGCGGTGCAGGCGGCGCAGCCGCCGGAAGTGTCGTGCCCGTTCGTCGGCCATCATTCCCTCCCCGGCTGCGCGCTGGTCAGCCCGCCGTCTCAGCCCGCCGCCGACGTGTCGCCGGCCGGCGTGTCCTTGGCCCGGTCCGCCTTTGCCATGCTCGACCGGATCTCGTCGAGCCGCGCCGCACCGGCAGCCTGGTCAGCGACGGGCTCACCCGCCCCGACCGCGGGGGTGGCGGTCGCGCCGACCGCCGGGGCGGTGGGGGCGGCGGCCAGCCTCTCCCCGGCCATGCTGGCCCGCAGCTGCTCCAGGCGGGACGCTCCGGCCAGGTCAAGGGTTGACTTCTGCACCTCGAGCATGCGGCCCTCGATCGAGGTGGAGGCGAGCTCGGCCCGGCCCATCGCGTTCGCGTACCGCCGCTCGATCTTGTCCCGGACCTCCTCGAGCGACGGGGTGTTGCCCGGAGCGGCCAGCGCGGACATCGACTCCAGCGAGTGCGCGATGGTCTCCTGCATCTTGGCCTGCTCCAGCTGGCTGAGCAGCCGCGTGCGCTCGGCCAGCCGCTGCTCCAGGATCATGCGGTTGTTCTCGACCGCCTTGCGCGCCTGTGCCGCCGCCCCGAGAGCCTGGTCGTGCAGGGTCTTGAGATCCTCCATAGACTGCTCGGCCGAGACCAGCTGGGTGGCCAAGGCCTGCGCGGTGCTCTCGTACTCCCCGGCCTTGGCTGCGTTGCTCTCGCCCCGGGCCCGGTCGGCCAGCACCAGGGCCTGGCGGGCCATCGCCTGGAACTTCTCCACCTCGGACATCTGGCGGGACAGCCGCATCTCCAGCTGCCGCTGGTTGCCGATGACGGCGGCCGCCTGCTGGACCAGCGTCTGGTGCTGGCGCTGCGCGTCCTCGATCGCCTGCTGGATCTGCACCTTAGGGTCGGCGTACTCGTCGATCCGGGCACCGAAGAGCGCCATCAGGTAGCGCCAGCCCTTGACGAACGGATTAGCCATCTCTCGTGCTTCCTCTCTCCGCCCCGGTCAGTCCGGCGAGCCGATCCGGCGACCAGCTGCTTCCATCGTTGCAGGCGAGCGCGAGCGGAGCGAACGCGACAGCCGGAAACTCGGCCGGTCGGTCAGGCCACCCGGACGACCTCGCGGCGCAGGTCGTCCGAGCGCAGCGTGCGGTGCGCGCGCAACGTCGTCTTGAGCGGCGTCTCCCGGTGGACCGTGACCGAGACCTGGGCGTCGGCGTCTCCCGCGCGGGTGGCCGGCGGGGCCGGCATGGCGACCGCGCCGTCCTCGCCCGCCGGGGTGAGCACGTCCGGGGTGAGCACGTCGCGCACCTGCTCGGCCAGGGCGAGGGTGTCGCTGACCTCGCGCAGCACCTCGGACTGCTGGGCGCCGAGGGCCTCGCAGATCGCCGCCAGCAGCTCGCTGGAGGCCTCCTTCTGCCCGCGCTCGACCTCCGACAGGTAGCCGAGGCTGACGTTCGCGGCGGTGGAGACCTCGCGAAGAGTCCGGTGCTGAGCCTGCCGCCGCGCCCGCAGCGCGTCGCCGATCACCCGCCTCAGCAGCATCATTCGCACCTCCCCGGCTGACTGGCCGGCCGCGGCCGAGCCTCCACCGTACCCGCTGAGGCCACCGTCGGCACCCACGGCCGCGGCAGAGCCGGCTCGCCGCTTCGGCCGGATCCTCGCCCTACCCGTCGTCTGCCCCTGTGGCCTGGGCCAGCTCCTCCCGGAGCAGGTCGAGTGCTGCGGTGACCGCGGCGGAGCGGATCGCCGACCGGTCGCCGGCCAGCCGCAGCGGGCGGACCACCTCCCGAACCGGGCCGTGGCAGGCGACGAAGACCGTACCCACCGGCTTTCCGTCCTGCGGGTCCGGGCCTGCGACGCCGGTGGTGCCCAGGCCCCAGTCGGCGCCGCAGCGCCGGCGCGCGCCGGCGGCGAGCGCCGCGGCGACCTGCGGGTCGACCGCGCCGCGGGCGGCGAGCAGGCCATCCGGTACGCCGGCCAGCGAGGTCTTCAGGTCGGTGGCGTAGACGACGAGGCCGCCCCGGAACACCGTGCTCGCCCCCGGGACGTCGACCACGGCCGCGCACAGCCGGCCACCGGTCAGGGACTCGGCCACGGCGAGCGTCTGCCCCCTGGCCCGAAGGCTGCTGACGATCTCGGCGGCGCGGCTGGCCACTCAGCCGTCCCGGGCCGTCTCGGATCCGGTGCGCTGGTCCCGGGCCGGCACAGGCCTGGCGCCGCGCCGCAGGTGCAGCGCGCGCGCCGCGTAGTCCAGGCCGGTGAGCACGGTGACCGCCACCGCGGCAGCCATGATCCACGGGCCGACCGCGGCCAGGGCCGGCGGGAACGGCCAGACGTACCAGGCGATGGCGAGGATCTGGAGGGCGGTCTTGACCTTGCCACCCCGGCTGGCCGCGATGACGCCGTAGCGGATCACCCAGAACCGCAGCAACGTCACGCCCGCCTCGCGGAGCAGGACCAGCACCGTGACCCACCACGGCAGCCGGCCGTACGCGGAGAGCAGGACCAGCGCGGTGCCGGTCAGCGCCTTGTCCGCGATCGGGTCGGCGACCTTGCCGAACGCGGTGACCAGCTGCCAGTGCCGCGCGATCCAGCCGTCCACGAAGTCGGTGAACGACGCGAGGCCGAAGGCCAGGCAGGCGGCGATCCGCCACCCGGGCGAGGTCAGCTGCGAGACGACCACGAACGCGAAGAAGACCGGCACCAGGAGGAGCCGGGCCGCGGTCAGCGCGTTGGCGGCGTTGACCAGAGGCACCGGCACCGGCCTGGTCACCGGGCACCGGCCCCATGTGCCGCCCGGCCGGCGGGCCTCGTACCCGCGGCACCCGGGGGTGGGACCGCGGGCACCGCGACCAGGTCGACCCCGGTGCTCGCGGTGACCCTGGCCCGGACCAGCTCGCCGGGGCTGGGCAGGGCGGATCCGGATGGGAGGACCAGCGTGGTGGAGCCGTCCACCTCGGGCGCCTGGTGCGCCGCGCGCCCCTCCACCACCCCACCGTCGGCGGTCTCCACGAGCACGTCAACCACTGTCCCGACCCGGTCGGCGGCGCGCTGCGCGCAGAGCTCCTCGGCCAGCGCCAGCAGCCGGTCGTACCGGCGGCGGATGGTGGGCGCGGGCACCTTGCCGGGCAGCGTCGCCGCCTCGGTGCCGTCCTCGTCGCTGTAGTCGAACACGCCGACCGCGTCCAGCCGGGCCGCGTTGAGGAAGCGGACCAGCTCCGCCGCGTCGCCCCGGGTCTCGCCGGGGAAGCCGACGATGAAGTTGCTGCGCGCACCCGCCTCCGGCGCCAGCGCCCGCACGGTCGCGAGCAGGTCGAGGAAGCGCTCCGTCGAGCCGAAGCGGCGCATCCGGCGCAGCACCGGCTCGCTGGCGTGCTGGAACGACAGGTCGAAGTACGCCGCCACGCCGGGCGTCGTCGCGATCGCCTCCACCAGGCCCGGCCGGGTCTCGGCCGGCTGGAGGTAGCTGACCCGTACCCGCAGGATGCCTGCGACCGCGGCGAGCTGGGGCAGCAGCTTCTCGAGCGCCCGCGGGTCGCCGAGGTCCTTGCCGTACGAGGTGGAGTTCTCGCTGACCAGCACCAGCTCCCGTACGCCGGTGCCGGCCAGCCACTGCGCCTCGGCGAGCAGCTCGTCGGGCGGGCGGGAGACGAACGCGCCGCGGAAGGTCGGGATGGCGCAGAACGCGCACCGCCGGTCGCAGCCGCTGGCCAGCTTCAGCGAGGCGACCGGGCCGGAGCCGAGCCGGCGGCGCAGCACCGGGCGCAGGTGGGCCGGGGTGGCGGCGTCCACAATGGCGTGCCCCGGCACGACCACCGCGCCAGCACCCGACGTGGCAGCACCGCCCCGCGCCACCGGCGTGATCGGCAGCAGCAGCCGCCGGTCGCGCGGGGCGTGCGGGTCCGGCCGCTGCCCGGCCGCCACCGCCGCCAGCCGCGCCGAGATCTCCGGGTAGTCGTCGAAGCCGAGCACCGCGTCGGCCTCGGGCAGGTGCGCGGCGAGCTCGCGGCCGGACCGCTCGGCCAGGCAGCCGGCGGCCACCACCCGCGCCCCGGTCTCCGCCGCGGCCAGCAGCGTGTCGATCGACTCCTGCTTGGCCTTCTCCACGAAGCCGCAGGTGTTGACGAGCACGACGTCCGCACCGGCCCCGTCCGTGCTCACCTGCCAGCCGTCGGCGTGCAGCCGCGCCGCCAGCTCCTCGGAGTCCACCTCGTTG
>DASSUC010000011.1:0-32253 GCA_035707405.1 Micromonosporaceae bacterium | reverse complement strand
GTGATGCCCAGCGGGTGCACGTACCCGTGGCACTCGTCGGCGCCCAGCTCGCAGCCTGCGGCGACCTCGGTGACGGCGGTGAGGAACGGGCCGAGGAACACGGTGACGACGGTGGTGGAGAAGGCCGAGTTCGCCCAGTCGTAGACGTACCAGCCGACCCGTTCGTGGCGGGTGCTGCCCGCGGCCTGCGGCGCGGCGGCGGTGCTCGCGGGTTTGGCCATCGCCAGCTCCCTTGTACGCTCGGGCGGCCCGGGCCTGCGCCGGCCTAGGCGGGCCGGTCGCCGGGCCAGTGGCCGCGGGACAGGTACACGTCGCGCAGCACCTCGACGTGGTCGGTCATGATGCCATCCACCCCGAGGTCGAGCAGATCCCGCATCAGGTCGGGACAGTCCACCGTCCACACGTGCACCTGCAGGCCGAGCTGGTGGGCGAAGTCGACCAGCCGGCGGTCCACCACGGGCAGCCCCCGGAAGCGCAGCGGCACCTGCACCGCGACCGCCCCCGGCGCCAGCCGCGGCAGCCGCCTGGCCGGTCCCGTGGCGGTGGGGCCGTCCTGGTCGTCCCGCACGCCACGGTCACCGCGGCCGCCCCGGCCGGCGCGGGGCCAGCCGGTCGGGCGCCAGCGCCGCGAGGCCCACCACAGCCGGGCCACCTCCCGGGTCGCCAGCGACGTGGCCACGTGCGGGCCCACCGCCGCGCGCAGCGCCGCCAGCCGCGCGTCGTCGAACGAGGCGAGCAGCACCCGCCCACCGGCGGCGGTACGCCGTACCGCCGCCACCGTCGCCGCGGTGGCGTCGTCGGTCTTCACCTCGATGTTGAACCGGACGGCCGGCCAGCCGCCCAGCACCTCGTCCAGCCGGGGGATGGCCGCCTCGCCGGCCACCCGCACGCAGGCCAGGTCGGCCCAGCGCAGCGCGGCCACCGGCTCCGGCCGGCCGGTCATCCGCAGCAGCGTCGGGTCGTGGAACACCACCGGCACCCCGTCGGCGGTGGCGCGCACGTCCATCTCGACGTAGCGGTAGCCCAGGGCCACCGCCCGGGCGAACGCCGCGAGGGTGTTCTCGTCGCCGCTGGCCGCCCCACCGCGGTGGGCGAAGGCCAGCGGTGGCGGGTCGAGGAACGCCGCGGCGGAGCTCACGCCGAGCAGTATGCGGGCGCTGCGGCGCCGCCGCCTACCGTCAGGCGGGACCTGAGGCCGGCCAGCTCCGCGGCGCCCAGCCCGGCCGAGCGCAGGTACGTGCGGCAAGCTCAGCGTGTAGTCCCCGGCGACCACCTGCGCCGCCACGCCCGCCAGAGCCAGCAGCCGTTGCTGCCCACAATGTCGGGCCGAGCTGCGGCCCGCATAGACGCGGTTGTGACCAGCTGCTGCATGGCTTGCCCCAGCTGCCGGGCGTGCGTGAGCGCAAGGAGGAACAGAAGCGGGTCGGTGTCGTCGTCCGAGCGCAGCTCCGCGGCGAGCATGGCCGGGTTGTCGGGCGGCTGCCACAGGTACAGGTCGGTATGAGTGAGGCTCGAGTGGCCCTGCTCGATGGTGACGGTAGGGCTGGAATGTGCGGCGTCTGGAGCGTGGGAGCGGGTGCACCAGATCGGATGGGTTTCGGTCTGGTCTGTGCAGGAGCTGCCTGCGGCTTCGGTCTTGGCACTCAGCAGCGCCGAACGGACTGCTGCCACGTCGCGGGCCTGCTCCTGGACCAGGCCCGCGTAGCGGGCGAGCACCGCTGCGGCGGTCTGCCTACCGTTAGCGCTTTCGGCCAGCACGCCGTCGTACATCTCCTGTTGCTCGAAGGTGAGCAGGTCTCGCGGGTGGGTGACCAGAGTCGGCATGGAGCTGTCAAGTCCTTTCCAAAGAGAAGGGAGGAGCCGTCTGCTGCTCGGCGGGGCTACCCAACCCAACCGCCTGCAGAGAGCGCACAACAGCGCGGCCATGCCGCAGACCTGATGCATCGTCGTTGTGCCGTGCGGCGCGGCCTCGACGAATAAGGTCGGGTAATGATCCGGCGGACTGAGAGGAGCCCGGGTGGTGGTGCGTAGGCGGCACCGGCTGGCTGAGCGCCGCAGAAACGTCGGGCTGAGCCAGGAACGCCTGGCCGAGATCGTCGGTGTGGACCGCTCGACCGTGGTCAGGTGGGAGGGGGGTGGCACGGACCCACAGCCGTGGCACCGGCCCGGCCTTGCTCGGGCTCTGGACCTGTCGACCGAGCAGCTGGCCGAACTGCTGGCGCATCAGGGCCACACAGCGCCGACGTGGCGGGCAGCTGGTGCCCCGCCCCCGGACGGGGTAGCCGGTGAGCTGGTCGTGGGCGGGGCCGGCGACCTGGCCACTGTGGTCGCATTCCGCACCGCCGACCGGCAGGTCGGCGGTAGGTCGCTCTACCCGATGGTGGCCGGCTACCTTCAGTACACCGTTGCGCCCCGGTTGTTCGGTCACGCGCCGGACAGCATGGATGGGCGGGTCTTCGCAGCAGCCGCCGGGCTGACCGAGATGGCCGGCTGGATGGCTCATGACGCCGGCAGCGACCGGCTGGCCGCCCAGCACTTCCACCAAGCGCTCGGGCTCGCCCGGGCCGGGCAGGACCACCAGCTCCACGCACATGTGCATGCCAGCCTCAGCCACCTGGCACACCACACCGGACACCCGCAGGACGGACTCGCCCACGCCCAGCGAGGGCATGCGCAGCTCGCGCAGGGACAGCCGCATCCGCCGTTGCAGGCCCGGCTGCTCGCGATGCAGGCTCGTGGCCATGCCGCCACCGGTCGGCAGGACCTGTGCCTGGACACCCTTCGCCAGGCCGAGCGGGTGCTCGCCAGCTCCCTGGGTGGGTTGCTCTCGCCCTGGGTGAGCACCTTCGACGAGGCGTCCCTGGCGGTCGAGACCGCCCGCTGCCTGTGCCGGCTCGGCCAGCTGCGGGCCGCTCGGGGCCAGGTCGAGCAGGTGGTCCTGCTGCGCCCGGGAGAACGGGCACGTAGCCGCGCGCTGGCACGGCTGATGCTGGTCTCGATCCTGGCCTTCGAGGGTGAGCCGGAGCACGCGTGCGCCGTTGCCCAGGAGGTGCTCGACACGACCCGAACCCTCGGCTCGTACCTCGTCCTGCGGCAGCTGGAGCAGCTTCCCCAGCAGCTTGCCCGATACCGGGGCAACCGGCAGGTGGCTACGTTCCTGGAGCATCTCGGCACACAGCTACGCGAACGCTGCGGCCTGCCCCACTGGGCGTCGTCACCGTCGGGCCCGGCCACGGGGGCGATATGAGCGGGGAGGTGCCTCTCTACCAACGCGACCCCGAAGCCTGGCGGGCGCACCTGGCCGAAGGCAACCGCACCCAACCCCGCAAACGTGTCAGTGCCGACGTGCTCCTGCGCGACCAGACCGGCGCGGTCCTGCTGGTCGACCCTCGCTACAAGCCGGACTGGGACCTGCCTGGCGGGATGGCCGAGGCCAACGAGGCACCACGCGCGGCTGCCGCCCGCGAGGTCACCGAGGAGCTCGGCCTCAGCCTGCCCGTCGGACGGCTGCTCGTGGTGGACTGGGTCGCCCCGCACGGCCCATGGGACGACGGCCTCGTCTTCATCTTCGACGGCGGTCTGCTCACCCTCGGAAACCAGGCACAGATCCACCTGGATGACCAGGAGCTGGCCCAGTACCGGTTCTGCCCGCCCGACCAGGCCAGCCGGCTGCTACGGCCCTATGTGTGGCAACGGGTCAGCGCAGCGCTCACGGCAACGCAGGACGGGACAACGTCCTATCTCCACAATGGCCGTCTAGGGTGACCCAGGCGGCTCTTCGCTCTCGGTACACAGGTGTTCCCGAGTCCGGCTACGCCGCCGGTGGGGCCCACCACCGGGCCAGCGCGCTGGTGGCCGGGTCGTCCGCGGCGAGCAGCGCCGCCCACGGGTCGCCGTCGACCTCGGCCAGGTCCACGGCGGCGTACCCGGACAGGTCCGCCGGGTCGGGTGTGCCGTAGCCGGCCGGCTCCGCCAGCGGCTCGCCGCCGATCACCGCCGGGTCGCCCCACGGGGGCCCGTCGACGGGCTCGGGCAGGCCGGTCAGGTCCAGCATCGGCGGGAAGTCCGGGCCGGCCCAGCCGTCGACGTCGGCCAGGTCAGCGGCGTCGGGGTCGGCGCCGAACGGCGGGTCCGGCACGGGCGGCAGGTCCGCCCAGGCGTTGACATCCCAGTCCCCGCCGGTCCCGGTGCCGGAGTCGACGTCCCAGTCCCCGCCGTCATCGGCTCCAGCGTCCGCCGCCCAGGAACCGCCGGTGTCCGCGGCCGGGGTGTCGGGCAGGTCCGCGCCGTACAGCGGCTCGTCGACGTGCGCGTCCACCCCGCCGATCCCGGAGCCGAACGCCGCGACACCCCACCGGTCGCCACCGCCCACGGCCGGCTCGCCGTCCAGCCGCGGCTGCGGCTCCAGGGGCTCGGGCAGTGACCAGTCCGGGATCCGCCGCTCACCCGCCCAGTCCGGTTGGGGCTGCGGGCCACCCCAGTCAGGTTCTGCCTGCGTACCGGCCCAGTCGGGGTCCGGCGTGGTGGCCCAGTCCGGCTCGCCCTCCGGCTCAGGCTCAGGTAGCTCCGGTGGCTGGTCGAGGTCGCCGGGGCCCGCGGCGTCCGCGGCACCGCCCGGTTCCGCCTTGCCCAGCGTGCCCCGCAGGAGCTCCTCGACGTCCGGCGGGAGCTCGTCGGCCCAGCCGCCCCAGTCCGGCTCCACGCCGCTCACCCCCGGTCGTCCGTGGCCGTGGCGGGCATCAGCTGCCGGGCCCGCACAAGCACCTCGTCGAGCTGCTTGATGCGCGCGCGCAGCGCCTCCCGCTCCTGCTGCAGCGCCGCCCGCCGGCGCGCCCGGCTGGCCTTGTCGTCGGCCATCGCCTTGTCGATCTCGGCGATGTGCGCATCGAGCTGCTGCAGCCGCCGCTCGATCGCGTCGTCCAGGGCGAGGGTCAGGGCGTACTGCAGGTCGGTGAAGCGGTGCATGATCTCGTCGGACAGCGCCGCACGGGCCTCGCCCATCACCTCCCGCAGCCAGGTGCGGGCCTGCTGCCGGTCGGTCTGCACCCGGCGGCGGTAGAGCACGAACGCCCCCGCGGCCAGGCCCAGCCCGACCCCGGCGAACGGCACCAGCAGGCTCGCCCCGGCCAGCGAGCCGACCCCCAGCGCCGACGCGCCGATCATGGCGCCCCGCCCGGCCATCATCGCCATCCCGGCCGAGGACACCGCGATCATCACGTTGTCCGGGCCACCGCCCTCCCGCCGCGGCTTGGACGACAGCGCGTGGCGCAGGGTGGCGTTGAGCCGGCGCAGCACGTGCTGCAGCTCGTGCGGGGCGAACACCTGGGCCAGGGCCCGCTCGCCCACCTTGCGGAAGCGGTACTCCAGGTCCTGCGACAGCCGTACGGACAGCGCGTGCAGCGCCCGGTCCACCTCCTGCGGCAGCGCCCGCAGCTCCTCGCCGCGACCGGCGTCGATGCGGGAGAGGAAGGTCTCCTGCAGCCCGGTCAGGTACGTGCGCAGCCGGGTGGTCGCCTCCACCCGGGCCCGCTGGGTCTCCGTGCTCAGCGCCAGCGACCACTGCCGCGACTCGGTGCGCTTGCGCGCGGCCAGCCCGGCCCGTTCCTGCTTGGCCCGCGCCATCTCGGCCGGGTCGGGGTCGGTGGCCCGGATCCGCTCGCCGGCGGCCAGGTCCAGCCGGACCACCTCGCTGCGCAGCGCCCGCAGCACGTTGGCCTGCGCCAGCAGGTGCCCCTTGCCGGCCAGCTCGACCAGCGCGTGCTGAAGCGCCGGGATGCGTGACTCGGCCGCCAGCTCCGCCGCGGCGTCACCGCCGACGGTCACGGCCAGCTCCGCCAGCCGGGCCGAGACCGGGAACCACGGCGCGGTGCCGAAACGCGGCGCGTGCGCCGCGAGCAGCGCCTTGTTGTCGGCGAGGATGGTGCGCCACCCCGGGTACGCGTCGACCTTCGTCAGCGCGAACACCACGAAGTTGACCCGCTTGCTGGCCTCGATGAGGAAGTCCAGCTCCGGCTTTGCCAGCGGCGCGGACGCGTCCGCGACGAACAGCAGCGCGGTGGCCCGCGCCACAGCGTCCAGCGCCACCTCCGTGTGCAGCGGGTCCAGCCCCCCGGTGCCCGGGGTGTCCACCAGCGTCAGGTACGAAAGCAGCGGCGCCGAGTGCAGCACCTCGACCCGCCGCGGCGGGCGCAGCCCGTCCGGCAGCCGGCCCAGCACGGTGGCCCAGTCGCGCAGGTCGCCCAGGCTCAGCGCCACCGGCTCGGCCCGCCCGGGCAGCCAGGCCCGCGCACCGTGCGAGGGGGAGTGGACCAGCTCCAGGTACGCCGCGGTGGCCACGGCCGCGTCCACAGGGGACAGCCCTGGCACGCCGACCAGCGCGTTGGCCAGCGCGCTCTTGCCCCGCTTGGTCTCCCCGACGATGACGACGACCGGCCGGGTCACCTCCTTGCGGCGCTGGGCGTCCAGGTCCGCCGCGGCGTCCGGGTCCAGCTTGCGCAGGAACGCCAGGCCCGTGTCGACCCCGTTGCCGACCAGGGTCGCCAGCGCCTTGCCGGGGTCGCGGGCCGGCGCCGCCTGCTGCGCGGTCATGCCGGCCGCCCTTGCCGTACCCGTTGGGACAGCAGGAAGAAGCCGCGGTGCGCGACCAGGGCGACCCGCGACTGGGCGGGGCTCGCGCCGGCCACCGCGTACACCCGCCACCGGGTGGCCGCCGCAAGCGCCGCCTGGGCCAGCTGCTGCGGGTCGCCGGCCGGGCAGCCCAGGATCCACGCCGGGTCGGTGGACAGGGCCAGCCGGGCCAGCTCCTGCTCCATCGGCTCGGGCAGGTCCACCGCACCGGTGCTGACCAGCTGCGCCACCTCCAGCAGCCGCAGCCGGTGGTAGTCGGGCTGCTGGAGCACCCGCTCGACCGCGTCGCGCAGCAGCTCCCGGTCGGCCGGCCGGTCGGCGTGGCTGGCGACCTTCTCCAGCGCCGACAGCGCCCAGCCGGCCTTGATCGCGTCGGTGCGCCACCGGAACGCCTGGTCGATGGTGTGCCGCAGGCGGGGGAAACCCGAAGCCGCCAGCAGCATCCGGACCAGCTCCCCGCTGGCCAGCTGCGGACGGGCCGCCAGGTGCGCGACGGCGAACGCGACGCCGTAGAGGTCCAGCAGGCCCAGCAGCCGCTGCCGCCGCTCCGGCGGCACCGGACACTCCCGCCCGGTGAACAGGTCCACCGAGGCCAGCAGCACCGCCCGCTGCTGCGCCGGCAGCCCGGCCAGCTCCCGCAGCGCCTCGCAGTCAGCGGCGGTGAGCCGGCCGGCCTCGGTGGTCTCGGCCAGCAGCCCCACCACCGGCACCACGTCGGAGACGACCCGGCGCAGCACCCCCGCCTGCCCACCGGCCAGCGGCCCGGCCACCGGCCACGGGTCGGCCCCGCCGCCGACCAGCTTGTCGACCTTGTTGAACAGGCCCAGCGAGTTGATCGGGTTGCTGGACAGGCGCGCCGACACCGACCGGAACGCCTCCAGCGCGGCCACGTCGTCGTCGCGGACCGCCTGGGTGAACACGTAGACGATCGCCTCCGCGCCGGACAGCGCACCGGCCGAGTCCTCGTCGAGGTCGTCGTCGATCGGGGCCTCGCTGAGCAGGAACCGCCGCGCCCCGGCGCTGACCGCGGCGTTGGTCGAGGACAGCCCCGGGGTGTCCACCACGGTCAGCTCGCGCAGATGGTCGCTGGTCAGCGTCACGTCCACGTACGACACCTGCGCCCGGGGCACCCCGAGCCGCTGCGGGATCATGCCGGACTCGTCCAGCGGCAGGCTGGTGCGCGACCCGTCGCGGCGCACCACGTCGACGCGGTCGGTGGTGCCGTAGCGGAACTGGGTCACCACGCGGGTGCACTCACCCACGTCGGTGGGCGCCACCCGCCGCCCGATCAGCGCGTTGACCAGGGTGGACTTGCCGGCCTTGAGGCGCCCGGCGATGGCCACCCGCAGCGGCTCGTCCAGCCGGCGCCGCACGTCGCGCACCTGCGCCGCGGTGGCCGGGCCCAGCCGGGGCCCGACATCGTCGCACAGGGCCGCCACGCGGGAGCCGAGAGGACCGGCCGCCATGGCTCAGCGCACCCGGGGGTGGGAACTGGTGCGCTGCTCAGCCACAATGTCCATGGTTCGGCAAAGCCCCCTTCAGTCGGTAGTCCGGCACTACCCAACGCCACCCTACGAATATCCTGCCGGCGCAGGATCCCATCTTCGTGCCACCGGTCACCGGCGCCGCCAGGGCAGCCACGCCCACCGCGCCGCGGGCGGCGCCACGGACCGAGCAAGCGGGAGGTAGCAGTGCGGCAGGGCCCCGGCGGCCAGGCAGGCGGCGCCCGGGTCGTCGGCCGTGCCGCGGTAGCGGCCGACGACACCCCGCAGGCCGCTGCGGGCCTGCCCGCTGCGGCACCGGGCGGCCCGCACGCCGCCGTGCCGGCTGGCCGGCCCGCGCCGGCGCCCACCGGCCTGACCACCTCGCCGGTCCCGGTTGCCGCTTCGGCCGGCTATCTTGGCCACCCGACCGATCCGGCACCCACCGTCCAGGCGGCGCCGGCCGTCGAGGTGGTGCCGGCCGCCGTCGCGGCGCTCGCCGTACCCGGCCTGGTCGTCGTCACCGGCGGGCCCGGCGCCGGCCGCACCACCCTGCTGCGGCGCATCGCGGTCGCCTTCCCCGGCCCGGTCTACCGCGGCGGCGGGCTGGCCATGCTCTCGGGCGTGCCGGCGCTGCCGCTGGCCCGCGCGGTGCGCGCCCGGCTGCCCGCCGAGGACCCGACGCTGCTCGCCGAGGCCGTGCGCTCCCGGGTCCGCGGCGGCCTGCTGATCCTCGACGACCTGCAGTGGGCCGACCCGGCGACCGTGGCGGCGCTGCCGCTGCTCGCCGCGCACTGCCGGGTCGCGGTGGCGCTGCGCACCCCGCACCGGCTGCCCGCCGAGGCCGGGGCCGCGCTGCGGGCCACCGCCGCCGGCTGGTACCCGATCGCCCCGCTCTCACCCGACGAGGCCACCGCGCTGGCCCAGCGGGTCGCCCCACGGCTGGACCCGGGCGAGCTCGCCGAGGTGGTCCGCCGCGCCGGTGGCCTGCCCCTGGCCGTGGAGTCGCTGGCCCGCCACGCCGCCAGCCGCGGCCTGGCCACCCCCGCAGCCCGCCCCGCCGCCAGCCGCGGGCGGGCCACCGCCCCCACCGCCGGGCCGGCGCCCGAGCAGGCCCTGACCCACGCCGTGGCCGCCGCCCTGGCCGACCTGACCCGCCCGGCGCGCACCGCGATGGCCGCGCTGGGCCTGCTGGGCCGCCCCGCCACCCTGGCCCTGCTCGGCGCCGGTGTGGACGAGCTGACCGACGCCGGGCTGGTCCACCTGGTCGGCGGCGACGTGCTGCCGGTCTCCCCGTACGTCGCCGAGGTCGCCGCCGGCCTGCTCGACGCGGCCACCCGCACGGCCCTGCACCGCCGCCTGGCGGGCCTCGTCCCACCCGGCGAGGCCGCCCGCCACCTCGCCGCCGCCGGCGACCCGCAGGGCGCCTACCGCGCCGCGCTCACCGCCGCGTCCGCGGCCCGCACCGGCGGGCAGCGCGCCGAGCTGCTGCTGCTGGCCTGCGCGCTGCCCGGGGCGACCCCGGACCCGCGGGTACGCCTCGACGCGGCAGCCGCGGCGCTGCGCGCCGGCCGGCCCCGGGCCGCCCTACGGGTGCTCGGCGACCCGCACCCGACCGGCCCCCGGCCACCGGCGGCGGACCCGGTGGCGGCGGTGCTGCGCGGCGAGGCCCTGCTACAGGCCGGTGACCCGGCCGCCGCCGCGCGGGCGGTCGCCGGGCTGCCGGCCACCCTCGGCGACGCCAACCTGCGCGCCGCCCGGGACCGGGTGGTGCTGCTGGCCCGGCTCGCCACCGACCCGGCCGGCGCGGCGGCCCTCGCCGCCGACCTCGCCGCCCGCTACCCCGACCCGCCCCCACACCCCGGGCTGCGCGGCGCGCTCGCCGCCGCGCGGGCCGCCCGGCGCCACCCCGGCTGGGAGTACGACCTGGCCAGCACCGCCGAGGTGGCCGGCGCGGCGGGGGACGCCAGCACCGCCCGGTGGTGCGCCTGGCTGCTGGTGCAGACCCTGGCCAGCGACGCCCGCCTGGCCGAGGCCGCGCACAGCGCCGAGGCCGCCGCGCAGGCCTGCGCCGCCGACCTCGCCTACAGCTGGCAGGTCCGGTTCCTCGCCGCCGCGCTGTGGTGCGCCGCGCTGCGCGGCACCGCCCTGGACGAGGTGGTACGCCGCAGCGGCGACCTCGCCGACCACACCCTGCCCGCCGACGCCCGCGGCTACGCCGTCGCCGCGGCCAGCCTCGCCGAGGCCGACGGCGGGCTGCTCGCCTCCGCCCGGGCCCGGCTGGCCACCACCGCCGCCCTGCCCACCTCGACCGCCGCCGCGCGCGACTGGGTGGTCCGGGAGGCGGCCTGGCTGGACGGGCAGCCCGAACGCGCGACGGCGGTGGCCGACGCGCCGGTGCCGGCGGCCGGCCTCGTCGACGGGCTGCGGCGCATCACCACCCGCTGGGCCGCCTACGACGGCGCGCCCGCCCCGGCCGACGAGCCCCCGGCCGGACCGACCCCACCACCGGTGCGGCGCACCCTCGACGCGTGGGCCGCCGCCGGCGACCCGGACCGCTTCGCCGGGGCCGCCACCGCCTGGCACGACGTCGCGCTACGCGAGGAGGTGCGCTGCCTGCTCGCGTACGGGCTGCACGAGACCGACCCGGCACAGGCCGTCCCGCCGCTGCTCGCCGCCGAGCGGCTGGCCGCGCAGGCCGGCCTGGTGGTGCTGCACGGGCGCACCCAACGGGCGCTGCGCCGCCACGGCATACGCCGCGACGTGCGCGGCCCCCGCGCCGGCGGCGACCTGACCGACCGGGAGCGGGAGGTGCTGCGGCTGGTCGCCGCGGGGGAGCCGACCCGCCGCATCGCCGGCCAGCTCGGCATCTCCGGCGAGACCGTGGAGACCCACATCCGCTCCAGCATGCGCAAGCTCGGCGCGCGTACCCGCACCGAGGCCGCGTCGGTGGCGCTGGGGGCCCTGGGATGAACGCGGTGCCGCGGCTGCTGGTCCCCACCTCCACCGACGCCACGGCGGTGCTGCGCCGGCTGGCCCGGGCCGGCTGGCAGACCCGGGAGGGCTTCGTCCTGACCGAGACGGCGTGGGACCTCACCCCGGCCCGCCTGGTCCTCTTCGGCCGGGTCGCCGACCTGGAGACCGCGCAGCTGGCCGTGCACGCCGCCGCCCGCGGCGCCGGGGTGGTCGCCATCGTCGACCCCGGTGGCCAGGTCGGCCAGGCGCTGCTGGCCGACCTGGCCCGCATCGGGCCGGTGCGCTGCGACGTGGACACCCAGCCGGTGCCCGGCGCGCAGCCCGCCGCGGACGGTGGCGGGCTGCCGCTCACCCCGGAGCAGCGGGCCCTGCTGGAACGGCTGGCCGGCGGGGAGACGATCGCCGGTGCGGCGGCGGCGGAGTTCCTGTCGCTGCGCACCGCCAACCGCCGCATCGCCCAGGCCCGCGAGGCGCTGGGGGTACGCACCACCCGCGAGGCGGTGCTGGCCTACCTGCGCCACCGGCGCGGCTGACACCCCCGCGGCTGACCCCGGCGCTCCGCTCCCGCGACGCGCTCCTACCTGCGGCGCAGGTCCTACCCGGGCGGCGGGCGGGAGCGGGCGGTGCTGGTGGGGCGGGTCGGGTCGACGTAGCGGGGGGTGTGCGGCTCGTCCCGCCGCAGCGGCCGCAGCGTGGCCACGATGGCGTCGAGGATGCGGTCCGTGGCGCGCAGCGCGTCGCCGGTGCGGCCCGCCGACAGCCCAGCCAGGTCCACCGGTACGCCGAACGCGACGCGGACCACCGGCCGGCGCCGCAGCGCCCGCAGCACCGACCCGACCAGCCCCTTCGGCGTCGCGTAGGGCAGCACCTCGTGCGGCCCCCACAGCGCCACCGGCACCACCGTCGCGCCGCTGGCCAGGGCCAGCCGGGCCAGCCCGGTCTTGCCGCGCTCCGGCCACAGGCCAGGGTCCAGGCCGATACGGCCCTCCGGGTAGCCCGCCACCACCGAGCCCTCGGCGACCGCCGCGGCGGCGGTGTGCAGCGCCTGCGTCACCGTCGCCCGGCCCCGGTCGACCCGGATGTGCCCGCACATCCGCATCAGCACGCCCACCATGGGTGCGGTGAACAGGCCACCGGTGGCCATGATGCGCGGCGCCACCCGCCGGGCCTGGCAGGCGGCGGCGAGCACGACCGGGTCGAACGGGCTCACGTGGTTGACGGCGAGCACCAGCGGGCCGCGCCGCAGGTGCGCCGGCACGTCGCCGGTGACCCGCATCCGGCACAGCGCGGCAACCACCACACGCGCCACGACCAGCAGCGCGCGCCACAGCAACGGCGGACGCCAGGCGGCTACGGGCTGGGACATGCCGGCGGCAGCCCGGTCAGTCCACCGCCCTCAGCTCGGCCAGCCTCGCCTCGACCTCGGCGAGCTCGGCGCGCAGCCGCTGCGCCTGCTCCTCGGCCCCGGCCCGCTCCGCAGCCAGGATCTGCTCCACCGCCTCGTGCACCCCCGGCACGTCCAGCAGCCCGACCATCTTCAGCGCCTCCGACGGCCGGATCAGGTAGGGCTTCGCCAGCGCCTTGGTGCCCTGGGTCGCGGCCACCGTCCACTCGCCCTCGGTGTAGGCGAGGGTGACCGTCAGGGCGGCCGGTGGCTTCGGCCTGGCCGGCCGGCCGGGCCCGCGCCGCGCCGCCTTGCCGTCGGCCGCCGCGGTCTCCGCCGCCGCGGCCCCGACGGTGTCTACAGTGGACGAAGTGGGCTCGGGCACCTTCTCCTCCTGCTTCTGCCGCTGCCCCCGGTGCCTCGGGGGGGCGGCCATCTGGACGGGGCCGGCGGCGGGGGCGGCGTCGCCGGTCCCCGGGTCGGCCTGCGGCGCGGACGCGGTGGCCTGGCGCGGCCCGGAGACCGGCAGGCCCGCCGGCCCGGCCCGCCGGGCAGCCTGGCCCCGACCGGGCATGGCCAGGTCGGCAGGGGAGAAGGGCAGCTCGTCGCGGCCGAACCGGACCACCACCCACTCCTCCGACAGCTCCGGGTCGGTCAGCGCCATTACCTGCCCGGACTGCCCGGCGACCTGCCCGGCCGCCTCGGTGAACAGCACCTTCGGCCGGCGACCGGCCGCCAGCGAGTCGCGGATCGCCGCCAGGTCCTCGCTGGACAGCCCGCGAGCCGGGCTCCGCACGGCAGCCATGACATCCCTCCGTACACATGTTTGACTGCCAGCTTCCTACCAGACCGCACCGACAAACTCAGCCACGACACCCCGCACAGCGCGACGGAGCCCGCGTTCTGGGCAGGACGGGATGGGTTCATCACGAGCAACGACAGATGCTCAACTGCCACCGCCATGTGATGCACGGCGAAGTCGTAGTCCGGAGGATCTTGGGCGTAGGCAATCAGCGCCGTTGCGGCCCATCGCAGCGCCGAGGAGTACAGATCATCTTGTAGCGACACAGCCTCGAAGGGTAGTCAGCTCGGGCCACGCTGGGATTTCCGTCAGCCCTGGCCCGACGGGTCGGGCGGCAGCGAAAAGGGTGAGCCGTCGACTGGACGTCGCTGACGCATCGCCGCAAGCCCGGGTGGCGACTGCGACCGTGACGGGATACGTTGCGGCGCCCAGTACCGCCAGAGGTCGTCCCACCAGCCACGCAGGTCGGGGGAGTCATGCGGCAGGACCCGGTCGACGACCCGGACGAGCGCGGCCGCGAGCATGGCGCCGAGCGCGACCAGGACGATCGCCCACCAGGGCGCGCCGAGGTAGACCAATGCGGGCAGGGCAGCGGCGGGCGGGACCCCGGGGGCGATGCATCTCACCGGGAGCCTCCCGTGCGTACAGGACGCCGCATGGACTCTCCTTCGTGCCGGCGCCGTCCAGCCCACGGATTTCTACTCCGCGGGCGGGTACGACGCGACCGTCTACCGCCTCCGATCGCCGGGCGGACGGCGCCGGTTTGGCGCCATACACCCATGCTGAGCTGCCACTAGACGTGCTGTGCGTCCCGAGACGACGGTGGGGAAGGGTCGAGTCGACGTGTTGGAGAAAGCAGTCACGGCGGTGCTAACGCTGGACAAAACATGGAATCCCTAGGATTGGGGGACCCATTTCGAAGGGACGACACCGATGCCTCCGCGCCTGACCAAGCCGGCGAGCGTGCCACCGGAACGCAAGAACCTGGTCGACCTGCTGTGGAGGTTCTACGTCGCGGCGCAGCGACCGACGACGAGACGGATCGCAGAGACGATCGAGGCATGGGAGGAGCGCCGAGGATCGGCAAATCACGAGACCGTCCGCCGGACTCTTCGTGGCGAGGCGATAGGCGCCTGGTGGACCGTCGAAGTGATCTTCCTCGCCCTGTGCGAGATCGCGGACGTCGACCCGCACGACATCGAGTACGACGAGGAATACGACCGCTTCAATCCACCTCCGGTCAGCCACCTGGAACAGTGCCGCCGGTACTGGAACGAAGCCGTGGACGGAGCGCCGATGCCTGACATCCCCAGAACCCGCAAGGAGCGCGACGAACAGGAGGCGGCCGCCAAAGCAGAGGCCGAAAAGCGGGCTGGGGCTTGGCGCTCCTCGAACTTCGACGATGAGCCGCCGTTCTAGGGGCGCTGAGGACGAACGCCTTTGTTCAGGTCAGTAACTGACAGCGCGGCGGTCCGGTCGCCCTCGTCACCCCGCGGCACGGTGTGGGCGGTGGGATACAAGCTCGAGGACGCGGCCCAGGCCGGCCCGCGTCCTCGAGGAGGCGTGCGGCGTCCTCGTCGCGCACCGAGTACGAGCCCGAGCGCGCCGAGCTGATCTTCCTGCCCGGCCCGGTACGCCTGCAGGCTGCTCACCGCGCATCCGCAGCCCCGAAACCAAGATCCTTCTCAGCGTGAATTCCTGCACGGATCTTCCTCAACCCCGCATGTGGCGCGGCTGCGTGAACCCCAGCTCGTTCGGTTCGTTCGATAATGCACATTATGTCAACTGCTTCCGGGTGCGAGCCGCTGACCACGCCGTAGCTCATCCGCTGGAGCCACCGTCTCCGCCGTCACCGCCGCTGTCACCGACACCCTCGCCCCATATTCCGCCCGCCGCGGCACCGAACGCCGCGCCCGCCGTGGCGCCGGGCACCGCCGACGAGTACGACCCCGCGCGCGGTCGCCCCGCCCAGGAGGAACGGCGCTGCCCGTCGAGCAGCCTGCGGGCGGCGCGGCTGGTCCGCGGCGCTCGCAACAGCAGCAGCTGGGCGACGACGGCCGCGGACAGCTCCACGATGAGGAAGCCGCCCTGGACGCCGGCGACCAGGGCAGCGACCCCGACCAGCACCAACCCGAGGACAGGCAGGCTCGCCAGGCGTACCCGCCTGCGGGTCGCCTCGTCGAGCAGCCAGCCGTCCCGGACCAGCCCGGCCCGGACCCGCTCCAGCGCGGCGGAGACCGTCGGGTCGTCGGCCAGCGCGCGCCGGGTCACCCCGCGACCTGCTGCGGAGTAGACGGCGCGGTCAAGCTCTCTGGTCACCCTGGGCAGCCGGCCGGTGACCTCCAGCCGGCCGCCCGGCCCGGTCCGGACCGAGTCGGTGCCGTGCAGCGCCGCCAGGGCGGCAGCGGCCGCGCGTGGCGGCCCGCCCGCCAGGTATGCCCACTCGGGTGGGGTGAGCGGCTCGGGCCGCTCGACCGGGCCGGCGGCGACCGCACGCCGCCAGAGGACCACACCGGTGACCACGACGATCGCCCCGAGCAGGTAGAGCAACGCGAAGCTACGACCGGGGACCCCCCAGGTGTCGCCAGCGGCGCCGAAGAGTGTCATTCCGTCAGTGTGTCCACCAGCCGCAAGCGGTCGCGGCGGCTTCGATGCCGGGATGCGCCGCGCCGTGGACAGCTGGTCCGGCCGTGGGTCAACGGAACTGGGCCCGTAGGAACGTGTCGAAGGTGCCCCCGCCGAGCAGCCGTCGCATGTGGACCAGCGTCCGGGCCGCGGCGGTGACGACGTAGCGGCGCCGCGGGCGCCGGGCGGTCACCGCCCGCTCGATCACCCGCGCCACCCGCTCCGGCTCCGCGGCGAGCAGGCGGGACTGGTACAGCTGCGTCATCTGCGCGTCGATGGTGCGGTTCAGCCGCCTGTACGGGCCCGTGCCGTTGGCGCCGGCCACGGTGTGGGCCAGGGTGCCGGCGGCGGTCCCACCGAAGCCGGTGCGGATCAGGCCAGGCTCCACGATGGACACCTGGACGCCGAAGGGCGCCACCTCGAAGCGCAGCGCGTCCGACAGCGCCTCGACCGCGTACTTGCTGGCGTGGTAGAAGCCACCGCCCGGGAAGACCAGCCGCCCGCCCATCGAGCTGACGTTGACGATCCGGCCGCCGCCGGCCGCGCGCATGCCGGGCAGCACCAGCTGGCACAGCCGGGCCAGGCCGTACACGTTGGTCTCGAACTGGGCCCGCACCCGCGCGAGCGGCACCTCCTCGACGGTGCCGTACTCGCCGTACCCGGCGTTGTTGACCAGCACCCCCACCGCGGAGTGCGCCTTCTCCACGGCCGCGACCGCGGCGACCATCGACTCCTCGTCGGTGACGTCGAGGGCGAGCGTGCGGCAGCCGGCCGCGGCCAGGCCGGTGAGCGTGTCCGGGCGCCGCGCGGTGGCGTAGACGGTCAGCTCCGGCCGGCGGGCCAGGCGCAGCGCGGTGGCCCGGCCGATGCCCGACGAGCAGCCGGTGATGAGGACGGCGGTCATGAGCTCCTCCGGGACGGTCGGGACGGTTGGGCGGGGGGCGACGCGCCGAGCAGGCCGGCGGCGAGCAGGCGTACCCCGTGGCGCAGCAGGGCGCGGGTGGCGTCGGGGTGGGTGGGGTCGGCCTCCAGGCCCCGGGTGAAGGCCAGCGCGACGTCGGCCACGGCGGTGGCCGGTGGGCCGCCGCGGGGCAGCTCACCGGTGGTGCGGGCGGCGCGGACCAGGCCGGCGAGCAGGTCGCGCAGCCCGGCCTGGTAGGCGGCCTCGGGTGCCGCGGCCACCCGGGCGCCCTCCCCCAGCAGCTCACCGGCGTGGTGCGGGCTGTCCCGCCACAGGCCCAGGACCAGCTCGAGCTTGGTGGCGAGCACGGCGTGCAGCCGCTCGGCGACCCCGGCCGGGCCCGGCGGCCGGGCCGCGGCGGCGCGGGCCTGCGCCAGGGACCGGTCGAACATGGCCTGCGCCAGGCGGGCGAACGCGTCGTCCTTGCCGCGGACGTACTGGTAGGCCGCGGCGCGGGAGATGCCCGCCTCGGCGGCGATGTCGTCCATGGTGGTGCGGCGGGTGCCGTGCCGGGTGAAGCAGCGGTACGCCGCCGCGAGGACCGCCTCGGCCCGCTCACCTGACGAGCTGACACTCCCTGACATGCTGACACTCTAGGCGCAGAATGTCAGAACGTCGAGCGGTGGCTCACCCGGACAGGCCGCTGACCCGCAGCACCCGCACCTTCCGGTCGGCGCCGGCGACGACGGCGACATCCCCGCTGAGCGCCATCGCCACCGGCAGGTCCTCCCCCACCCCCACATCCGGGGTACGGCGGTCCGCGCCGACCTCGGCCACGGACACCTGCCACACCACCCGCGTCCCGTTCAGGCCCGCCTCGCGCAGCAGCACCCGGCCCCCGCCCAGGGCCACCACGCTGGCCCGGCCGGCAACGGTACGCACCGCCGTCCCGTCCACGCCCAGGACCTTCGGCTCGTCCACCGACTCGAACGGCATGTCCCCAAAGACCAGCGCTCCCGCGCTGACGTACCAGCCGGACTCGTGCGACCACTCCACCTGCGTGGCCCACTTCTCCTTGCCGGTGGCCGCCTCCAGCGCGACCACCTTGCCGGCGTTGGTGCCGCTGCTCGCCACGCAGACCTGGTGCGGCCCGCACGGCTTGACCCGGTTCAGGCTCACCCCGGCCGGCAGCCGGTAGCTCCAGGCCCGGCTGAAGCCCGGCAGCCGGTACGCCGCCACCACGGTACGGCCCACCGCCTCCGGCACGTCGCTGGAGAGCTGCCCGACCACCAGCCCGTCATAGGCGAACCAGTGGTCGTACACCAGCGGCAACGCCCCGCTCCCCCGCGGCTTGCCGGTGCCCGCGTCGAGCAGGTAGCCCCTGCCGTCCTCCTCGTTCAGCTCCACCAGCGCACCGGTGGCGCGCAGGTCCTCACCCATCGCCGCGACGAGCGCCGCGGCGACCGGTGGGGAGCCGCCCTTCTGCGCGTCCGGGCCGGGCCAGGCCCGCTCCGCCGCGACCCGCCAGTCGTCGTTGATCAACAGCTCGTCGGGGCCGCTGCGGCTCCACCGTGTCCGGCCGGTGCGCAGGTCCACCCGCAGGACCGCCGGAGGCCGCTGCGACTCCACCACCGCGTCGGTGCCGAGGTGGAGCACGTCACGCCGCTCCTCCCAGCGCGAGCGCCACAGCACCGCCCCGTTGGCGCCCAGCACGGCACGCACATCGGAGCCCTGGTCGGTGGCCGAGTCCTCCGCGTCCAGGACCAGCAGGTCACGCACGACCGACAGGCGCAGGCGTACCGGCTCCACCGGCACCTTCTGCCGCCACAGCGGGTCGCCGCCACCCGCGGGCAGCGCCACCACCTCGGTATGGCCGTCGCCGACAGCGGCGTAGAAGGCCCGGTCCCCGGCCGTGGCGACGGCGACCGCACCCTCCCCGGCGGGCAGCGCGGCGTCGTGCACCACGCGCAGCTCCCCCACCCGTCCCGCCTGCCCGCCACCCAGGCCCGACAGGCCGGACCCGGCGGCGTCGAGGGCCTTCCCCCAGGTGCCACCCAGCCAGCGCACCACCTGCACCCCACCGCCGGTCACCAGCGCGACCACGAGCGCCGCCGCGACCAGTATGGCCATGCGGCGCCGGGACGGGCGCCGCGGCGCCACCGCCGGCAGCTGCCGCTCTGGCTGCTGCACGTGCTGCGACGGCGGCCAGGCCGGGTACGGCCCGCCGGGCGGCGGCAGGAGCAGCCCCCCGGCGGGCGCCGCTGCCGGCACCGGACCCGCCGCGGACCCGGGCCGCGGGCCGCCGGCGGGCTCCGGCTGCGCGTGCCTGCCCGGCCGGGGCTGGCTGTCACCGGCCGGCGCCGCCGGTGGGGCGGGCACCAGCAGCCCGCCGTAGGCGACCGGAAGCTCCGGCTGCTCCGGCACTGCCGCGGCGACGCCGAGACGCGCGTGCAGCCGGCTGGCCACCAGCGGCATCCGGCTGGTCCCGCCGACCAGCAGCAGCCCGGCCAGGGTCGCCGGGTCCACGCCGGCGCGCTGGAGCACCCGGCGGGTCTCGTCGACCGCCCGGGCCACCAGCGGCCCGGCCACCTGCTCCAGCTCCTGCCGGGTCAGGTGCAGCGGGTCCTCCCGGTGCGGCACCGCGACCGGGGCCTGCGCGGTGCGGGAGAGCATCTCCTTGGCCGAACGCACCTCCGCCCAGAACGCCTGCCGGTCGCGCAGCGCCCCGGTGCCGTCGGGCTGGCTGAGCCGCCGCCACAGCGCCGGGTCACGCGCCGCGACCAGGTGCCCGAGGTGGCCCACCAGGGCCGCGTCCACGTCGAGCCCACCCAGGTCGTCCAGGCCACCGACCGCCAGCACCCGGAACCCGGCCGGCTCACGGCGCACCACCGCCACGTCCAGCGTGCCGCCGCCGAAGTCGAAGACGCCCAGCGCGGCGCCCGGGGGCACCTGGTGGCCCAGCACCTCCACGCAGTACGTCGCCGCCGCGACCGGCTCCTCCACCAGCGCCACCTCGCCCAGCCCGGCGAGGCTGGCCGCGTCGCGCAGCACCTGCCGGCGCGGCTGGCCCCAGTCGGCCGGGCAGGTGAGCACGCTTGCGCCGCCCGGCTCCACCCCCGCCTGCCGCGCCTCGCCGGCCACCCGGCGCAGGGTCGCCGCCAGCAGCCGCGCCACCGGCACCGCCTCGGCGCCGAGCAGCACCGCGCCGTCGTCCACCCGCCGCTTCGGGTACGGCTCGAAGCGGTGCGGCTCCACCTGGCCCAGCCGGTGCGCGTCCCGTCCGGTGTGGACGGTGCCGGCGGCGTCCACGTGCACGCACGAGGGCAGCAGCGGGGACCCGTCGAACAGCAGCGACCGCGCCGGCTGACCGGCGCGGCGCACCACGGCGACCGTGTGGGTGGTGCCGAGGTCGACCGAGAGCCGGGCCGGGCCGGGCACGCCGACCACCTTCCCTTCGCCACAGGGACGCGACGGGGCATGATAGCCGGCTGGCCGGGCCAGGCCGGGGGACGGGCGCTACCGCCTCGTACGGTCGGGTCTGGTCTTGCGCTGCTGCTTGCGTCTCGGCTGCGCCTTGGCAGGTCCCGGCCTGGCCTGGCCGTCCCCTGCCGGGGACCGCTCCGGGCCGGCCTGGCCGGGCGGGGTGTCCGTCGCCGCGGCCAGCGTCGCCGCCCCGGTGTCGCCAGCGGGACCGGCGGGCCCGGCCGCCGCCGGCGGCTCCTGCCCATCCTCCTCGGCTGCCGGTGGGGCCTCCCCCACCGGCTCCGCCGGCTGGGTGGCCGGCTCCGCCACCGGCTGCGCCCCGACGACGCCGGCAGTGGCGGTCTCCTCCTCCTGCGGCTGCCTCGACCGGCTCCGCACGTGCTGGACGACCTGCACGGCCAGCGCCACGGCGAGGACCGCCACCGCGTACAGCGACCGCCACCCCGACTGCGCCAGGCTCACCCCGAGCACCACGAGCAGCACCAGGTTCAGCGCGGAGCGCAGCGTCAGCCCGCGCACCCGCACATAGGAGACGATGCTGAGCAGGTAGAGCACGATAAAGATGGCGCTGGCCATGGCCACCGCGTCCACGATCATGCCGGGCCGGCCAGCCAGCGCGGCGGTGACCCCGGTGAACAGCACAGCCAGGAACAGCACCGCCCGCCACGGCACCCCCCGCGCGTTGCTGCGCCCCAGCCCGCGCGGCAGCACCCCGCTGCCGGCCGCGCCCACCACCAGCCGGGACACCCCCCACACCCAGGCCACCGCGTTGAGCACCATCGCCCCCAGCGCGATCGTGGTCACCGCGGTGACCACCACCTGCCGCGGCTCGACCGTCCCGGCCAGCTGCAGCAGGCCGGTCACCTCATCCACCGCGCCGTGCGGGATACGCACCGCGATCGCGACCGTGAGCAGGATCGTGAGCACCCCGTACACGCCCAGCGCGGTCGCGCTCACCGGCAGGAAGTCCCGCCGCGGGTCGCGGAACTCCCGGCTCAGGAACGTCAGGTTCTCAAACCCGGCGAACGCCCAGAACGCCAGCACCACACCGGGCAGCAGCACACCCAGGCCGGTGCCGTCCGGCGCCACCGTGGACAGCCCGGTGGACACCCCCGGCGCCGCCGCCACGATCAGCACCACCGCCATCAGCACCAGGGCCCACGTGCCGGCGTGCTGCACCCGGGAGCTGGTCCGCACCCCGGCCAGGTTGGCCGCCACCGCGGCGAGCAGCACGCCCGCCGCGCTGAGCACCGCCACCGGCTCCCCCGCCCCCACCGCCTGCGCCACGTACCGCCCGGCCACCATCGACCCCGCCGGCAGCCCCACGATCACCAGCGCCACGAACATCAGCGGTACGCACCGGCCGAAGACCCGGCCCAGCCCCGACCGGATGAACGCCTCGATGCCGTCGCCGTTCGGGTTGGCCCGCACCATGTCCTCGAACATCAGCAGCATCGGCAGGCACACCACGGTGGCCAGCAGCCACACCAGCAGGCTGTTGCGCCCCGCCTCGGCGTACACCGCCGAGGGTAGGAACAGGATCCCCGAGCCGGCCACCGAACCGATCGCCAACGGGACCGCCTGCCGCCGGCTGAGCCGGGCCGTGACCACCTCCGCCTGTGCCGTCATGAGCCCTCCCGTGAAGCGACTTCGACCGCGTCCCGCGGCACGCGGCCGGCCCGCAGGTCCGCAAGGTTCTCGAGGAACACCCGGCCGACCTCCCCCGGCTCATCGGGAAAGGCAAACGCACAGTGGGGCGACACCACAAGATTCGGCACAGACCATACTGGATCGTCCAGAGGTAACGGCTCCACCCGGTGCACGTCCAGGAACGCCGCCCGGATCCGGCCGCTGCGCAGCGCCGCGTGCAGCGCCTCGTCGTCCACTGTGGCGGCGCGCCCCACGTTGACCAGCACCGCGTGGCGGGGCAGCGCGGCCAGCACCGCCGCGCCCACCACGTTCGCCGTCTGCGCCGTGCCCGGCAGGCAGCACACCAGATGGTCCGCCGCCGCGGCGGCGGTGACCAGGTCCGCGACGCCGACCGTACGGACCGCCCCGGGGACCGGCCGGGCACCGTCACGGGTGACCGCCACACACCGGGCGCCCAGCACGGACAGCAGCTCGACCACCACCCGCCCGATCCGGCCAGCCCCCAGCACCAGCACCGTCGACCCGTGCAGCAGCAACGCCGAGGAGGTGTACCAGGGCCGCCGCTGCGGCCGGGCAGCCAGCGCGGGTAGGTCCTTGAGCAGCATCAGCAGGCCGGACACCGCGTACTCGGCGACCGAACGCACCGGCACCCGCGCCGAGCTGGTCACCAGCACCCCCGGCGACAGGCCGGCCGCCGCCAGGTGGTCGGTGCCGGTGCCGGTCAGGTGCAGCCAGCGCAGGCCCGGCAGCTCGGCCAGCACCCCGGCCGGGAACTGGAAACCCACCAGGACCTCCACCTCCGCCCGCCGCGCCGGGTCCAGGTCCAGGACCGACCCGACCGACCGTACCGGCACCTCCGCCTCGATCCGCGGCACCAGCTGCGGCGCCATCTTGCAGTGCGCCACCAGCACCCGCGGGCGCGCCCAGCCACCGGCGCCCGCCGCGCCACCGCCGAACGCGCCACCACCGGGGCCGGCGGTCACCGCGCCACCGCCCGGGCCGACAGCAGCTCCCCGACCGGGTCGGCGCTGCCCGCCGCGGCCAGCTCCAGCACCCGCTCGCAGTTGCGGGCCACCTTCCCCAGCACCCACTCGCGCAGCCACGCAGTCAGCTGCGCCAGCGGCAGGTCCGCCGGGGCCAGCCCGGTGAGCACGCACCCCACCACCGCCGCCGCACCGACGTTGACCACCACGTCCGGCAGCACGGTACGGCCGGCACCACGCAGCACCCGCCGGGCTTCCCCGGTGCAGCTGAGGTTGCCGCCCTCGACCACCAGCCACGCCCGCACCGAGCCGGCCGCCGCAGCGTCCACCGCGCCAGAACCGGCGGCGAGCACCAGCACGTCGGCGTCGACGTCCAGCCAGGCCCGCTCACCCGGGCACCGGCGCACCGAAGCCGGCAGGGCGTCCCGGCCGACCGTCCCGTCCGCACCGGTCGCCGCCACCAGCGCGGGCACCGGCAGGCCCGCCGGGTCCACCACCGTGCCCAGCACGTCGGCCACCGCCACCACCCGGTGCCCGGCCCCCGCCAGGTGCTGGGCCACCGCACGCCCGACCGTACCGAAGCCCTGGACCGTCACCCGCTGCGCGCCCCTGACCCCGGCCACCCGCAGCCCGGCCAGCACCGCCGTGGCCACCCCCGCCCCGGTCACGTCCACCACGTCGCGCCAGAACCCGGCCCAGTCGATGCGCAGCCTGGCCGCGCCCGGCTGGCGCGCCAGGTCGTAGCCTGCCGCGGCGAACCACCGGTCCCGGTCGGCGTAGCCGGTGCCCAGGTCGCAGCCGAGGTAGACGCCGCCGTGCAGCAGCGGGGCCGCGGCCCGCCCGAACTCGCCCATCAGCCCGGCCCGGTCGGTGACCGGGCCGCCGGGCCGGATGCCCGCCTTCGCACCGCCGATCGGCAGGTCGACCAGGGCCAGCTTGTGCGTCATCGCCCTGGCCAACTCCGCAAGCTCCGCCTCGGTGACGGTCGCGGTCATCCGGGTGCCACCCATCGCCACGCCCTCGACCAGGTCATCGACCACGACCCAGGCACCTGCGTCGTGCTGCCGCAGCCCCAGCCTGGCCGACAGCAGGCACGGGCGTGAACCCAAGACACCCTCCTCCGCCAGGGGCGGTACGCAGACACCGATCCGCGTTATGTTTATAAACGTCAATACTAATATTTGCTTGGGCCGCCCGCGAAATCCCGGGCCATATCGAAAGGCGGTCGCTCAGCCCAGGCGGGCCCGTACCGGGGTGCCGAACCGCTGCGCCACCATCGCCTTGAGACCGTGCGGGAAGTCCGCCCGGGCGGCCAGGTGCGCGGCGAGCAGGCGCCGCTGCGCCGCCCCGTCCCCACCGAACGCGGCCAGGCACTCCTGCGGGTACGCGTTCGCCACCGCCAGGACCGCCCCGGCCGCACCCACCAGGCCCGCGAACCCGACCAGCGCCGACGAGCCCACGTAGGTCCACCCGTTCCACGCGGCCAGCTCCCGCAGCAACCGCTCGGCGTCGCCGCTGGAGTCCTTCACCCCCGCGACCGGCAGCTCCCCCAGCTCCCCGAGCGCCTCCACCGGCACCGGGCCACCGGCCACACCCGGGAAGTGGTACGCCAGCACCGGCCGGCCGTCCGCGGCGGCCACCACCTGACGGTAGAAACCGGCCACCTCCCGGCACCGGCCCGGCGGCGCCACCAGCACCGCATCAGCCCCCGCGCCGACGGCGTCGGCCACCCTGGCCACCGCCTGCCCGGTCCACGCCGCGCTCGCCCCCGCCAGCACCGGCACGCCGGCCGGCACCGCATGCCGCACCGCCGCCACCAGCGCCACCCGCTCGGTGTCCGTGAGCGCGTCCGCCTCACCGGTCGAGCCGGCCACCAGCACCGCCCGTACCCCGGTCCCCACCAGCCGCACCGCATGCTCCGCGGTGGCCGCGTGGTCCACCCCACCCTCCGCGTCGAAGAACGTGACCAGGGCAACCGCGACCCCCTGCCACAGCGGCCCGGTCACGGCAGCCCCCGCGTGCACCGAGCCGGGCGAGGGCCGCGAGGACACGGCCACCGGCCCACGAGGACGCCCACCAGCACCGCCCGGCTACGACGCCGGCACCGGGCGGGTGGCCGCCCCTGGCCGGTCCGCGCCGAACCGGGCGATCTCCGCCGCCAGGTCCAGCGGCCGGACCGTGGCGGTGGCCGGCTCCTCCCCTTCGAGCAGCTCCGGCGGCACCACCCAGGTCAGCTCGAACTCCAGCCCGTCCGGGTCCTTCGCGTACAGAGCCTTCGTGCTGTAGTGGTCACTCGCCCCGACCAGCGCGCCCCGCTCGGTCAGCCGCCGGCCGTACTCCTGCATCGCCCCGAGCGTGCGTACCTCCCAGGCCAGGTGGTAGAGCCCCACCGTGGCCCGGCCCGCGGCGCTCGCGCCCGCCTGCTCACCGATGCCGAACAGGGCCAGGTCGTGGTCGTTGGGGGAGCCTGCCGCGCGCAGGAACACCCCGCCGGACATCTCGTGCGCCACCTCGAAGCCCAGCACCTCCCGGTAGAACGCCGCGCTGCGCTGGGCATCCCGCACAAAGAGCACCGCGTGGTTGAGCCCCGCAATCGTCATCATGGCCTCCCGAGACCACCGTCGCCCCTGGTCACGGCCAGCCTACGCGCGGACGCCGGGAGCGGCCCGGGCATGCCCGCCGGCCACGGCCACCTCCGGCCGGGCAGCCGGAGCCCTGGCCCGCCGGCGAAGCCGCCACCAGCCGGCCGCGTTGCCCAGGCACAGCGCCAGCAGCAAGGTCAGGCAGAGCCAGAACCCACCGCCGGTCTGCACGTGGTCCAGGCCCAGCGGCGCCTGTGGCGCGGCCTGGCGCACCTGGTCCCGCACCCGCTCCGCCAGCAGCGACTCCACCCTGGCCTGGTTGCCGAGCAGCAGCAGCACGGCGGCCGCGGACACCGCCGCCGTGCCCGCCCGGCGAAGCGCCGGGTCACGGCGCAGCACCGTCACCGCCAGGCCCACCGCGAGCAGCCCGAGCACCGCCAGGGCGAGCAGCTGGGGTGGCAGCCGGTCCGGGCGCCACTGCTCCGGCGGCAGCAGGAACTGCTCGTCCACTGCCGGTGCTCCCCCGAACGCCAGGTCCGCGCCGGAGTACTCGGTGCCGCCACCCGCACGCACCCGGCCGTACCCGCCCGGCGTGCCGCAGGACACCGTCGCGAACGGCAGCAGGAAACAGCTCGCGGCAAGGGCGAACGTGACGGGGCTGAGCGATCTGGTTAGCCGGCGCACCAGGTCGAGCGTATGCCGGGTGGCACATCCGCTAAAGCATCCTAGGAAGCTAGGTTTGAAGCTGGCGCAGAATGACGGCCATGGCCCCCGCGGCACCAGACCTCGCCACCACCGAGGCCTGTCTCGCCACGCACCGACCCGAGCTGCTGCCGGCCTACCGTGCGGCGCTGGCCGCAGCGCGCAGCGCCGTGCTGGCCCGGCTCTGGGGCGCCTGCGCCCGGGAGCCGCTGCCCGGCCTCGCGTCCCGCTCGGTCCACGGCGAGTGGCTCACCTGCCGGTTCTCCGGCGGGCCCGGCGGCGGGGCGGGATGGGCGGTGACCGGACCCCGCGCCGCCGCCGAGCCGTTCGCGGCGCCGGCGCGGCTGTCCCTGGCGCTGGCCCCGGCCGCCCCGGGCCGCGTGGGCTCCGGCGGCGGTGCCCGGCAGGACCAGGACACCCGGCGGGACGGCGACATCCGGCAGGTCGAGGACCCGGCGCAGCTGGTACGGGCGCTGTGCCTGCCCGGCGGGGAGCGGCTCGCGGCCGAGCTGGCCAACAGCGTGGCCAACCTGGCGCTGGCCCGGGCCGCCCAGCCCGGGCCGGACCCGGCCCTGGCGCTGGCCGCCCTCACCGGGGCGCCGCCGCTGCTGGAGCAGTGCGTGGTGGACGGGCACCCGCTGCACCCCGGCTGCCGGACCAGGCTCGGCATGTCCACTGTGGAGGTGCTGCGGTACGCCCCGGAGCACCGGCCGGCGGTGCGCATCGTCCTCGCCGCCGTACCGGCCGGGGACTTCCTCGCCACCGGGGACTGGCCGGCGCGGCTGCGCTCCGGCGGGCACGCGCTGCTGCCGGTGCACCCCTGGCAGGCCGAGCACGTGCTGCCCGGCCACCCGCGGCTGTGCCGGCCCGCCGCGACGCTGCCGGCGTACCCGTTGATGTCCCTGCGGACGCTGGCCACCGCGGACGGCGCCTGGCACGTCAAGACCGCGGTCGACGTGCGGATGACCTCGGCGGTGCGCACCGTGTCCCCGGCCGCGGTGCGCAACGGGCCGGTGCTGTCCGGGTTCCTGGGCGGGCTGCGGGTCCGCGGGGTCCACCTGCTGCCCGAGCGGGCCGCGGGCGCGGCCGTGGTCGACGGCGAGCCGTGCCGCAGCCTCGCCGTCGCGATCCGCCCGGCCCCCCGGCTGCGCCCCGGCGAGCTGGCCCTGCCCCTCGCCGCGCTGGCCGCCCCCTCCCCCGCGACCGGGCGCCTCGTGGCCATGGACCTGGCCGACCTGCCCGGCCGCGGACCGCACGCCCTGCTCGCCGGTGTGGTGCGCGCCCTGGTGCCGCCGGCGCTGGTCCTGCTCGACCTGGGCGTCGCCCTCGAGGCGCACGGCCAGAACGCGCTGCTCGTGCTGCGCGCCGGGCATCCGGTGCGGGTGCTGCACCGCGACCTCGGCGGGGTGCGGGTCAGCCCGGCCCGGCTGCGCCGGCACCGCATCGAGCCGCCGGCCCTGCACGGCGACCTGGCCACCGACGACCCCGCGGCGCTGCGCGCCAAGCTCGTCGCCGCGGCCATGTCCACCGTGCTGGCACAGCTGGTGGCGGGCCTCGCCACCGGCTACGGCGAGCCGCCGGCGCGGCTGTGGCGCACCGTCGCCGGCGCGTTGCGCGGCTACGCGCCGGCGCTGCCCGCCGGCGCCGGTCGCCTGCTGGGCTCGCTGTTCACCGGCGCGTGGCCGGTGAAGGCCACCACCGCGATGCGGCTGGCCGCCGACCCTCTCGACGACGTGTGGGCCGAGCTGCCCAACCCGCTGGAGAGCTGGTGAGCGTGGGCACCGCCGCCGCGGGCCTGGCCGCGGCGGCCGGGGCGGCGCGGCGGGAGCTGGCCCGCGCCGCGCCGGAGCTGGTGGACGCGTTCCACAACGCCCTGCCCGCCGCCGCGGCGGTGGTCGGGCGCAAGCTGGTCGAGGCGCTGCACCGCGAGGGCCTGCACGGGGCGGCCGGCGACCCGCGGGCGGCGTTCGGCCGGGTCGAGTGCCCGGTCGCGCCGGCGGACCCGGCCGCGCTGCTCGAGCCGCTGCACCACCCGGCACGGGACCGGCTGGCCGCGGAGGTCACCGACGCGACCGTCAACCTCGCCCTCGCCTACGCCCGCCGGCCCGCGGTCGAGGCGCAGGCGCGGGCCGCCGCGGGTGCGGCGCAGGCCCGTGACCTGCTCGGCTGCGCCGCGGCGCTGCCGGGCGACGACTACGCGGTGCTGCTCGAGCGGCTGGCCACCGAGGGCCACAACCTGCACCCGTGCGGGCGTACCCGGCTCGGCTGGGCTCCCCGCGACGTGCTCGCCCACGACCTGGAGACGCCCGGTACGGCGGTGCGCCTGGCCGCGGTGCGCTGCGCGGCGCACCGCGGCGACGACATCGGCGCCGCGCTGCGCGCCAGCTACCCCTGGCTGCCGGCCGCCCCGCCCGGCCACCGGGTGCAGCCGCTGCACGCCTGGCAGCTGGACCACCTGCTGCGGCACCGCCCCGACCTGGCCGGCCTGCTGCACCCGCTGGACGCGCCGGAGCTGCCCGCGGTGCCCACCGGCGCGCTGCGCACGCTGCTGCTCACCCCGGCGGCGCCGGGGCGGCGTGCCCACCGGCCCGGCGCCCCAGCCGGCTGCCGCTACCTGAAGCTCTCCCTCGACATCCAGGTCACCTCGACCCGCCGCACCATCTCGGTCGCCAGCACCCGCAACGGGCCGGTGGTCTCCGCCCTGCTGGCCCGGGTCCTCGCCGACGAGCCGGCCGGGCACCGGGTGCTGCTGCTGGCCGAGCCGGCCGGCGCCGCGCTCGACGCCGGCGCCGGCCGCGACCGCGACGCCGCGGCGATCCTGCGCCAGGGGCTGGCCGGGCGGCTGGGCCCGGGCGAGGTCGCCGTGCCCGCCGCCGCGTTGACCGCCCGCTCCCCGCTGACCGGCGGCACGCTGCTGTCGGAGCTGGTCGACCGGTACGCGGCCGCCCGCGGCCACGGCGCCCGGCCGGTCGCCGCGCTCGCGTTCCTCACCGGTTACGCCGCGCTGCTGCTGCCCCCGGTGCTGGCCCTGTGCACCCGCTACGGCATCGGGCTCGAGGCGCACCTGCAGAACTGCCTGCCGACGTTCGTGGCCGGCGTGCCGCACCGCATGGTGCTGCGGGACCTGGCCGGGCTGCGGCTGCACCTGCCCCGGCTGCGGGCCCGGGGGCTGGCGCCGCGGCTGTGGCCCGGCTCGGTCGTGGCGACCACCGATGTGGACGTGCTGCGGGCCAAGGTCGCCTACACCGCGTTCCAGGCCCACCTGGGCGAGCTGGTGCTCGCCCTGCGCGGCTCGCACGGCCTGGACGAGCCGGCCGCCTGGCGGGCCGTACGGGGCGTGGTCGACGAGGCCTACGCCGGCCTGGCCGGTGACCGGGCGGGCGCCGGGGCGGCCCGCGCCGACCACGCGTTCCTCACCGCGCCGCAGGTGCCGCACAAGGCACTGGTACGCATGCGCCTCGCCGGCGGCGGCGACTGCTACGTGCCGGTGCACAATCCGCTCCATGGCCGCTGACCCACTGCCCGCGCGGGTCGCCGCGGCGCTGCGCCGCCTGCCCCGGCCGACCTGCGGCTACGTCTACGACGCCGGGTCGCTGCGGGCCCGGGTCGCGCTGCTGCGGGGCGTGCTGCCGCCGCGGGTCCGGCTGCTCTACGCGGTCAAGGCCAACAGCCACCCGGAGGTGGTGCGCACGCTGGCGTCCACAGTGGACGGGCTCGAGGTCGCCTCCGGCGGGGAGCTGGCACTGGCCCTGCGCTGCGGCACCGGCGGCCTGGTCGCCTTCAGCGGGCCGGCCAAGACCGACGCGGAGCTCGCCGCGGCCGTCGACGCCGGCGCGGTGGTGCACGTCGAGAGCCCGCACGAGCTGCGGCGGCTCGCCCTGGCCGCGACCGGCCGCGACCGGGCCGGCAGTCGTGACCCCGGCCGGGGGCCGGTCCCGGTGGCGCTGCGAGTCAACCGGCCCGGCGCGGCGCTGCCGGGCAGCCACGCGATGACCGGGACGGCGACCCCGTTCGGCATCGACGCCGCCCAGCTGGGCGAGGCCGCCGCGCTCGCCGCCGCGCTGCCCGGTCTCGACCTGGTCGGCTTCCACCTGCACGCGGTCTCCAACAACACCGACGCGGCGGCGCACGCCGCGTTCCTCGTCGACGCCGTGCGGTGGTCGGTACGCGCCGCCGCACGCCTGCGGCTGCGGCTGCGCTACGTCAACGCCGGCGGTGGGCTGGGCGTGGACTACACCGGCACGGCAGGCGAGCTCGACCTCGACGTGCTCGGCGACGGGCTGCGCCGGGCGGTGGCCGCCCTGCCGGACGGGGCCGAGCTGGTGCTGGAGCCGGGGCGTCTCCTCGCCGCCGACGCCGGCTGGTACGCGGCCGAGGTGCTCGACCTCAAGCCCGTCCACGGCCGCTGGTTCGCCGTGCTGCGCGGCGGCACGCACCACTTCCGCCTGCCGGCGGCGTGGGGCTACAGCCACCCGTGCACGGTGCTGCCGGTCGAGGAGTGGCCGTACCCGTTCGACCGGCCGCAGCTGCGCCACGCAACGGTCGACGTGGCCGGCGAGCTGTGCACGCCCCGCGACGTGCTGGCCCGGGACCGCCGCTTCGACCTGCTGCGCGCCGGTGACATCCTGGTGTTCGCCCGCACCGGCGCCTACGGGTGGGAGGTCTCGCACCATGACTTCCTGGCACACCCGTACCCGGAGCTGGTCTTTCTTCCCTAGGTTATGACTTTGGGTAACCTCGGACGCACACAGCGAGGGATGTGCGGACGGCCCCCCTCACGGCCGGTCGCGGAGAGCCTAAACTGTGCCCGGTCTCACGTTCAGTCACCCTCCGAAAGGCGCACCCGATGGCGTACGGCCGCCCCGCAACCGTTCGGTCGCACCGTCGCGGCGGCCCGCGGCGCCGGCTGAACGTGGCGCCATGGATCGTGATCTCCGTCGTCGTCGTCCTGGTGCTGTCCGGCTTCACCGCCGGCTACCTCTACCTGGTCCGCCAGTCGTGCTCCGGGTCGGCCAAGGCCTCGATCGTCGCCTCCACCTCCACCGCCACCATCCTGGAGAGCCTGGCCCGCCGCTGGGCCACGACCGAGCCGGATGTGCACGGCGTGTGCGCCTCGGTGGAGGTGGCGGCGAAGGACTCCGCGGTGATGGCCCAGGCGCTACAGGAGGAGTGGGACGCCAAGGCCAACGGCCCGGCCCCGGACGCGTGGGTGCCGCAGTCGAGCGCGTGGGTCCGCCGGGCCGCCGCCGACGCCGACGCCGAGCGGATGATCCCCGACCGGCAGCCGAGCATCGCCCGCTCCCCGGTCGTGATCGCCATGCCCAAGCCCATGGCCCAGGCGCTCGGCTGGCCCGGCGCCAAGCTGAGCTGGCAGGACATCATCACCAAGTTCGCCGGCAACCCGGGTGGGTGGGCGTCGCTGGGCAAGCCGTGGGGGCCGTTCAAGTTCGGCATGACCGACCCCGCCAGGTCCACGGCCGGGCTGCTGGCCCTGACCGCCATCATCGACGCCAACGACGACAGCGACGTCTCCCCCGACGAGCAGGAGACGGTCCTCAAGCTCAAGCAGGTGATGCGGCCCTACCTCGACTCGACCGACCAGATCCTCAGCGAGCTCAAGCGGGCCGGGGACCAGGGCGAGGCGGCGGCCCTGCAGTACGTCTCCGCCTTCCCCGCCTTCGAGCAGGACGTGCTCAACCACAACCTGCGCAACCCGCGGGTGTCGCTGGTCGCGGTCTACCCGAACAACGGCTCGATCGAGGCGGACCACCCGTTCCTGGTCCTCAACGCACCCTGGGCCAAGCCCCAGGCGCAGGAGGTCGCGAACGCGTTCATGGGCTACGTACGCGGGCCAGCCGGCCAGCAGGAGCTGATGGACTCCGGCTTCCGCGACCCCAACCGGGGCCCCGGCCCCCAGCTGGTCGAGCAGAACGGCCTGGCGCCGCAGATCACCGCCCTGCCGCGGGCGGTGCTGCTGCCGGACTCGGTCTCGCGCACCCTGACCACCTGGACCGCGCTGACCCAGCCGACCAACCTGCTGCTCGTGCTCGACGTGTC
>DASSUC010000010.1:0-5392 GCA_035707405.1 Micromonosporaceae bacterium | reverse complement strand
GTCCGCGCTGGGCCGGGGCATCCTGCACGACAAGATCGTCTCGAACATCCAGGAGGTACGGGCGCGCGGCGCCCGTACCATCGTCATCGCCGAAGAGGGTGACCAGGCGGTGGTGCCCTACGCCGACCACCTCGTGTATGTGCCGCGCACCCCGACGCTGCTCGCCCCGCTCGTGACGACCGTGCCGCTCCAGGTGCTCGCATGTGAGATCGCGGCGGCCCGGGGCCACGACGTGGACCAGCCACGTAATCTCGCCAAGTCGGTCACTGTGGAGTGACCGAACGGCTTAACGCGATCGCCCGAGTGGTCCCCAGCTGACGGCCTCCCGGAGCACTGGCGGTCACCGTTAGGGTATGCAGGTGATCGTTTCGGTAGGCATCGACGTGGTACTGGTGGATCGGTTCATCGCGTCGCTGACGCGTACCCCGTTGCTGTCGGAGCGGTTGTTCACCGACGCGGAGCGCTTCACCGACTCGGGCAACCCGCGGTCGCCCGAGTCGCTCGCGGCGCGGTTCGCGGCGAAGGAGGCGGTGGCCAAGGCCCTGGGGGCGCCGGCCGGCCTGCACTGGCACGACTGCGAGATCGTGCCCGACCCGGACGGGCGGCCGTGGCTGACCACGTCCGGGACGGTGGCGTCGGCCGCCGCCGGCCTCGGCATCACCCGCTGGCACCTCTCCCTCTCCCACGACGGGGGCATCGCCTCGGCGATGGTCGTGGCCGAGAAGGACGTCTGATGCGCGCGGCCTGGCGGGTCGCCGACGTCCGGTCGGCCGAGGCCGCGCTCATGGCGACGCTGCCGGAGGGCACGCTCATGGCGCGGGCCGCCGCCGGGCTCGCCCGCCGCTGCGCCCTGCTGCTGCGCGAGGTCCACCAGGGTGTGTACGGCCGCAGCGTGCTGCTCCTGGTCGGCGCCGGGGACAACGGCGGCGACGCGCTCTACGCCGGTGCCCTGCTGGCGCGGCGGGGAGCGCGGGTGAGCGCGCTGCCGACCGCCCCGCCGGAGCGGGTCCACGGCGCCGGGCTGGCCGCGCTGCGCGCCGCCGGGGGGAGCGTGGTGGCGCACCTGCCGTCCACAGTGGATCTCGTGGTCGACGGCATCGTCGGCATCGGCGCGACCGGCCCGCTGCGGGACCCGGCCGCGGGGCTGGTGCGAGCGCTCGCCGGCCTGCGTACCGCGACCGGCGAGCGGCCGGCGGTGGCCTGTGTGGACGTGCCCTCCGGCGTGGCGGTGGACACCGGCGACGTGCCCGGTACGGCCGTCCGCGCCGACGTGACGGTCACCTTCGGCTGCCTCAAGCCCGCGCTCGTGGTCGGCCCGGCCGCGCCGCTCGCCGGTGCGGTGGAGCTGGTCGACATCGGGCTCGGGCCGTGGCTGCGCACCGACCCGGCCGTCCGTGTCGTCGAGGGCTCGGACGTGACGGGGTGGTGGCCGCGCCCGGAAGCGATCTCGGACAAGTACACGCGCGGGGTGGTCGGGCTGGCCACCGGCTCGGCCGGCTACCCGGGAGCCGCGGTCCTGTCCGTGGCCGGAGCCCTGGCCGGCCCCGCCGGCCTGGTCCGGTACGCCGGCGAGGCGGCCGCCCTGGTGGCCTCGCACCACCCGTCGGTCGTGGTGGCCGACTCGGTGGGCGCGGCCGGCCGGGTGCAGGCCTGGGTCTGCGGCTGCGGTCTGGGCACGGACGAGCGCGCCGCCGCCGAGCTGCGGGCCGTGCTCGCCGCGCCGGTGCCGGTGGTGCTGGACGCGGACGCGCTGACCATGCTCGTCGACGGGTCGATGGCGGGCCTGCTGCGCGCCCGGCGCGCCCCGGTCGTGCTCACCCCGCACGACCGCGAGTTCACCCGCCTCGGCGGGGCGGCCGGTGAGGACCGGGTGGGTGCGGCGCTGCGCCTGGCCTCCTGGACCAGCGCGGTGGTGCTGCTCAAGGGCGACCGCACGGTGGTGGCGACGCCCGACGGGCGGGCCTGGGCCAACCCGACCGGCACCCCGGCACTGGCCACCGCCGGCACCGGCGACGTGCTGGCCGGAGTGCTCGGCTCGCTGGTGGCCGGTGGCCTGTCCCCGGAGCGGGCCGCGGTCACCGCCGCCTACCTGCACGGGCTGGCCGGTCGGGAGGCCGCCCGGCACGCCCCGGCCACCGCGGCGGACGTGGCCCGCCAGCTGCGCCACGTCGTACCCCGGTAGCGGGTCGGAACAGCATCGAGCCCGGCGCGTACAGGGCAGGACGCGCCGGGCTCGATGCCGTCTTGGGGGGCCGTCTAGTTAAGGGGGCGGACCTTCTCCGCCTGGGGGCCCTTCTGGCCCTGGCCGATCTCGAACTCCACCCGCTGGTTCTCCTCCAGCGTGCGGTAGCCACTGCTCTGGATGGCCGAGAAGTGGACGAACACGTCCGCCCCGCCACCGTCGACCGTGATGAAACCGAAGCCCTTTTCTGCGTTGAACCATTTGACGGTGCCCTGGGCCACGTCGCCGCCTCTCTCTGTGGAACGTGCACATGACACCTGTCTCGCTCGCGCGACAAACCAGATCACATGCGCAGAACTCGGCCCAGCATACACCGCTACCGGCCAGTCGCTACCCTGACCCCCATGTGGCAGGCCGAGGTGCGGATAGACCTGGCGGCCGTCCGGCACAACGTGCGTCGGCTGCGCACGGCCACCGCTCCGGACGCCGAGATGATGGCGGTGGTCAAGGCCGACGGGTACGGCCACGGCATGCTCCCCTGCGCCCGGGCCGCGCTGGACGCCGGCGCGACCTGGCTGGGCGTGTGCACCCTAGGCGAGGCGCTGGAGCTGCGCGCGGGCGGGGTCACCGCCCCGGTGCTGGCCTGGTTGCTCGCGCCCGGGCAGCCGCTGTGGGAGGGGGTCGCCGTCGAGGTGGACCTCAGCGTGGCGTCAGTCGAGCTGCTCGGCGAGGTGGTCGCCGCCGCCCGCCGGGTGGGCCGGCCGGCCCGGGTCCACCTGAAGGTCGACACCGGTCTGGCCCGCGGCGGCGCCACCCCGGCGCAGTGGCCGGCGCTGGTCGAAGCGGCAGCCAAGGCCGAGGCGGACGGTGCGGTCGAGGTGGTCGGCGGGTGGAGCCACTTCGTCTACGCCGACGCGCCCGGGCACCCGACGGTCGACCGGCAGCTGGCGGTCTTCACCGAGTCCCTGGCGGTCGCCGAGCGGCTGGGTGTCCGGCCGCGCTACCGGCACATCGCCAACTCCGCGGCCGTGCTCACCCGGCCGGACACCCACTTCGACCTGGTCCGGCCGGGGATCGCCGTGTACGGTCTGTCGCCCGTCCCCGGCCAGGCGTACGGGCTGCGGCCGGCGATGACCGCCCGGGCCCGGGTCATGCTCGCCAAGCGCGTGCCGGCCGGCCAGGGCGTGTCGTACGGGCACGCGTACCACACCACCGCCCCGGCCACGCTGGCCGTGGTGCCGCTCGGCTACGCCGACGGGGTGCCGCGGGCCGCGTCGAACGCCGGGCCGGTCCTGGTCGGCGGGCGCCGGCGCCGGGTGGCCGGCCGGGTCTGCATGGACCAGGTCGTCCTCGACTGCGGCGACGACGACGTGCGGGCCGGCGACATCGCGGTCCTGTTCGGGCCGGGTGACGACGGCGAGCCGACCGCGGACGACTGGGCCGAGGTGGTCGGCACGATCAACTACGAGATCGTCACCCGCTTCGGCAGCGCCCGCGTCCCCCGCTGCTACGACAACGGCTGACCGTCCCCTGTGCCTGTCGTCACGGGTGGACGAAGCCCGTTGCGGGTATGGGATGCGGCGCGAGAGCCAGGTCGGCGGCCGTTGGTGAGGAGGCGTCTACGCTTGGCGATATGTCAGAGGTGGCGACCCAGGATCTGGACCGGTCGGCGATCCGCCGCCGGGTCGAGGTGCTGGGCGCCGTCCTGGGCGTCGCCGCGGGCGCCGCGGCAGGCTACGCCGCTGAGCGCATGCTGACCATCCGTAGCCGGCACCGCCCGGCCGACCCGCATGCGGGGGAGCGCTTCGGCCCACAGCCGTACGACGAGTCGCTCACCGTCACCACTGGCTACGGCCTCGGGCTCCACGTCGAGATCGTCGACCCGGTCGACGGGGTGGACCTGACGCTGGACTTCCTCCCGCCGGTCGGCCAGCCGACACCGACCCTCGTCTTCGTGCACGGCTTCTGCCTGGACATGGGCACGTTCTACTTCCAGCGCAAGGAGCTGGCCCGCCTCGGCGACTGGCGGATGGTCTTCTACGACCAGCCGGGGCACGGCCGCTCGGGCCGGCTGGCGGATGGTGAGTACACACTGGAGTCGCTGGGCGAGGCGCTGCGCCGGGTCATCGAGGAGACCTCGCCGGGCGAGCCGGTGGTCCTCGTCGGACACTCGATGGGCGGGATGGCCATCATGGCCCTGGCCGAGCTCTACCCGCAGCTCTTCGCCGAGCAGGTGGCCGGTGCCGTGCTGATCGCCACATCGGCCGGGCGGCTGGAGGCGGTCCGGCTCGGCCTGCCGGAGATCATCGCCCGGACCGGCCGGCCGCTGCTGCCGTTGGTGAACGGCGCGACCAGGATGACCGGGGTGATGCTGGACCGGGCCCGGGCCGCCGCCAGCAACATCGCCTGGCAGCTCACCCGCAGGTACGGCTTTGGCGCCGCCCGGCCCAGCCCGGCCCTGGTCTCCTTTGTGGAGCGGATGAACTCGCGTACGCCGACCGAGACGGTCGCCCGCTACCTGCGTACGCTCTACACGCACTCGCGCTACCCGGCGCTGGAGGCGCTCCGCCACGTGCCGGTCCTGGTGGTGGTCGGCGACAAGGACCCGATCACGCCGGCCCGCGCCTCGGCCGCGATCTGCCGACGGCTGCCCGACGCCGAGCTGGTCACCGTGCCCGACAGCGGCCACGTGGTGCTGCTTGAGCATGCTGAGATCGTCAACGACGTGCTGCTGCGGTTCCTGGAGAAGGTCAGTCCATGAGCGAGGCGTGGCGCGCGCTCGCCGCCGAGATATCCGGCTGCCGGGCGTGTGCGGAGCTGGCCCAGTGCCGCCAGAAGGTCGTGGTCGGAGAGCCGCCGACCGGCACCCGGAGCCGCACCCTGGCCCTGGTCGGGGAGGCTCCGGGCGCCGCCGAGGACGCGGCCGGGCGGCCCTTCGTCGGCAAGGCCGGCCAGCTGCTCGACCAGCTGCTCAACGACGCCGCCCTGGACCGCTCCGAGGCGGCGGTGCTGAACGTGCTCAAGTGCCGCCCGCCGGGCAACCGTACGCCCCGGGCGGACGAGCTGGCGCGCTGCCGGCCGTACCTGCAACGGCAGCTGGCCCTGCTCGCGCCGACCCTGGTGGTGGCGCTCGGGCTGACCGCGGTCACCTGGTTCCTGGGCCCGACCCGGCTCGCCGCGGCCCGCGGGCGGGTGCACCTCGTGGACGGG
>DASSUC010000009.1:0-33622 GCA_035707405.1 Micromonosporaceae bacterium | reverse complement strand
CACGGCGCGCTGCTGGTGCTCGACGAGGTGATGACCGGCTTCCGGGTCAGCCGCGGCGGCTGGCACGGGCTCGACCCGGTCGACGCCGACCTGTGGACCTTCGGCAAGGTGATGGGCGGTGGGCTGCCCGCCGCGGCGTTCGGCGGCCGGGCCGAGATCATGCGGTGCCTGGCCCCGGCCGGGCCGGTCTACCAGGCCGGCACGCTCTCCGGCAACCCGCTCGCCTGCGCCGCGGGCCTGGCCACGCTCACCCTGGCCACGCCCGAGGTCTACCGGCGGCTGGACGAGGTCGCGGACCTGCTGGGCAAGCTCACCGCCGAGGCGCTGGGCGCCGCCGGGGTGCCGCACCGGCTGTCGTACGCGGGCAACATGTTCTCGGTCTTCTTCACCGACGCGGACGTGACCGACTTCGCCTCGGCCAGGACGCAGGATCTGGCGGCCTTCCGGGCGTTCTTCCACGCCATGCTGGCCCGCGGCGTCTACCTGCCACCGAGCGCGTTCGAGGCGTGGTTCGTCTCGGCCGCCCTCGACGACGAGGCAGTGGACACGGTCGCCGCGGCGCTCGGGCCCGCGGCCGAGGCCGCCGCCCGCGCTGGGACCGGCGGCAGCGGCACCGGGGCGGCGGGATGAGCCGTACCGTCGTGCACGTGCTGCGCCATGGCGAGGTGCACAACCCGGACCGCATCCTCTACGGCCGGCTGCCCGGCTTCCGCCTGTCCGAGCTGGGGATCCAGATGGCCAAGGCGGTCGCGGCGGCACTGGCCGACCGCGACGTCGGCTACGTGGCGGCGAGCCCGCTGGAGCGCGCCCAGCAGACCGCCGAGCCGATCGCCGCGCAGTTCGGCCTGCCAGTCTGCGTCGACGAGCGGCTGATCGAGAGCGCGAACTGGTTCGAGGGGCGCAAGGTCGCGGTCGGCGACGGGTCGCTGCGCGACCCGCGGAACTGGTGGGTGCTGCGGGACCCGGTCACCCCCTCGTGGGGCGAGCCGTACGCGATGATCGCCCAGCGGATGCAGGCCGCGCTGCACGCGGCGCGGGACGCGGCGAGCGGGCGCGAGGCCGTACTCGTCTCGCACCAGCTGCCGATCTGGACCCTGCGCCGGCACGTCGAGCGGCGCCGGCTCTGGCACGACCCGCGCCGCCGCCAGTGCGGGCTGGCCAGCCTCACCTCGTTCCACTTCGACGGCGAGCGCGTGGCGGGCGTCGCGTACAGCGAGCCGGCCGCCCACCTCGGCCCGGGGACCGGCAGAGGCGCGTGATGCGCGGCCGCCGCACGCTCCTGGTCGCCGGCGCGGCGCTCGTCGTGGCCATCGTCCTGGCCGCGTGGTACGGGGCCAGCGGGCGCCCGGCGGCTGAGCCGCCGCGCCTGGACGCACCGCCGCTCACCGGTGAGCTGCTCGACGGGGGCTCCTACGATCTGGCCGCGCACCGCGGCGAGGTGGTGGTGGTCAACTTCTGGGCCTCGTGGTGCGCCCCCTGCCGGGCCGAGATAGCCGACCTGGAGCGCACCTACCAGGCGGTACGCGCCAAGGGCGTGAGCTTCGTCGGGGTGAACATCCGCGACCCCGACCGGGACAAGGCGCAGGCGTTCGTGGCGGGACGGGTCAGCTACCCGAGCGTGTTCGACCCGGCCGGCCGGCTGTCGATCGGGTTCGCCGGCTTCGGCGCGACGACGATCCCGGCCACGGTGATCGTGGACCGGCAGGGCCGGGTCGCCGAGGTGATCCGTACCCCGGTGCGGCAGGGCGACCTCCAGCCGCTCGTCGAGCGCGTGGCGGCCGAGCCCGGGGCGCCGTGATGGGCGGCCTCTTCGCGGAGATCGCCGCGGGCGGGCCGCTGCTGTTCGCGGTCGGCGTCGCGGCGCTCGCCGGGCTGGCCAGCTTCCTGTCACCCTGCGTGCTGCCGCTCGTCCCCGGCTACCTGTCGTACGTGACCGGCCTGGCCGGCGCGGACCTCGACGACGGGCGGCGCCGCGGCCGGGTGCTCGCCGGCACCCTGCTCTTCGTGGCCGGCTTCACCGCCGTCTTCACGCTGACCGGCGTGCTGGCCGCCGGGGTCGGCACCGCGCTGCTGGTGCACGGGCGCGCGGTGCAGGTGGTCGTCGGCGCGCTCACGATCGTGCTCGGCCTGGCCTTCCTCGGCCTGGTGCCGGGCCTGCAACGGGAGTGGCGGCTGCGCGTGCTGCCGAACGCCGGGCTGGCCGGCGCGCCAGTCTTCGGTGCGGTGTTCGCGCTCGGCTGGGTGCCGTGCGTCGGGCCGACCCTCGGCGCCGTGCTCGGCCTGGCCACCGTCGGCGGCCAGCCGGCCCGCGGCGCGGTGCTCGGCGTGGCCTACTGCCTCGGCCTCGGCGTGCCGTTCGTCGCCTTCGGGCTCGGCTTCCGCCGGCTGATCGGGGTGTCCGGCGCGGTCCGGCGCAACAGCCGGTGGGTCACCCGGGTCGGCGGCGCGCTGCTCGTGCTGGTCGGCCTGGCCCTGGTCACCGACGGCTGGAGCGAGCTGGTCAACTGGCTGCGGGCCACCGTGGGCGTGGGCGAGGTGGCGCTGTGACGGGCCTGGGCGCGCTGGCGCGCAACTCGTGGCGGCAGCTGACCAGCATGCGTACCGCGCTGGTGCTGCTCTTCCTGCTCGCGGTCGCAGCGATCCCGGGCTCGCTGCTGCCGCAGCGCGGCGTCAACGTGGAGCGGGTGGCCGGCTACTTCGCCGCCCACCCCGACCTGGCTCCGGTGCTGGACCGGCTGTGGGCGTTCGACGTGTTCGCCTCGCCCTGGTTCTCCGCCATCTACGTGCTGCTGTTCGTCTCGCTCGCCGGGTGCGTCGTGCCCCGGCTGCGCGACCACGTGCGGGCGCTGCGCGCCGTACCACCGGACGCCCCGCGGCGGCTGGACCGCCTGCCGCAGCATGCGGACGGGGTCGTGGTGGCGGGCGGCCCGGACGCGGTCGCGGCGGCGCTGCGGCAGCGGCGGTGGCGGGTGGCGGTGCGCGGCGGCACGGTCGCTGGCGAGAAGGGATACCTCAAGGAGACCGGCAACCTGCTGTTCCACCTGGCGCTCGTCGGCGTGCTGCTCGGCGTCGCGCTCGGCTCCTGGTACGGCTGGCACGCGAACCGCCTGCTCGTGGCCGGGCCGGACGGGACGTTCTGCAACACCGTGCAGCAGTACGACGACTACGGCCTCGGCGCCCGGGTCGACCCGGGCGAGCTGCCCCGGTTCTGCCTGGAGCTGGCCGACTTCCAGGCGTCCTATCTGGACAGTGGGCAGCCGGTGCGCTATGCGGCCACGGCGGTGGTGTCGGGGTTCGGTCCCGCCAGCGTCCGCCACTTCTCCGTCAACGACCCGCTGCGGCTGCCCGGGGCCAGCGTCTACCTGCTCGGGCACGGGTACGCCCCGGTGCTGCGCTACACCGACCGGGCCGGGCGGGCGCAGACCACGGTGGCCCCGTTCCTGCCGGCGGATGCCTCGCTGACCAGCGAAGGGGTGGCCGCGTTTCCGGACGCCAACGGCGGGGACCGCACCGCCCAGGTCGCCTTCGAGGGGCTCTACCTGCCCACCGTCCCGGACTCTCCGCCGTTCGTACGCTCGGCGTACCCGGCCGAGCGGGCGCCAGGGCTGATGCTGTTCCCGTACCGGGGGGATCTGGGGTTGGACGCGGGCATCCCGCAGTCGGTGTACCAGCTCGACCGGGGGCAGCTGGCCGCCGGGCGGCTGGCCCAGGTGGGCGAGCCGGAGCTGCTGCGGGTGGGCGGGAGCATGACGCTGGACGACGGCACCCGGGTCGAGTTCCTCGGCACCCGGCAGTGGGTGACCCTGTCCATCCGGCACGACCCTGGCCAGCCGGTCGTCCTGGCCAGCGTCGCGCTGCTGCTGGTCGGGCTGATGGCGTCGCTTTTCGGTCGCCGGCGGCGGGTGTGGTTCCGGCCGGTGTCCGGTGCCGGGCCGGCGGTCTTCACCGCGGCCGGACTGCCGCGCTCGGACTATCTTGGCTTCACCGACGAGTTCTCCCGGCTCGTGGCCGCGGTCAGGACGCAACGCCCTGCCGAGACCCGCCAGCTGTCCCAGGCTCAGCAGAGAGGACCCCGCTGATGTCCATGCTCTCCGACCAGCTGCTCGTGGTCGCCATCCTGGCGTACCTGGTGTCGATGCTCTGCTACGCCGTGGAGCACGCGTTCGGCCTCCGCGGCGCGGTGGCGCGGACGGCCACCCGCGAGCTGGTCGGCGCCGGCGCTGGGGTCGAACCGGCGCCGGCTACCTCACCACGTGGCGGGGCCACGTCGCCACGGGGCGGGGTCACGTCGCTGCGGGGCATGGCCACCTCGCTGCGGGGCGCGACCTCCTGGGCCGGTCGGGCTGCGGTTGGCGCCACGGTGTTCGGGGTCCTGGCGCACCTGGGCTGCCTGGTCGCCAGGGGGCTGGCGGCGCACCGCATGCCCTGGGGAAACATGTACGAGTTCGTGCTGACCGTGACCTTCATCGGGGTGGTCGCCTGGCTGGTGCTGGCCGCCCGCCGGCCCGCAGTACGCCGCCTGGGGCTCTACGTCTCCCTCGCGCTGGTGACGCTGCTCGGCGTGGCCGGACTGGTGCTCTACACCGAGGTGATGCCGCTGGTGCCGGCGCTGCGTTCGTACTGGTTCGTGATCCATGTCTCGACGGCGGCGCTGGCTTCGGGCATCTTCCTGGTCGGCTTTGTCACGGCCGCCATGTACCTGGTCCGGGCCGGGTACGAGCAGGGCCGGGTGGGGTTCCCGTACTCGCTCGGGCACCGGCTGCCCACGGCCGGCGTGCTGGAGCCGCTCACCTTCCGGCTGCACACGCTCGCGTTCCCGATCTGGACCTTCGCCGTGGCGGCCGGCGCGGTCTGGGCGGAGGCGGCGTGGGGCCGCTACTGGGGCTGGGACCCCAAGGAGACCTGGGCGTTCATCTCCTGGGTGGTGTACGCGGGCTACCTGCACGCCCGCGCCACCCCCAGCGTGCGCCGCAGCACGGCCACGTGGATCGCGGTGCTCGGCTGGCTCACCATGCTGATGAACCTGTTCGGGGTGAACCTGTTCTTCGAGGGCCTGCACTCCTACGCCGGCGTGGACTAGGCGCCGGGTCGCCTAACCGACTCGTGATCTCCGGCGCCAACCGGGTCGTCTGTGCTGCGGGGGTATGGGTGCCGGGTCCTTATGCTCTGCTGTATCTGACTGTGCAGAGCCCGCAGGGCGCCGTGTTGGCCAAGCGGCACATCCTGCCATGGCGTGGCGGGATCCGGGGTCCTCAAGGCGCCGCTGCCCCCGGTGCGCAACCGGGACGGCCTGCGCGGCGTGGCTCTGCTCGCACAGATGGTGCAGAGCATAAGGGCCCCGACACATACCTACCTGCCGGCGCCCCGGGCCGGCAGGTGCCACGCTTGGCTCGACCACCAGCCGTACCCCGCGCGCCGTGTCAGCTCCACGGGCCTACGGCCAGCGGCCGGCGGCGACCCGGCGGGCGTAGCGGCGCTGCTGCGCCCGGCCGAAGGCCAGGGTCAGCCCGGCCACCCGGATCGACGTGGCGGGGAACGCGTCGAGCAGGCGCACCTGCCAGCCGCGCCAGCGCGGGACCGCGAGCACCGGCCGGGGCCGGCGGGCCAGCCGGGCCACGCGCGCGGCCACCTGCTCCGGACGCAGCAGGATCCCGGTGAACGAGGCGGCCGCCCCGGTGTCGTGCAGCCGGTCCTGGATCATCGGAGTCCACGTCCCGTCCGGGCAGACGCAGGAGATGTGCACCCCGCGCACGCCCTCGGCGCGCAGCTCGGCGAGCGTGCCGATGCTGAAGGCGATCAGCGCGTGCTTGCTCGCGCCGTACACGGTCTCACCGGGCGCGGCGACCAGGCCGGCCAGCGAGACGACGTTGATCACGTGGCCGCGACCGGTCGGCCGCATGTGGCCCAGGGCGGCCAGCGTGCCGGTCATCGCACCGAGCGCGTTGACCTCCATGATCGCCTTCCGGGTGGCCGCGTCGTGGGTCCAGGACGGGCCGGTCGCCAGGATGCCCGCGTTGTTGACCCACAGCGCGAGACCGCCGGGCGGGGCCGCCGCCTGGTCCGCGACCGCGCGGACCGCGGCCTCGTCGCGCACGTCGAGCTCTGCCGCGGCACACCCGAGCCGCCCGGCCGCCGCCCGCACCGCCGCAGCGTCCACATCGGTCAGCAGTACGGCGTACCCGTCGGCGTGCAGGGCGGTCGCGATGGCCAGGCCAAGTCCACGGGCGGCACCGGTGACCACGGCGGTGCCCCGGCTGGTTGCGGTCATCGCCGCAGCGTCCCACACCGCGGACGAGCCGTGCCGGAGACGCGGGCGGCACAACGGGCAGGCCGGCCGGCTCAGTGCAGCGGGCGCGGGCGCCCCTCCCACTTCGTCGACAGGGCGACCGTGGTACGGGTGGCCGCCACGCCGCTGAGCCGGTTGAGCCGGATGACCAGGTCCTCCAGCTCGGCGATGGTGCCGACCCGCACGGTGAGCAGGAACGACTCCTGCCCGGCCAGGAAGTAGCACGACTCGATCTCGGGCAGCTCCCGCAGCTGCGTCACCACGTCGTCGATCTCGGTGTCGCCGGCCTGGACGATGCCGATGACCGCGGTGACGCCCAGACCGATGCTCTCCGGCTCGATGTCGGCCCGGTACCCCCGGATCACCCCTGCCGCCTCGAGCTTGCCGACCCGCTCGTGCACCGCCGGGGCCGACAGCCCGACCTGGCGCGCGAGCTCTGCGTACGACAGCCGGGCGTTGGTGCGCAGCAGCTCGACGAGGTGGCGGTCGATCTGGTCGAGGCCGGTCGTGAGCCGCATTCGAAAAATCGTACCGGCAAGCCCCTAAGCAGTGTGATTTCGCTGTTTCCCGGACACGGCGCACTCACGGTGTTGTAATGGGCGCGTCCCCCTTCGAGGACGCTAGGAGGGAACCGTGGACACAGGTGATCGTCTGTTGACTCCAGGCGAGGTCGCCGGGTTGTTCCGGGTCGATCCGAAGACCGTGACCCGGTGGGCCGCGGCCGGCCGGATCGGCAGCATCCGTACGCCCGGCGGGCATCGCCGGTTCCGCGAGTCCGAGGTCCGGGCCCTGCTGGATGGGGAGGCCGCGCTCGCCGGTGCCGGGGAGGAGGCGGTCGTCCACCGGTCAGCGCACCGCTGACCAGCGCCGACCTGACCGCGCCCGATCTAACCGTGCCCGGCCTGACCGCGCCCGGCTGACCCGAGCTCACCGGACCAGCGCCGGAACAACGAGTGCTCGACACCCAGCACGTCGAGCACCTTGCCGGCGACGAAGTCGACCATCTGCCCGGCACTGGCCTTCGCCCCGGCTCCGTAGAAGCCGGGGCTGGCCGGCAGCACCACGGCACCCGAGTCCGACAGCGCGATCAGGTGCGCGAGATGGGCCCGGGTCACCGGCGTCTCCCGGGGCACGACCACCACCGGCCGGTGCTCCTTGAGGCTCACCTCGGCGGCCCGCTGGAGCAGGTCCTTGGACAGGCCCAGGGCGATGCCGGCGCACGCCGCGGTGCTGGCCGGCACCACGACCATCCCCCGGGTCGGGTAGGAGCCGCTGCTCGGCCCGGCGGCCAGGTCACCGGCGGCCCAGTAGCGCACGTCGTCGGCCGGGCCCAGGTCCCGTTCCAGCCAGCCGGCGAGGTCCTGGGCCCAGGACGCGTCCCGGAACGGCCGTCCGGTCTCGTCCAGCAGCGTCAGCCGGGCCGCCCGGGACACCACCAGGTCGACCGGGTGCCCGGCGTCCAGCAGCGCCCGCAGCACCGCCGCCGCGTACGGCGTACCAGAGGCTCCGGAGACGCCGACCACCCACGGCCGGCGCTGCTCACCCACGGTGCCCACCGCTGTCCTCCGGGCCTACAGCGGGAGGCTGCCGCGCACCGCCATGTCCAGGATGGCGAAGGCGAACAGGGCCAGGCCGACGAAGCCGTTGGCGGTGAAGAACGCCCGGTTGACCCGGGACAGGTCGGTCGGGGTCACGATCGCGTGCTCGTAGACGAACGCCGCGGCGGTCAGCGCCAGGCCGACCCACCACAGCCAGCCGAGCCCGACCAGCGCCCCGAACAGCACGAACAGCACGAACGTCAGCACGTGCACCCAGGCCGACAGCCGCAGCGCGAACGGCACGCCGAAGGTCGCCGGCACGGACCGTACGCCGATCCGCCGGTCCACCTCGGCGTCCTGGCAGGCGTAGATCAGGTCGAACCCGCCGATCCACAACCCGACGGCCAGCCCCAGCAGCCACCCGGGCCCGGAGCCGGGGAGCGTGCCGGTGACCGCGAGCCACGCCCCGGTCGGACCGACCGCCTGCGCCAGCGCCAGGACCGCGTGCGGCCAGTCGGTGAACCGCTTGGCGTAGGGGTAGACCACCAGCGGCACCACCGCGAGCGGGGCCAGCGCCAGGCACAGCGGGTTCAGCGCGGCGGCAGCGGCGAAGAACACGGCGAGCGCGACCGCCGCGCCGGTCCAGGCCGTCCGCACGCTCACCGCCCCGGTGACCAGCTCCCGACCGGCGGTACGCGGGTTGCGCGCGTCGATGTGCCGGTCGATGACCCGGTTCGCCGCCATGGCGAAGGTGCGTGCCCCCACCATGGCGACCGTGATCAGCGCCAGGTCCCCCCAGTTGGCCCCGGCCGCCAGCGCGGACAGGTAGGCGAACGGCAGCGCGAAGACGGAGTGCTCGATCACCACCAGCCGCAGGAAGTCCCGGACCGGGCGGGCCGCCGTGGCCCCGGTCGTCACAGCCCGTACTCCTTCCACCGCCGGTCCACCAGGGCCACCACATCGGGGGACATGACCGCCTCGGCCGGCCAGCCGCGGTCGTACCCCTCGGTGGGCAGCTTGCGGGTGGCGTCGATGCCGGCCTTGCCGCCCCAGAACTGCTGGTACGACGCGTGGTCCAGGTGGTCCACCGGGCCCTGGGTCAGCAGCAGGTCGTGCGAGTAGTCCACGTTGCCGAAGGCCCGGAACGCCACCTCGTGGTAGTCGTGCACGTCGCAGTCGTCGTCCACCACCACGATCAGCTTGGTCAGCGAGAGCAGGTGGGCGCCCCAGACCGCGTTCATCACCTTCTGCGCGTGCTTGGGGTAGCGCTTGCGGATCGACACGACCAGGCAGTTGTGGAAGACGCCGGGCTCGGGCAGGTCCATGTCCACGATGTCCGGGATCAGCAGCCGGATCAGCGGCAGGAAGATGCGCTCGGTCGCCTTGCCCAGGCCGTAGTCCTCCTGCGGCGGCTTTGACGTGATGATCGTGTGGTAGACCGGGTCACGCTGCATGGTCATGCACTCGACGTGCAGCACCGGGAACGGCTCGACCGGGGTGTAGAAGCCGGTGTGGTCGCCGAACGGGCCCTCGGCACGCCGCTCCCCCGGCTCGACGTAGCCCTCCAGCACCACCTGCGCGTCCGCCGGCACCTGCAACGGCACGGTCAGGCAGTCGACCAGCTCCACCCGCTCCCCGCGGAGGAACCCGGCGAACAGGTATTCGTCGATGTCGCCCGGCAGCGGCGCGGACGCCGCGTAGCAGACCGCCGGGTCCGGCCCGATCGCGACCGCCACCGGCAGCCGCTCGCCCCGCCGCTCGGCGACCGCGTGGTGGGCGGTGGAGTCCTTGTGGATCTGCCAGTGCATGCCCAGCGTGCGCGAGTCGTGCTGCTGGAGCCGGTAGAGGCCGAGGTTGCGCTTGCCGGTCTCCGGGTGGCGGGTGTGGGTGAGGCCGAAGTTGTGGAATATGCCGCCGTCGTCCGGCCAGGTCTGCAGGCCGGGCAGCCGGTTCAGGTCCACCTCGGCGCCGTGGTGGACCACCTGCTGGCACGGTGCGGTGCGGACCTTCCTGGGGGGTACGGACCTCAGCTGCATCAGCTTGCCCAGGCCGTCCCGGATACCGGCCCAGCCCACCGGCAGCTCCGGCTTGACCAGCTCACCGATGCGCGCGCCGATCTCCTCCACCGACTCCACGCCGAGCGCCAGGGCCATCCGCCGGGCCGTGCCGAAGAGGTTGATGGCGACCGGCATCTCACCCCGGGTGGGCTGCTCGAAGAGCAGCGCCGGGCCGCGGGCCCGGACGGTGCGGGTGGTGATCTCGCTGATCTCCAGCGTCGGGTCCACGGGCACGGTCACCCGGTGCAGCTCACCGGCCTTCTCCAGCACGGCGAGAAAGTCCTTCATGCCGCCCAGTCTCGCGCATGCCCCGCGCGCCGCTCGCACCGCGCCTCCCAGCGGCGCAAGATCAAATAAGCATGGTTCTTATTGGCTGGCCACCTCGGCGCCATCAAGTGCCTGTGGATGCGGGCAGGCGTCCGCCCGTCTCAGTCGGCGAGGCTGGCCAGGCCGGGATAGTGGGTGACGTAGCCGTCGCCGTCCACGGCGAGGTCGGCCGTGAACGTCTCGGACGTGAAGCGCACGCGCCCGCCGCCCAGCGCCGTGTACGCCTGCCGGGCCGGCAGCACCTCCAGCGACGGCACCCGCACCCAGACCACGGTGACCGTCTCGGCGGTCCCGGGCGGCGCGGCGAGCAGCCCGAGCCGCCGGATGGGCAGCGTGTTGAACAGCGGCGCGGCGCCGAGGTCCAGGTCGACGGCCCGGTCGAGCCGCTGCGGGTCCTCGGTGCCGGGCAGGCCGGCGAGCTGCTTGCCGGCCGCGCGCAGCGCCGAGTCCAGGTCGCCCTGCTCGGCGGTGGTCACCCGCCACCGGCCCGCCGCCCGCTCCAGCCGGGCGGTACGCACCCAGCCGGCCCCCTCGGCGCTCACCTCGAGCCGTACGCTCGCCCAGCTCTCGTCGGTGACGATGTCGTAGCGGACGCAGTACGGGACCGGCTGCGCGGCGACCGCGACTCCCCGCGCGACCAGCCCCCGCCGGTCGTTGACGAGCGTGAGGTCGGTGCCGGTGGTGTCGAGCCGTTGCCAGAGGAGTGCGCGGGGGAGGGTCGCCATGACGGCGACGCTACCGGCGGCCGAGCGGCCGCACCCTGCGGCGCGCGCGCCCCGGCCGGCGCCCACGCCTCCGCCGGCGCCCACGCGTCAGCCCGCGTCCGGACCCGGGCCCTGGCCAGCGCCCGGGCCCCGGTCAGCTCGGACAGCCGCTGGTCGCCGGCGCGTACCCGGGTCTCGGTGTGGCTGACCCCGGCCTGGCGCAGCATGGTCACCGCGGTCCGGCGCTGCTTGGGCAGCACCAGCGTGACCACGGTGCCGGACTCCCCGGCCCGGGCGGTACGGCCGGCCCGGTGCAGGTAGTCCTTTGCGTCGTTGGGCGGGTCCACGTGCAGGACCAGGGAGACCCCGTCGACGTGGATGCCCCGGGCGGCCACGTCCGTGGCGACCAGGGTGGAGACCGACCCCTCGCGGAACTCGGCCAGGGTGCGCGTGCGTACCCGCTGGGTCTTGCCCCCGTGCAGGCCGCCGGCTGCCACGCCGACCTCGGCGAGCTGCTCCACCAGCCGGTCCACGCCGGCCTGGGTACGGGCGAACAGCAGCGTCCGCCCCGAGCGGTTGGCGATGGACGCGGCCACGTCGAACTTCTCCTGCGGCGGCACCAGCAGCAGGTGGTGGTCCATGGTGGGCACCGAGTCCACCGCGCTGCCGGTGTGGTGCGTGGCCGGGTCGGCGAGGAAGCGCCGGACCAGAGCGTCCACATCGGAGTCGAGCGTGGCCGAGAAGAGCAGCCGCTGGCCGGTGGCCGGGGTCTGCTCCAGCAGGGCCGTCACGTCCGGCAGGAAGCCCAGGTCCGCCATCTGGTCGGCCTCGTCGAGCACGGTGATGGCGACCTCGTCCAGGCTGGCGGCGCCGCGCTGGATCAGGTCGCCGAGGCGACCGGGCGTGGCGACCAGGATGTCCACGCCCCGGCGCAGCCCCTGGATCTGGCGGTCGTAGGGCACGCCACCGACCGCGGTCGCCAGGAACAGGCCCAGCGCCCGGCCGAGCGGGCGCAGCACGTCGGCCACCTGCATGGCCAGCTCGCGGGTTGGCACGAGGACCAGGCCCCGCGGGTGCTGCGGCCGGGACCGGCCCAGCTCCGCCAGGCGGGCGATCATGGGCAGCCCGAACGCGAGCGTCTTGCCGGAGCCGGTCTGCGCCCGGCCCAGCACGTCCCGGCCGGCCAGCACGTCCGGCACGGTGGCGGTCTGGATCTCGAACGGCTCGGTGATGCCGCCCTCGGCGAGGGCGTGCACCAGCCGGGCCGGCAGCCCGAGCCGGGCGAAGCCGTTGTCGGGGTCGACTGGTGGCTCCGGCGGCGGGGCGGCGTGGCGGTTCGCCGGCCGGCGGAACCGGTGCGCCGAGCGTGGCGCATGCGGCGCGCGGGGGCGCCGGCCGCGGGAGTCCGCGGCGCGAGAGAACGTCATGTGATGGGGGGACCTTCCAGGCGGGTGCGTCTCCTAGCAGTCGACCCGCCGGAACGCATGAGGCGCGCAGCGACAGCTGCCACGCGCGTGAACAGGTAACAGTAGCTGGTCGACGGGCTGGTGGCTAACCGCCGCCCGGCGGGGTGTCGCGGGTCACGGCAGGATCGCAGGATGAGCCTGCTGACCGCGTTGTCGCTGACCGAGCTGAGGGAGCGCCGCAGTGCGAAGTGGCGCACCTACGAGCCGGACGTCCTGCCGCTGTGGGTGGCCGAGATGGACACCCCGCTCGCGCCGCCGGTCGCCGAGGCCCTGGCCGCCGCCGTGGCCAGGGGCGACACCGGGTACGTCTGGCCCGGCGCGCTCGCCGAGGCGTACGCCGACTTTGCCGGCGCCCGCCTCGGCTGGGCCCCGGACCCGGCGCTCAGCCTGCTCGTCCCGGACGTGATGCGGGGCATCGTGGAGGTGCTGGGCGTGGTGACGGAGCCCGGCGACGGCGTCGTGGTCAACCCGCCGGTGTACCCGCCGTTCTTCTCGTTCCTGCGCGAGGCCCGGCGGCGGGTGGTCGAGGTGCCGCTGGCCGAGGTGCGCGGTGGGGCGTACCGGCTGGACCTGGCCGGGCTGGAGGCGGCCTTCGCCGCCGGTGCGGCCCGCGCCTACCTGCTGTGCAACCCGCACAACCCGACCGGCACGGTCTTCCCGCGCGAGGACCTGCTCGCCGTGGCCGGGCTGGCCCAGCGGTACGGCGTCCGCCTGCTCGCGGACGAGATCCACGCCCCGCTCGCCTACCCGGGCACCGCCGCGGTACCGCTGCTGTCGCTGGCCGCGGAGGCCGAGTCGGCCGCCCGGGGGTTCGCCTTCGGGTCGACCTCGAAGTCGTGGAACCTGCCGGGGCTCAAGGCGGCGCTGGTCTTCGCCGGGCCGGCGGCAGGCGCCGACCTGCGGGCGATCTCGCCGGACGTGCCGCTCAGCGCCGGCCTGCTCGGCGTGGTCGCGGGCGAGGCGGCGCTGTGGGAAGCCCGGTCGTGGCTGGATGAGCTGGTGGCCGCGCTCGACGCGAACCGGATGCTGCTCGCCGGCCTGGTGGCAGAGCACCTGCCCGGGGTGGCGTACCGACCGCCGGACGCGACCTACCTGGCCTGGCTGAACTGCCGCGGCACCGGGCTCGGCGACGACCCGGCGGCGCCGTTCCTGGACCGGGCCCGGGTCGCGGTCAACCCCGGGCCGGCGTTCGGCGGGCCGGGGCGCGGCTTCGTACGGCTGAACTTCGCCACGTCGCCGGAGATCCTGGGGGAGGCGGTCCGCCGGATGGCGACCGCGCTGGGCGCAGCGGTCAGCCCGCGGCGGTGATGCCGTCGAAGAACCGCGTGACGGTGTCCCCGGCGATGATCGCGATGACCGCGCCGACCGCCACCAGGAGCACCATGACCAGCAGCATGATGAGCACGACCTTGGCGGTACGCGATGGCGGGGTCGGCCCGTCCGACGTGCCCTGGGCGAGGATGTGCCCGGTCAGCGAGCCGGAGCTCTCCAGCGGGTTGGTCAGCCGGCTGGTCATCTCCGGCGGTGGCTGCTTTCCTCCACTGTAGACAGCGCCGGGCCTGTCGTAGCCCCGCGCCGGTGACCACGCCTCGGGGCTGGTCGGGCCGGGATGCGCCGGGCTGGTCTGGTGCGCCGCCTGGTACGGCGGTGGGCCGGGCGGTCCACCCGCGTCGCCGGCGGTCCCGGGCCTCGTGGCCGGGTGGTCCGCGGGTGGGGCGGCGCCCCACCCGGTAGGCGGGGTGGCCGGGGTCGACGACGGGAACGTGTATGCCGGCTCTATCCCGCCCGGTGGGGGCCACCGCGACGGCGACGACGCGGACCGGCCGGCTGTCGCGGGCCCGGCCTGCGGGAGCATCGTCGGCGGGGGCGGTGGGTAGGGCGGCAGTGGGGACGGCCCGGGCGGTGGTGGCACCGGCGACGGCGGGATCGGCGACGGCCCCGGGGGCGGGACCGGTGGGCCGGGTGGGCCGGGTGGACCAGGTGGGCTGGGCGGACCAGGTGGGCTGGGCGGCCCCGGTGGCGTGGGCGGCCCAGGCTGTGGACCGGGCTGCGGGCCGGGCGGGGTCGGCGGGGTGGGCGCCGGGAACGGTGGTTGCGGGGCCGGGAACGGCGGGGGGCCGGGCAGCGGACCCGGGGGCTGTGGCGGCTCGGCCGGCTGTGGCGGTTCCGGCGGCCGGGGTGGTTCCGGCGGCTGCGGCGGTGCCGGTGGCTCGGGCGGCGTGGGTGGGTGCGGCGGCCCCGGTGGTGGGGGCGGGTCGACCGGTTGTGGCGGTGGCTCGTCCGGGCCGGTGGCGCGGTAGGTCCGGGAGCGGCCGGGGCTGCTCACTCCCATTGCCCGGGCGACATCGTCCGCGCTGGCCTGGACCGCGCCAGGCACCGACGCGGTCGCACGGACCGGTGGTGGCGCCGCGGGTCCGCCCGGAGCGGCAGACGGGACCGGTTCCGGCGGGTCGGCGGTGAGGGGCGGCGGGACCGGGCTCCGCCGTTCCCGGACAGTGGGGCGGTCGCCGCGGCGGGGCAGGTCGGCCAGGCGGCCCGGTTCGGTGAGCCGGGGTGGCTCTTGCCCGGAGGGCTCGGCCGGCAGGTGCTCGTCCGCCCCGGAGCCGCCCGGCGTGCCGTCCCGCCAGGGCTGGGCGAACGCGGCCCACGGCGAGTCCTCAGCCGTGCGTGGCGCGAACTGGCCGGGCTTGCGGACCGGCAGGGCACCGGCCGCGGCGGCTGGTGGGTCGGTCAGGCGCCCGGCCTGCGCGGCTTCGCCGGCCGCCGGCTCCTGCGCCGGCTCGGGGGCCGGGATGCTGGCTGACGCCCGACCGGTGCCGTATGTCGTGCCCGGGGAGCGCCAGGAGGGGACCTGGTCCCGGGAGACTTCCGGCCTACCGACGCTGGCCCGACCGACCACGCCCCGGGAACCCGGCCGGTCCGCGGGCCCGGCCGGTGAGCCGGGTGCGGCCGGGGGCGGCGCCACCGGCGAGGCGGCCGGGCCGGGCCAGAGGGCGCCCGCGGGCGGAGGCGGCGGTGGCGCGTACGCCTCGGGCAGGTCGTCGTCCTCGACGCGCCGTGACGGGAGCGGGGCCCCTGGCGGCGGTGGTGGCGGCAGCGGTGGCAGGTCGTCCCCGGATCTGTCCGCAATGGACGATCCACCCGCCGGCCAGAGGGGGGACCAGCCGCTCGGCTCATCTGGCGCGGGCCGTTCGCCCGCTTGGCGTGGACTGTCGTACTGGTCGTCCATCGTCGCCTCCCAATGTGCCCGACCCAAGCTGACCACGGTGCCGTCCCATCTCGAAACTGCCTGCGTTGACCGGACAGACCTCGCGTTCACCGTGCCATATCAGGGCGCGTCCGCCCACTCGGCAGCCGGTGCCCGCCTGGTGCCCGGCCGCCGAGACTACGGGGTCGGCTCGCCGGTCTAGCCGGCGGACGCCGTGGGATCGGGCGGGGCCGAGGTGGCGGTCGCGGCCGGCGAGGTGGGTTCCGGGTCCGGCGACGGCTCGGTGCCGGACGGACCAGTCGGGCTCGGCGTGGGGGACGGCGAGTCGGTCGGCGACGGGGTAGGTGACGGCGTCGGCGAGGGCGACGTCGGGGTAGGTGACGGCGTGGGCGACGTCGGGGTGGGTGACGGTGTCGGGGGGCGGGACGGCCGAGGGGACCGCGTCGGCGTCGGGGTGGGCGTGGGGCTCGGCGCGGGGGCCGGCGCCGGGATGGCCGGCAGCACCCGGGTGGCGCCGAAGTAGCGCGACCGCCAGACGGACGAGATCTTCACGACGTCGCCGGTGGTCGGGGCGTGGACCATCTTGTCGTCGCCGATATAGATGCCCATGTGGTGGATGCTGGTCCAGTCCGCCCGGTCGGTGGCGAAGAACACCAGGTCACCCGGGAGCAGCTTGTCGTACGCCACCAGGGTGGTGGCCCGGAACTGGTCCTTGGCCACCCGTGGCAGCAACGTGAACGGCCGGTACGCCGCCCAGGCCAGGCCGGAGCAGTCGAACCGGTCCGGACCCTCGGCGCCCCACTCGTAGGGCTTGCCGAGCTGCGCCAGCGCGAACTGCACCGCCTTGAGCGCGTCCGGGTGGGCCCGCTCGCCGTGCACGTTGCTGCCGGCGTGCCCGTACCGGCTCGCCTGGGCCTGCTCGTACGCCTCCCGCTCCGCCTCGATCCGGGCGAGCTGGTCGGCGTTGCGGCGGCGCAGGTCGACCAGGGCCGCCTGCCGCGCCGTGAACGAGGTGGCGACGGTCGTACGCTGGCCGGTCAGCTCCTGCTCGACGGCGAGCGCCGCGGTGTAGCTGGCGTGCCTGGTCCGGGCCTCCTCTTGGGCGCGGCCCAGCTCGCGGGCGGCGGCCTCGGACTCGGCGGTCAGCCCGCCCGTGCCCAGGCTGCCCAGGCGCCACAGGTCGGAGCCGAGGGACCCGTAGGGCGCCAGCTCGGTGGCGGCCTTGTACGCCTCGGCCGCCGCGGCCTCGGCCTTCTCCCGCAGTCGCAGCACCTCGGCCTCGGCGGCGTCCGAGGCCACCCTTGTCTCGACGGTGCGGCTGCGCGCCAGCGCGAGCTGCTCGTCGATGCCGTTCAGCTGCTCGCCGAGCCGGGCGGCCGCGGTCTCCGCGGCGATGATCTGCTGTGCGAGCGGGCCCAGCACGATCGGTGCCGGCGGGCCCGGGACCGGCGTGCCGGGCGGGGTGGTGGTGCCGGGCAGCCGCAGCGCGCCCGCCGGCACCGGGCGGGCACCGGTGTTCGGCACGTTGACCGGGTCCGCGTAGGCCGGGGAGTAGACGGGCGCGGCGAGCACCGTGGCGACCGCGGCGCTGAGCATGGCAGACCAGGCGACGGGGCGGCCGAAGACGGCGGCCCCGCCGCGCGAGGTGGCCGGGACGGTGGATGGTGGGTAACCCTCCGGTGCTCGCCGACCCCGTCGTCTGCGTTGTCCCATCTCACCTGTCCCTGTGTGAGGGCACGGTCCGGCAGGCCGTCCCCAGGTCCGTGGGCTGCCACATGCAGCCCTATCAGTCTTACCTCACCCGGGCGACTTGTGTCGATTGCTCGGAGTAGACATCCAGGTCAAGGCTGGTGACCGACTGGTCGGTGGGGCCGCCCTGAGGGCCGTGTCCGGCGTGGCGGGTGGCTCGGTGGGCCGGCTGGCTAGACGGGCGGCAGGATCGTGTAGGGCCCGGTCTCCACCCATGAGCTGGTCCACCATGTGCCTGTGCTCTGCTGGAGGAAGTGCGCCGCGGTGTACAGCTTGATGGTCCCGCCACAGCTGGAGTTGAGCGTGTAGAAGCTGTGGCTGAAGCTCGACACCGTGGTGCTGGAGTTCTTCCAGCCGCTGTCGGCACAGCTGGACCAGCCGCCGTTGACGTAGTGCTTGGCCACGATGTGGATGCCCATCTGCCGGTAGATCCGGCTTCCCTGCCAGTTCCTCAGGTCAAAAGCGCCCTCGTACCGGACGTGGGGGCGGTCGTACGACGAGCCCTGGAACACCCCGAAGCCGCCGGTCACGATGCCCTGCCAGACCTCCTCCTTGGCGAACCGGATGATGCTCTTCTTGAACGTCTCAGCCTGTTCCTTGAAGTTGTTGATCGAGGTCATCTGCCAGTAGTAGATGTACGGGGCGCGGACGGTCCGCCGGCACTCGTAGACGATGTAGTCTTCGGTGCCGTCCGCAAAGACCTGGTACTCCTGGGCGCCCTCGTACTCGGCGAGGCAGGGGGCGGTCGGGTAATGCGCCGATGCCGCGCGGGCATTGACAGTGACGAGGATCGACGTGCATACCGCGATGGACAGCAGCAGCGCCAGTAGTCGTATTGGCCGGCTGCGCCAGCCGAGGACTGTGCTCACAGTTACCTCTGGGTGTCTCACGGTTACCTCCAGGGTGTGTGGCGTGTGAGCTGACCATGCGCGCTCGCGTTCATCGCGGTGGCATCACCGCTACATCGCCGGTGCATCCCAGCTGAGCTGGGAGAACGGTGCCGAGCTGGACGGGGTGGGTGCCAGCCGTGCCGGGCCCGCCGGGCAGCCGTAGGGGACCGGAGGCGTCCCGGAGCCGCCCGACGTACGCTCGGGCGCGGAGCCCCATCGGCTGCGGCACGGCTGGCGCGGCGGGCAAGGGCAGACGCGGGTACGACGAGAGGCGAGGTGGGCCGGGTGGACGCGGGGCGCAGGCGGGAGCTGGAGGAGAAGGTCTACGCCGGTGAGCGGCTGACCCGCGAGGACGGGGTGGATCTCTACGCCAGCGACGACCTGGCCTGGCTCGGCCGGCTCGCGCACCACCGGCGGACCGAGCTCAACGGGGACCGGGTCATGTTCAACGTCAACCGGCACCTCAACCTGACCAACGTGTGCGCGGCGAGCTGCGCGTACTGCTCCTTCCAGCGCAAGCCGGGCGAGAAGGACGCGTACACGATGCGGGTGGAGGACGCGGTGGCCAAGGCACGGGAGATGGAGGACGAGCAGCTCACCGAGCTGCACATCGTCAACGGCCTGCACCCGACGCTGCCGTGGCGCTACTACCCCCGGGTGCTGCGGGCGCTGAAGGAGGCGCTGCCCGGGGTCTCGCTCAAGTGCTTCACCGCCACGGAGATCCACTGGTTCGAGAAGATCTCCGGCCGCCCGGCCGACGAGATCCTGGACGAGCTGATCGACGCCGGGCTCGCCTCGCTCACCGGCGGCGGTGCGGAGATCTTCGACTGGGAGGTGCGGCAGCACATCGTCGACCACGAAACCCACTGGGAGGACTGGTCGCGCATCCACCGCCTGGCGCACGCCAAGGGCCTGCGTACGCCGGCCACCATGCTCTACGGCCACATCGAGGAGCCGCGGCACCGGGTTGACCACGTCCTGCGCCTGCGCGAGCTACAGGACTCCACCGGTGGCTTCGTGGTCTTCATCCCGCTGCGCTACCAGCACGACTTTGTGGACTCGGCCGACGGCGTGGTGCGCAACCGGCTCCAGGAGCGCACCACGATGGCGGCCCCCGCCGAGTCGCTGAAGACCTTCGCCGTGTCCCGGCTGCTCTTCGACAACGTGCCGCACGTCAAGTGCTTCTGGGTCATGCACGGGCTGTCAGTGGCCCAGCTCTCGCTCAGCTTCGGCGCCGACGACCTGGACGGCTCGGTGGTCGAATACAAGATCACGCACGACGCCGACCACTACGGCACGCCGCAGGCCATGCACCGGGAGGACCTGCTCCACCTCATCTGGGACGCCGGCTTCCGCCCGGTCGAGCGCAACACCAGATACGAGGTGGTACGCGAGTACGACCCGGCGCCATCGCTGGCGCAGCGCCGGGCGCAGCCGCAGCAGGTCTGGGCCTAGGCCGGCGTGGCGAAGCGGTCGGGCGGTAGTGGCCGGTCTGGTGGTAGTGACCGGTCTGGTGGTAGTGACCGGGCGGCTGGGCGGGGACGGCCGGACGGGAGTGGCTCTCCGCGCCGCGACGAGCAGGGCCGCATCGTGTCAGCGGGCGAGCTGCTCGCATACGCGCTGGGCGGCCTCCTGCTCGGGCTGGCCGCGGTGGTCCTGATCGACGGTGGGTTGGCCCTGCTGGGCCTGGGTACGTTCGGACGGGCCAGCGGCTGGCTCGCGGCGATCCTGCCGGCTTGGCTGTTCCTCGAGGACGTGCGGGCCTGGCGGGGGGCGCGGTTCCGGCTGGTCGTGGCGATCGGGGCGGCGCTCGTCGCCCTGCTGCTCGGGTTGCTGGCCGCTGCCCCGGCGAGCTTCCTGCCACCCTTGGGCTCGGGCGCGGTGGGTGCGGCGGTCGCCGTGCTCGGGTATGCGGTGCTGTGGTTCTACGGGGTTCGGAGGTTGCCGTGAACACAGTCGTCAAGTACACGCTGGGCCGGATCGGGCTGTTCCTGCTGGTCTTCCTGGCGTTGTGGCCGGTCGACCTGAACATCCTGGTCAAGCTCATGATCGCGGTTGTCGTCTCGGCCGGCCTGGCGTACTTCCTGCTGCGCGGCTGGCGGCACGAGGTCGCCGAGCGGCTCGCCGACGGCGCGCAGCGCCGCCAGGCCGAGCGGGACCGGTTACGGTCCGCGCTCGCCGGTGACGACCAGGAGGGCCCGAAGGGTACGCGCCAGCCGCCCGGCCCGACGCCCTCCGCGTAGCCAGAGCTGTCCTGGAACAGGACAATAGCCACAGCAAGGTTGATTTAGATGCCAGCCCTCAGGGGCAGGCTTCGCTTTCAAGGCGGCAGCGCCGTCAAGATCGCGACTTTAGCGCCAAATGTGTAGTGAGACTAAACATTTACTGCATCGATCGCGATCATGGGCATATCAGGGATCGGAGTTCGGCTATTCGTCGCCCGAGAAGGTCAGTGGTATAGCAGAAAAAAGGCCTAAATGGTGCATCGTCGAAGGGTCGAAGGGCTCACCCGCCGCGTCTGGCCGGCCGCCCAGATGATCATGGGACTCAGCTGTCCGCTATGCCTGGACGCGCCGTCGTGCCTCCGTGGCGGGCCGCCCGAGCCCGTTGACCTGGCCCGGCGCTCTCCGCCGTGCCTGACATCCGTTCGCCCGCGGTGGTCCAGGCGCTGCCTCGCGTCCACCGCTCATCGGCCGCCTCCACGCGCGTCGCGGCTGTGCCGCGTCTGTCCGCAAGCTCCGCCCGGCGGCGGTAACGCGAGTACCGGGGTCAAGCGGCATCCTTTGACCGACGTAGATAGAGATGGGTATTGATATGACCATGTGAGCGTGGTGCAGTGTCTCCACCAGCGGAATCGTCCTCAGCCACCGGGAGGTCAGACATGAGGTTCCGCGCACCACGCCTCGGGCGGCGGACCGCCGTCCTCGTCACCGCGTTAGCCCTGTGCGGGCTGGCACTCACCACGACCGGACCGGCGACCGCCGACCCGAGCCTTGCCGCCGAGGACGGGGCCTCCGCGCAGTACCGGGTGATCGGTCCGCGGACCTTCGCCGACCGGAACGCCGTTGCCCGCACCGGCGCGGCGATCGACTTCAGCGAGCACGGGGTCCTGCACATCACAGCGACCCCGAACGAGGTCAAGGCGATCAACGCGCTCGGCTTCCAGACCGTCGCGATACCGGCCCGGGACACCTCCGGCGACGTCGGCATCCAGGGCTTCCCGCCGGGCGACGCCGGCTACCACGACTACGCCGAGATGACCGCGGTGGTCAACCAGGTGGTCGCCGACCACCCGTCGATCGCCCGCAGGATCAGCATCGGTACGTCGTACGAGGGTCGGGACATCATGGGTGTCAAGATCTCCGACAACGTCGCGACCGACGAGAACGAGCCGGAGATCCTCTTCAACAGCCAGCAGCACGCCCGCGAGCACCTGACCGTGGAGATGGCGATCTACCTGCTGAACCTCTTCACCGACAACTACGGCGTCGACTCGCGGATCACGAACATCGTGAACAGCCGGGAGATCTGGATCCTGCCGTCGGTGAACCCGGACGGCAGCGAGTACGACATCGCCACCGGCTCCTACCGCTCCTGGCGCAAGAACCGCCAGCCCAACAGCGGCTCGACCTACGTGGGCACCGACCTCAACCGGAACTGGTCCTACCAGTGGGGCTGCTGCGGCGGCTCGTCCGGCAGCACGTCGAGCGACACCTACCGCGGCCCGTCGCCGTTCTCCGCTCCGGAGACCGCGCGGATCCGGGACTTCGTCAACAGCCGCGTGGTCGGCGGCGTGCAGCAGATCAAGGTGAACATCGACTTCCACACCTACTCCGAGCTGGTGCTCTGGCCGTACGGCTACACCACGGCCAACACCACGCCGACGCTGGGCGCGGACGCGCAGGCCACCTTCCAGACCATCGGCAACCAGATGGCGGCCACCAACAACTACACGCCGGAGCAGGCGAGTGACCTCTACATCGCCGACGGCACCAGCATCGACTGGATGTGGGCGGCGCACGGCATCTTCGCGTACACGTTCGAGATGTACCCGAGCTCCTCGCTCGGCGGCGGGTTCTACCCCGGTGACGAGATCATCGCCGCGCAGACCTCCCGCAACCGCAGCGCCGTGCTGATGCTCTCCGAGTACGCCGACTGCCCGTACCGGGCGATCAACAAGCAGGACATCTACTGCGGTGGCGGCGGCACCCCGCCGACCACGATCTACTTCGACAACTTCGAGACCGCGACCGGCTGGACGGTCAACCCGAACGGCACCGACACCGCCACCACCGGCATGTGGGAGCGGGCTGACCCGCAGGGCACCACGTCCAGCGGCACCAAGCAGCTCGGCACCACGGTCAGCGGCGCCTTCGACCTGGTCACCGGCCCGCTGGCCGGGGTCGGCGCGGGTGACTACGACATCGACAACGGCACCACCAGCATGCGGTCGCCGGCGATCACCCTGCCGACCACCGGCACGCTGACCCTGTCGCTGTCGTGGTACCTGGCGCACGGCTCGAACTCCTCGTCGGCCGACTTCTTCCGGGTGTCCGTGGTGCACAGCGGCGGCACGACGTCGGTGTTCTCGCAGCTCGGCGCGGCGGCCAACCGGGACGGCGCATGGGCGACGGCCACCGTCAACCTCTCCGCATACGCCGGCCAGAGCGTGCGCATCCTGGTCCAGGCCGCGGACGCCAGCACGGCCAGCCTGGTCGAGGCGGGCGTGGACGACGTACGGATCACGCAGGCCGTCTGAGCTCCGGCTCCCATCGGCAGCAGCTCGGTGGCGCCCCGTCCAGACGGGGCGCCACCGTAGTGTCGGCGCCCACCCCACGGGCAGACCAACACTGTGCGCTACGGTCTACCCGACCGGTCCGCAGCGAAGCCGGTGTGAACCCGGCGCTGTCCCGCAACTGTGATCCCGTCCCCGTACGGGAGAGCCAGGTCGCCTGCTGACCCGGTCGCGAATCCGCGCTCTCGAGGAAGGGCGCCTCGCAGGCGGGACACCTCCGGCGAGCCGGGCCCTGTCGGCGAAGCACCAGACCCTCGACCGACAGGAGGACCCATGCGCAGGCGTACCCTTTTGATCTTGGCCGCGCTGACCGCGCTCGCCGGCTGTGGCGACGGCGGCGGTGACGCCGCACCGGGCGCGGCGCCGTCCAGCGCCGCCGCCTACCCGGTGACGGTCGGCGCGGTCACGCTCGACAAGCGGCCGGAGCGGATCATCTCGCTGTCGCCGACCGCGACCGAGATGCTGTTCGCCATCGGCGCCGGCAAGCAGGTCGTCGCCGTCGACGACCAGTCGACCTTCCCGCCGGAGGCGCCGAAGAGCGCGCTGTCCGGCTTCAAGCCGAACGCCGAGGCGATCGCCGCGTACAACCCCGACCTCGTGGTCGTCTCCAATGACATCGCGAAGATCGTGGACGCCCTGAAGGCCCTGAAGATCCCGGTCTACCTGGGGGCCGCCGCGAGCACGCTGGACGACTCGTACCGGCAGTTGGCCGACCTGGGGGCGCTCACCGGGCACGGCGCCGAGGCGGCGGCGGTGGTGCAGAGGATGACCGACGACATCGCGAAGCTGGTCAAGGACCTGCCGTCGCGGCCGAAGAAGCTGACCTACTACTACGAGCTGGACCCCACTCTCTACACGGTCACCTCGAAGACGTTCGTGGGCTCGCTGTTCGCCATGGCCGGGCTGGTCAACGTGGCCGACGCCGCCGACCGGGCAGGCACCGGGTATCCCCAGCTCAACCCCGAGGCGCTGGTCAAGGCGGACCCGGACATGATCTTCCTGGCCGACGCCAAGTGCTGCCAGCAGTCGGCGGCCACGGTCCGGGCGCGTGCCGGCTGGGCGGGCATCACCGCGGTCCGCACCGGCCAGGTGGTCACCCTCGATGACGACATCGCCTCCCGGTGGGGTCCCCGCGTCGTCGAGCTGGTCCGGTCCATCGTGGACGCGGTGGCCAAGGCCCCTGCGTGACGACGTCCCCGCTGCCGGGCCCGGGCGGGGGCGCGCTGCCCCCGCTGCCGGGTCGGGGCGAGGGCGCGCTGCCGCCGTACCCCGGCCCGGCCCGGCTGCGGTCGCGCTGGCTCGCGGCCGGCGCGGTCGCCGTGGTGGTGACCGCCCTCGCCGGGCTGGCCCTGGGGCCGGTGCGGCTGGCCCCGGGCGGTGTCGCCGCCGAGCTGCTGAACCTCGTGCCCGGGGTGCACCTGGACTCCGGGCTGACCGAGCGCGAGACCGCCATCGTCACCGAGCTACGGCTGCCGCGGGTCGTCCTCGGCCTGCTCGTCGGCGCCATGCTGGCCCTGTCCGGCGGCTGCTACCAGGGGGTGTTCCGCAACCCGCTGGCCGACCCCTACCTGCTCGGCGCGGCGGCCGGCGCCGGGCTGGGCGCCACGGTCGCCATCGCGCTGCGCGGCGGCCCGGGCGGGGACGAGACCGCCAGCCTGCCGACCACCGTGCCGATCGCGGCCTTCCTGGGCGCGCTCACCGCGGTGGCGCTCACCTACGGGCTCGGTGCGGCCGGCGGCCGGGACCGCTCCCCGGCCACCCTGATCCTCGCCGGGGTCGCCGTCACCAGCTTCCTGACCGCCGGGCAGACCTACCTGTTGCAGCGCAACGTCCAGACGATCCGCGAGGTCTACTCCTGGATCCTCGGCCGGCTCGCCACCGACGGCTGGCACGACGTGCTGATGCTGCTGCCGTACGCGGTGGCGACCGCCGCCGTGGTGCTGCTGCACGGACGGCGCCTGGACGTGCTCGCCGTGGGCGACGAGGAGGCGGCCGGTCTCGGCGTGCACCCGCAGCGGTCCCGGCTGCTGCTGGTGGTCGTGGCGTCCCTCGGCACCGCCGCGGCGGTCGCGGTCTCCGGCCTCATCGCGTTCGTCGGCATCATCGTGCCGCACACGGTCCGGCTGCTGGCCGGCGCCAGCTACCGGGTGGTGCTGCCGCTGTCCATGCTCTTCGGGGCGGCCTTCCTCACCCTGTGTGACCTGGCCGCCCGCACCGCCGTGGCGCCGGCGGAGATCCCGATCGGTGTGGTGACCGCGTTCTTCGGGGCGCCGTTCTTCATCCTCGTGCTGCGGACCACCCGCCGGGTGCCGGTATGACCGGCACCCCTGCACTGTCCATAGTGGACCTCAGGGTCGTGCTGGGCGGGGCGCCGGTCCTGCAGGGCGTCGACCTGGCGGTCGCCGCCGGGGAGTGGGTCACCGTCATCGGGCCCAACGGCGCCGGCAAGTCGACCCTGGTGCGCGCCGCCGGCGGCGTGCTGCCCCACACCGGGTCCATCGCCATCCTGGGTACGCCGGCCGCCCGGCTGCGCCGCCGGGACCGCGCGCGCCTGGTCGCCACGGTGATGCAGTCGCCGGTGGTGCCCGGCGGCATGGCGGTCCTCGACTACGTGCTGCTCGGGCGGACCCCCTACATCCCGCCGCTCGGCCGGGAGTCGGGCACGGACGTGGCGGTCGTCCGGGAGGTCCTGGACCGCCTCCAGCTCACCCGCTTCGCCGGCCGGGAGCTGGCCACCCTCTCCGGCGGCGAGCGCCAGCGCGTCTTCCTGGCCCGGGCACTGGCCCAGGGCGCACCCCTGCTGCTGCTCGACGAGCCCACGTCGGCGCTGGACATCGGGCACCAGCAGGAGGTGCTGGAGCTGGTCGACGGCCTGCGCCGCTCCGACGGCCTGACCGTGCTGGCCACCATGCACGACCTGTCGCTCGCCGGAGAGTACGCCGACCGCCTGGTCCTGCTCGCCGACGGCCGGGTGGCCGCGAGCGGACCGCCGCGCCAGGTGCTCACCGAGGAGCTGCTCTCCAGGCACTACCGCGCCCGGGTGCGGGTGGTGGACGGCGACCAGGGCCCGCTGGTCGTCCCGGTGCGCCGGGTGGGGTCGGTGTGACCACCCACCCCACCTGTCCTGCCTGGCGCGCGGCTCACATGCGGATGATCGAGAAGGCCGCGCCGGTGGGGTCGTTCAGCACGGCCAGCCTGCCCGCGGAGGTATCGGTCGGCGGGACGCAGACCGCCCCGCCGAGCTCGGCCGCCCTGGCTGCGGTCGCGTCGGTGTCGGAGACCGCGAGGTAGACCATCCAGTGCGCCGGCAGGTCGGCCGGCCAGTCGTCGCCCTGCATGGGCATCAGGCCGGCGACGGACCGGCCGTCGACCTGGAACTCCACATAGCCGCCGGGGATCATCTCGCTGGTCTTCGGCCACCAGCCGAGGACGCTGGCGTAGAACTCCTTGGAACCCTCGACATCCCGGGTGGTCAGCTCGTTCCAGCAGAGTGCGCCGGGGACGTTGAAGACCTCCGCGCCGGGCATCGTGCCGGCCTGCCACAGCGCGAACGGGGCGCCGGCCGGGTCGGCGCAGACCGCCATGCGACCAAGCTCCGTCACCTGCATGGGCGGGGTCAGCACCTGGCCACCCGCCGCCTCGACCCGCTTGACCGCCGCGTCGGCGTCCTCGACGAGGATGTGCGTCCACCACGCCGGTGGCTGGTCCGCCACCGCCTTCGCCCCGGCCACGACCTTGCCGTCCCTGGTGAAGACGGTGTAGCTGTCGCTGCCGGGCTCCGGCGACACCTGTGCCGCCCAGCCGAACAGCTCGGTGTAGAAGCGCGTCGCGCTATCGAGGTCGGTCGTGCTGAGGTCGACGTAGACCGGTGTGCCGGGTGGGTAGGTGGTCATCCGAAGGTCTCCTGTCACCGGGGCGGCGCTGCCGGCCGCGCTCCCAGCTCGGATCCTGGCACCGGGGTCCGACAAGAACGCGTGCCGGTGGCTCAGGCGGTGAGGGGCGCCGGCAGCGGTGCGGAGTGCAGCACGCACAGCCGGGACACGGCCCGGGTCAGCACGACGTAGAGCCGGTGCAGCCCCCGCGGCTCCGCCGACACGATCTCCGCCGGCTCGACCACCACGACGGAGTCGTACTCGAGGCCCTTGGCCATGGTCGCCGGGACGACGGTGACCCGCACCGCGGCCTCGACGTCGTCGGGCGTCGCGGTCTCCACGCCGGCGGCGTGCAGCGCGGCGGTCAGCCGGGGCACCGCGGCGTCCGCGGCGATCACCGCGACCGACCCCTCGGCCGCAAGCGCCGAGCGGACCTCGCGGACCGCCGCGCCGGCGACGTCGGGCACCGCGAGCACGGCGAGCGCGCCGTCCCGCCGCAGGGAGACCGCTGCCGGTACGTCGACGCGCAGCGCCGGCAGCAGCCGGTTGGCGAGCGCCAGCACCGCCTCGGGCACCCGGAACCCGGTGCTCAGCGGCACTACCGTCGCCGCTGGCTTGCCGAGGTGCGCCACGGTCGCCGCCCAGTCGGTCGCCGCCCACGGTGCCGTGCCCTGCGCGAGGTCGCCGAGCAGCGTGAGCGAGCCGTGCTCGCTGCGCCGGGCGATGGCCCGGCACTGCATCGGCGAGAGGTCCTGGGCCTCGTCCACCACCACGTGCCCGTAGCTGGGCAGCCGGTCGACCAGGCCGGCGGCCTCGTCGACCAGCACCGCGTCAGCGGCCGACCAGCGGGCCGCCCTGGCGGTGCGCGGCGGCCGGGGCCAGAGCAGCGCCGCCTGCTCGGCCTCGCCGAGGACGCCGCCGGCCGCCCGGGCGAGCGCGGCCGGGTCGCTCAGCAGCTCGAACACCAGCTGCTCCGGGCTCACCGCGGGCCACACGTGGTCGAGGAAGGCGGTCACCGGCTTGGCCCGCCCCATCCGGCGCAGCCAGGCGTCACCCGGCGACTCCGCCCGCCGCGCCTCCGCCTGGCGCTGGAGCAGCGCGACCGCGCGGGCGCGGACCCGTTCCCGGCCCACCGCGTACGGCGGCCGCTCCCGGCGTACGTCGTCGACCACCCGGCGCAGTGCCTCGGCGGAGATGCGCCAGCGGAACGAGCCGTCGGAGATGACGATCGGCTCCTCCGGTCGCTGGATCCGGCTGGCCAGCGCCCGGGCGATCACCGCCGCCATGCGTACGTCGTGCTTGACCTCGGCGGCCGGGTCGTGCGGGGCGCGCACCGGCACCCGCGCGACCAGGTCGTCCACTGTGGCCTGTGCCACGTCCACCTCGCCGAGGGTGGGCAGGACGGCCGAGATGTAGTGCAGGAACGCGTGGTTCGGGCCGACGACCAGCACCCCCGACCGCTTGAGCCGCTCCCGGTGCAGGTAGAGCAGGTACGCCGCGCGGTGCAGGCCGACCGCGGTCTTGCCGGTGCCGGGTGCCCCCTGGACGCAGATCGACGCGTCGATGTCGGCCCGTACCAGCTCGTCCTGCTCGGGCTGGATGGTGGCGACGATGTCGCGCATCGGGCCCACCCGCGGGCGCTCGATCTCGGCGGTCAGGATCCGGGACCGGGTGCCCAGCTCCTCCCCGCGGTCGAGGTGCTCGTCCTCGAAGCTGGTCAGCTCTCCGGTGGAGAAGCCGAACCGGCGCCGGGTCCGCACACCCTGGGGGTCGCGGGCGCTGGCCCGGTAGAAGGCCCGGGACAGCGGGGCGCGCCAGTCGAGGACCATCGGCTCGCCGGTGTCGTCGACCACGTGCCGCCGGCCGATGTGGTAGCGCTGGCCGGCGTGCCCGTCCCCGTCCCCGGCGTCGCCGTCAGCGCCGGCGGTGTCCTCGGCGAAGTCGAGGCGCCCGAAGAAGAGCGGCGTGGACGGGTCGTCGGCCAGCTCCGCGACGCGGCGGGCCAGCGTACGGCCCAGCGTCTCCGCGGTGTACGCGTCACCGGCGACGTTCTCCCCGGTGGCGAAGAGGGCCTGGGCCCGCTCCCGCATCCGGCGCAGCGCGGCGCGGGAGGCGGAGAGGTGTTCGCGTTCGGTGGCGAGCTCGGAGTCGAGGGTGGTCTGGGTGGGCAGGACCATCCGACGGACCTCTCTGGCGTTGGTAGATCCGCTCGCGTACCCGGCGGGCCGGTCGGCCCCCGGCGCGGGACGTCCGCTACGGGTCCAGCACCCGCGGCCGTCGTAGCGGGGTGACAGCGTACGCGCCGTCGTAGGCAGGCTCCACTGGATATCGCCACCGGATATCGCCGACGAGGCGGTCGTCGGCTGCTGCCGGTCCGGTTTCGCGTCACCGTAGGCGGCCACCCCGGGGTGAGACTCCTACGAGGATCCGGTGTGCCGACTTTGGCCAGGCAGCGGTCTTCCCGGTGCGGACGCCGACTACGTAACCGCCGGCCACGCCCAACGCAACGTAGGTCGCCTGCGGCAGCCTCCCGAGCGGCCGAGAAGCATCGTCGAGCGCGCCGGACTGGCGCGGCGTGTCCACATGGCCAAGCCACCGCCCTGGCCGCCGCTCACATAGTCGTCCAGATCAAGATCAAATCAATTTCACTGATATTGGGGTCATCGGCGCACCCGATAAGGCCAATTGCAGTGAAATTGATTTGATCAAGAACGTGTCGACGGAAGGCTGCGCGCCACACAAGGGACAACAGCGAACAAAAGCGCATGAAATAGACGGTTGGCGGTTCAGATCAAGAAGCGCACCGTCCAACAACCAGCACCCAGGGGTGGGCCAGACACCTGGTCCAGGCCCGCGCACACCCCGTAACGGTCTGGCTCATGCCCCTTTGCGGAGGCAGACGTCACAGTGCCAGCACGAGGGCCCGACCCGTCCACCACCCCCCGCCAGGTGAGGCCGTCGTGCGTAAGCGACACAGCTACCTCATCGGGCGTATGTGTCGCGCTCGCGGCTCTCCACCCGTCGGTGGACGATACTTTCAGGCCTCGAAAGTATCGTCCGGGCGGCGAGACGGGCGTTAAGTATCATCCGGCGCCGTACCTGCCTGGCGTGGTCGCCGGGGGCGGGTGACGGGAGCGGCAATGGCGGAGCAGCAGCGGCTGGAGATCCGGGACCCGCAGGTCATGCGGGCCCTCGCCCACCCCGCCCGGTTGGCGATCATGGAGTACCTGATGGCCGGGGAGACCGGCACCGCCACCGAGTGCGCGCAGGTGTGCGGGCTCTCGCCCAGCGCGACCAGCTACCACCTGCGGGCGCTGGCGAAGGTGGGCCTGGTCGAGGAGGCGGCGAGCCGCGGCGACGGCCGGGAGCGGGTGTGGCAGAGCCGGGTCCGCGGCTTCGACCTCTCCGCCGAGCCAGGCGGGGACGTCGAGGCGGGGGCGGCAGAGCGCGACCTGGTCACCGTGCTGATCGAGCGCCAGGACGCGCAGACCCGGGCCTGGCTGGCCGCGTTCGCCGATGAGCCGCCGGCCTGGCGGGAGGCGGCCGCGCTGACCGAGGGCACGCTCCTGCTGGACGCCACCGAGCTGACCGCGCTGAGCCGCCAGATCGTCGAGCTGATCCGGCCCTACGCAAAGGCCCGCCGACGGACCGGCGCACCTCCCGGCTCGCGGCAGATAAGAGTGATTTTCCGGGCATTTCCGACGGGCTAGCAGGCCACCCTTGCGTTTGTGGGATGTGAAGGGAAAACTTCGAAGCATGTCCTTCACATCTACATCGAGGCCTGCGGGGGCGGAGCAGGCGGCGACCGGGGCGACCGCACCACCGCCGCACCCGCCCCGCTGGGGTGACGTCTACCTGTCCTCCGCCGCCCGGGCCGTCTCCACCGGCGGAGACTTCCTCGCCGCGACCGCGCTCGTGCTCGCCCTACAGAGCCGGGGCGCGGGCGGCGTCGCGGTGGCGGCCGTGCTGCTCGCCTCGACCGTGCCGATGACGGTGCTCGCCCCGCTGGCCGGGCGGCTGGCCGACCGGGTGGACAGCCGGGTGCTGCTGGTCGGCACCGGCCTCGTCCAGGCCGCCGTGTGTGCCGTGCTCGCGTACTCGACCTCGGCGGTGGTGATCGTGGCCCTGGTCGCCGTGCTCGCCGCCGGGCTCGCGGTGACCCAGCCGACCCTCGGCGCGCTCGTGCCCGACATGGTCGGCCGGGCGCACCTGCCCCGGGCCATGGCCGTGTCACAGACCGCGTTCGGCCTGGGTGCGCTGGCCGGTCCGGCGCTCGCCGGGGTGCTGGTGGGCCAGTTCGGGGTACGCGTGCCGCTGCTCATCGACGCGGTCACGTACCTGGCGATCGCAGTGGCCGGGCTGCTCATCCGTACCCGCCGGGGTGGCCGCGCGGCGGTGGTGCCGGCGGCGGCCGGTGGTGGCCCGCCGGCACCGGCCTGGCGCCTGCGAAGCGACCGGCTGCTGCTCGCGCTGCTGCTGGCGGTGGTCGCGGCGGTCGCGGCGATCAGCGCGGTGAACGTGATCGACGTGTTCTTCGTCCGCGAGACGCTGGGCGGGTCGACCACCATGTACGGCGTGCTCGGCGGCGTGTGGACCGGGTCGATGCTGGCCGGCTCGTGGCTCACGGCCGGCACCGCCCGGGACCGGGACGACCTGGCGCTGGCCCGGGGCATGCTCGGCCTGCTCGCCAGCATGTCAGCGGTGCTGCTGGTGGCGGCCCTCGTGCCGGACGTGTGGTGGCTGGTCCCGCTCTGGCTGGTCGGCGGGGTGATCAACGGCGGGGAGAACCTGGTCGCGGGCGTGGTCGTGGCCAGGCGCGTGCCGGCCGAGGTGCGCGGCCGGGCGCTCGGCACGTTCGCCGGCGCGGTGAACGCCGCCAACATGGTCGGGTACGCCGCCGGCGGCGCCCTGCTCGCGCTCTACCAGCCCCGCCCGCTGGTCGCCGCCTGCGGCGTGGCCGGCCTGGTCGTGGTGGCCGCGTGCGTCGTTCCGGTGGCCCGGGCGGAGCGCAGGCAGGCTCCGGTGGCACCGGTCACTGCTGGTGCGGCTGCTGGCCCGCCGGCGGTTGGGTAGCGTGGGCGGACGTGAGCGCGAGGAGTGAGCGGAGCGAGCCCCGCAGTCGCGAACGTAAGGCGAGCCCGTGAGCGCGAGGAGTGAGCGGAGCGAGCCCCGCGGCGCACCGCAGCGCCCCCGGGTCGGGCACATCCAGTTCCTCAACTGCCTGCCGATCTACTGGGGGCTGATGCGCTCGGGCGCGCTGCTCGATGTGGAGCTGCGCAAGGACGCCCCGGACCGGCTCAACTCAGCGCTGGTCGCCGGCGAGCTCGACATCGGCCCGATCTCGGTCGTCGAGTATCTGCGCCACGCCGGTGACCTGCTGCTCCTGCCGGACCTCGCGGTGGGCAGCGACGGGCCGGTGCTGTCCGTCAACATCGTGGCCACCCGGCCGCTGACCGACCTGGACCGGGGCCGGGTGGCGCTGGGCTCGACCTCCCGTACCGGGGTGCTGCTCGCCCAGCTCCTGCTGGCCCGGCGGTACGGCGTGACGCCGGAGTACTTCACCTGCCCGCCCGACCTGACCGAGATGCTGCTGGAGGCGGACGCGGCGGTGCTGATCGGTGACGTGGCGCTGCGCGCCCTCTACGAGGCGCCGCGGCGCGGCCTGCACGTCACCGACCTCGGCCAGGCGTGGCGGGAGTGGACCGGGCTGCCCATGGTCTTCGCCGTCTGGGCCGCCCGCCGCGACTTCGCCGCCGCCCACCCCGGCCTGGTCAAGGACGTGCACGAGGCCTTCCTGCGCTCGCGGGACCTGTGCCTGGCCGAGCTGGACGAGGTCGCCGTCGCCGCGGCCCGGTGGGAGCCGTTCGACGCGGACACGCTCGCGTCGTACTTCCGGGCGCTGGACTTCTCGCTGGGCGAGCGGCAGCTGGCCGGGCTGCGCGAGTTCGCCCGGCTGGCCGGGCTGCGCCCGCCGGACGCCGGGGCGGCCGTCTGGTTCGGCGGCGCCTGAGCCGGCGGCACGGGTCACCGGGGCAGCAGCGCCGCCGCCACCTTCTCGCAGATCTGAGCTCCGTGGGTGAGGCCCAGCTCCTGGGGGTAGCGCGCCAGCACGCCCAGCGCCCAGCCCTCCGCAACGGCCAGGCAGGCCACGTGCCACTCGGCGTGCAGCGTGCGGACCACCCAGCCGTTCTTGATCGCCACGCCGGCCGCGCTGGCGGGCGGCAGCGCGTCGCGGATGCCGAAGTCGCCGAGGCCACGTACGCCGAGCATCTGGGTCAGCAGCCAGGGGGTCCACTGCGGGCCGGCCGCCCGGCCGTCCGCGATGCAGTCGGCGAGGCGCGCGGTGTCGCTTGCGGACACCGCGGTGTTGCTCCAGTTCTCGTGCGGCACGGAGTCCGTCAGGGCGCAGGTGCGGATGAGCCGCCGGGTCGATGCCGCGCCGCCGAGGAGCGCGAAGAACTCGTGTGCCGGGTCGTTCGCGCTGTCCCGGATCATGGTGCTCAGCCGCTGGAGCTGCCCGCTGTCCGGGGTGGTGCCTGACTCGGCCGCGCGGCGCAGGAAGTCGGCCGCGATCCAGGCTTTGACCATCGAGGCGGTGGTGCTGGTCGCGGTCGGGTTCCGCGAGCCGACAACCTTGTTGGTACGCCGGTCGAGCAGGGCCCAGGACCAGAAGCCGGGGGTGTTGACCTGCACCCGGCCGGGAACCATGCGCACGCTCGCCAGCGCGGGC
>DASSUC010000008.1:0-5906 GCA_035707405.1 Micromonosporaceae bacterium | reverse complement strand
GCACGACGTGTTCCGGGCGCTCGACAAGATCTGCAAGGCCGACGCCGTCCTCGCCACCAACACCTCGGCCATCCCGATCACCCAGATCGCGGCGGTCACCGCGCGCCCGGAGTCGGTGGTGGGCACGCACTTCTTCTCGCCGGTGCCGATGATGCGCCTCTGCGAGCTGGTCCGCGGCTACAAGACCTCGGACGAGACGCTGGCCACCGCCCGGGCGTTCGCCGAGGAGATCGGCAAGACCTGCATCGTGGTGCACCGCGACATCGCCGGTTTCGTCACCACGCGGCTGATCACCGCGCTGGTGATGGAGGCGGTGGCCCTGGTGGAGTCCGGCGTGGTGTCACCCGAGGACCTGGACACCGCGTGCAAGCTCGGCTTCGGGCACGCCATGGGCCCGCTGGCCACCACCGACCTGACCGGCGTCGACGTCCTGGTGCATGCGGCGCGCAACATCTACGCCGACACGGCCGATGCCAAGTTCTTCCCGCCCGAGCTGCTGCTGCGCATGGTGACAGCGGGCGACCTGGGGCGTAAGTCCGGTAAGGGGTTCTACTCGTACTGACGCGCGCCGACCGGCTCCGGTCGCGGCGGTGGCGCCGGGAGCGCGGCCCGGTGCCGCCCGCCCCGGCGGACGAGCACCGCGAAGGCCAGGCCCGCGACGACGTACGCCAGGCCCTGGGCGGTGAGCACCGTGACCACGCCCAGCCGGCCGGTCAGGGCCGCGGCCAGCGCCGCACCGACGAGCTTGGCGGCGGCGTCCACCACACCGGCCGCGGCGAACACCCGGCCTCGTAGCCGGTCCGTGACCTCTGTCTGCATCAGGGTCATCGCCCCGGCGACCAGCACCGCGCCCGGGATGCCGACCAGGACGAACAGGGCGACCTCCGGGGCGAGGGCGGTGCTCCACCGTGGATAGTTGAAGATCACCAGATCCACGGCGCCGAACAGGACCAGACCGGTGCCGACCATCCAGACCGGCGACAACCGCCGCGCGACCCAGGCGCAGAGCAGCCCGCCGGCGAGGCCGCCGACGGCCTGCGCGGACATCAGGGCCCCGATCTCGCCCGGCCCGCCGCCGAGTGCGCGGTCCACGAACACCGGGAACAGCGACCCCATGATGCCCTCACCGATGCTGACCACGGAGATGACCACGAAGAGTACGCGCAGCAGCCGGGTGCGGCGGATCACTGTCACGCCCTCGGCCAGCTCGTGCCGGAACCGCTCCCATCCCCGCCGGGCGTCCCCCTCCGGGGCCTTCTCCTGCGCAGTCTTCTCGTCCCGGGCCCGGTAGCTTCCCCGGACGAGCGCCACCAGAGCCGCCGCCACCAGGAAGGACGCGGCGTCCAGCAGGACCACGCCGGACAGGCCCAGGGCCACCGCGGCGAGCCCGCCGGCGGCCGGCCCGACCAGCCGGGCCAGGTTGTTGTTGAGCGTGTTCAACGCGTTGGCCGAGGCCAGCTGTGCCGGCTCCACGAGGCTCGGCAGCAGGGCGTGCTCGGCCGGCCGGACCAGCTGCGCCAGCGCCGCCTGGACGAAGACGACGCCGTATACGGGCCAGATCCGGTCACCCGACGTGACCGCCAGCAGCGGCAGCAGCGTCGCGGCCTGGAGCACGTTCGCCGCGACCAGCACCCGGCGGCGGTCCCACCGGTCGACGTAGACCCCGGCGACCGCGCCGAAGAGCAGGCGCGGCACCACGCCCACCGCCACCAGGGCGCTGGTCGCCGCCGCGGACCCGGTGAGTCGGTAGACCGAGATGGGCAGGGCCACGGCCAGCAGCCAGTCGCCCGCGAGGGAGACGAGGCCAGCCACCCAGAGCAGCGTGAAGCGCGGCTGGCGGAACGGTGCGAAGCTCACGACGTCACTCTGACATCACCGATGCCATCGGTCAACCGTCGTTCTGGTGTCGCTACCCGTCCCGCCGCGTGGTCCAGCGGAAGGTCAGCAGGCACAGCACCAGGCCACCGACGCACCACGCGGCGAGGACGAGGGCCACCCGGCCCAGCTCCCATGACCCGGCCGGCTCCTGCGCCGCGAAGCCGTCCGGCAGGAAGACCGACCGCATGCCCTGGCACATCCACTTGAGCGGGAAGAACGCCGCGACCTGCTGCATCCAGGACGGCAGCTGGGTGTAGACGAAGAACACCCCGGAGATGAACTGGAGCACCAGCGCGACCGGGGTCACCATGGCCGGTGCGCCGCGGCCGCTGCGGGCCAGCGAGGAGAAGGCGATGCCGCCGAGCGTGCACGCGGTGATGCCGAGCGCGCTGACCCAGCCGAACGTCAGCCACTTCTCACCGGTGGCGGGCAGGTCGACGCCGTAGAACAGGTTCGCCACCGCGAGCAGCAGCACCGTCTCGGCGACGCCGATCACCAGCACCACGATGACCTTGCCGAGGAAGTAGGCCGCCTTCGGCATCGGCGTACCGCGCAGCCGCTTGAGCACGCCGCGGTCCCGTTCGATCGGGATCTGGATGGCGAGGTTCTGGAAGCCGACCACGAGCAGGCCGGAGGCGATCATGCCGGTGACGAAGTACTGCCGGAACGTCACCCCGGGCGTGATCTCCTGGGTGAAGACCGCGCCGAAGATGGCCATCAGCAGGACCGGGAACAGCATCGTGAAGACCACGGCCTCCCGGCTGCGCAGGAACTGCTTGATCTCGATGCCGCCCTGCCGGGCGCCGAGCACGGGCAGGCTGGTCATCGCTCTCCGATCAGGTTCAGGTAGATATCCTCGAGCGTCGGCCGGGTCACGGTGAGCTCGGGCACCTCGCCGCCGTCGTACCGTGTCGCGAGCTCGGCCACGAGCGCGGTCGGCGTCGCGGTCTGCTCGCTGCGCGTCTCGCCACCGTCCCGCCAGGTGACCGTGGCCGGGGCGCTGGCCCGGTCGCCGAGGCGCTCCGGGGTGTCCACCGCGACCAGGCGGCCGCCGGTGATCACGCCGACCCGGTCGGCGAGCGCCTCGGCCTCGTACAGGTAGTGGGTGGTCAGCAGGATTGTTGTCCCGCCGGCCGCCAGGGCGCGCACCAGCTCCCAGAACTCGCGCCGCGCCTGCGGGTCGAAGCCGGTCGTCGGCTCGTCCAGGAACAGCAGCTCGGGCCGGCCGACGATGCCGAGCGCCACGTCCAGGCGCCGCCGCTGGCCGCCGGAGAGGGCGTGCGTACGCGAGCGGACCTTCCCGGCGAGACCCACCCGCTCGACCACCGCGGCCGGGTCGTCCGGGCGCGGGTAGAAGCCGGCGAAGTGCCGGACCACCTCGCCCACGGTCAGGTCCTCGAACTCGCCGGTGCCCTGGAGCACGATGCCCACCCGGGCGCGCCAGGCGGCGTCGGCCCGGGCCGGGTCGGTGCCGAGCACGCTCACCTCCCCGCCGTCGCGCCGCCGGTAGCCCTCCAGGATCTCCACGGTCGTGGTCTTGCCGGCGCCGTTCGGGCCCAGCAGCGCGAACACCTCGCCGCGGCGTACCGCCAGGTCAAGGCCTGCCACGGCGGCGGTCGCGCCGTAGGACTTGCGCAGCCCGCGGGCGAAGATCGCCAGGTCCTCCGTCACTGTTCCACTATGGACCACGCCGTGGTGAGGCTTTTCACCGCGCAGGTGACTGGTGAGTAACTTAGACTCCGGCTATGGACGGGGAACGCAGGCTACCCGCCCGGGACCGGCCGTGGGTGATGCGTACGTACGCGGGGCACTCCTCCGCGGCGGCCAGCAACGCGCTCTTCCGGCGCAACCTCGCCAAGGGCCAGACCGGCCTGTCCATCGCCTTCGACCTGCCGACCCAGACCGGGTACGACCCGGACTCGCCGCCCGCCCGGGGCGAGGTCGGGCGGGTCGGGGTGCCCGTGTCGCACCTCGGCGACGTCCGGAGGCTGTTCGACGGCATCGACATGGCGGCCGCGAACACCTCGATGACCATCAACGCCACGGCCATGTGGCTGCTCGCCCTCTACGTGGTGACCGCGCAGGAGCACGGGGCCGAGCCGGCCGCGCTCGCCGGCACGACGCAGAACGACATCGTCAAGGAGTACCTGTCCCGCGGCACCTACATCTTCCCGCCCGGCCCGTCGCTGCGGCTGACCACCGACACGATCGCCTGGGCGGTGGTCAACACCCCGAAGTGGAACCCGGTCAACATCTGCTCGTACCACCTCCAGGAGGCGGGCGCCACACCGACCCAGGAGGTCGGCTTCGCGCTCGCCACCGCGGTGGCGGTGCTCGACTCGGTACGCGACAGCGGGCAGCTGCCGGCCGGGCGCCTCGCCGACGTGGTGTCCCGGGTCTCCTTCTTCGTCAACGCGGGCGTGCGCTTCGTCGAGGAGATGGCGAAGATGCGTGCCTTCGTGGCGCTCTGGGACGAGCTGACCCGGGACCGGTACGGCGTCACCGACCCGGCCCAGCGCCGCTTCCGGTACGGCGTGCAGGTGAACTCGCTCGGGCTGACCGAGGAGCAGCCGGAGAACAACGTGGCCCGGATCGTGCTGGAGATGCTCGGGGTCACGCTGTCCCGCGACGCCCGCGCGCGGGCGGTGCAGCTGCCCGCCTGGAACGAGGCGCTCGGCCTGCCCCGCCCGTGGGACCAGCAGTGGTCGCTGCGCATGCAGCAGGTGCTGGCGTACGAGTCGGACCTGCTGGAGTACCCGGACCTCTTCGACGGCTCGGCGGTGGTCGCGGACCTGGTGGGCTCGATCGTGGCCGGGGCGCGGGCGGAGCTGGACCGGGTGCTGGAGATGGGCGGGGTGGTGGCCGCCATCGAGTCCGGCTACCTCAAGAGCGCCCTGGTGGCGTCGCTGGCGCGGCGGCGCCGCCGGATCGAGTCCGGCGAGGATGTCGTGGTGGGGGTCAACCGGTTCACCGAGACCGAGCCCTCGCCGTTGCAGGCCGCGGGGGCCGGGGTGGTGGAGGCCATCGACCCCGCGGTCGAGGCGGCGGCGGTGGCGTCGGTCCGGCGCTGGCGCGCGAACCGCGACGCGGGTGCCGTCTCGGCCGCGCTGGCCCGGCTGCGCGCGGATGCGCAGACGCCCGCGAACCTCATGCCCGTCACGCTGGCGTGCGCCCGGGCCGGGGTGACGACCGGGGAGTGGGCCGGCGCGCTGCGCGAGGTGTTCGGGGAGTACCGGGCGCCGACCGGGCTAGGGCCCCCCGGGGCATCAGTCAATGGAGATCACGGCCTGGCGCGGGTGCGTGCCCGGGTCCGCGACACGGCCACGGCCCTCGGCAGCGGCACGCTGCGCCTGCTCATCGGCAAGCCGGGGCTGGACGGGCACTCCAACGGCGCGGAGCAGATCGCCGTCCGGGCCCGTGACGCCGGGTTCGAGGTGGTCTACCAGGGCATCCGGCTGGCTCCGGAGCAGATCGTCGCGGCGGCAGTGGAGGAGGACGTCGACCTGGTCGGGCTCTCGGTGCTCTCCGGCTCACACCTGAACGCGGTGCCGGCCGTGCTCGACGGGTTGCGCGGCGCGGGCGTTGAGGTGCCGGTGGTGGTCGGCGGCATCATCCCGCCGGGCGATGCCGAGCAGCTGCGGGCGGCGGGGGTGGCCCGGGTCTTCACCCCGCGCGACTTCGCCTTGACCGAGATCGTGGACGAGCTGGTCACCGTGGTCCGGGAGGCGAACGGGCTCTCCTGAGAGACGCCGTGGCGCCGTCGGCCGGTCGCCCTTGCTACCCACGCCGCACTGGTCGGCCACCATGCCGGCACGCGCCACGGGCTGGCGGGGCCGGCAGCGCGCAGGGTCGTGTCCGGTTCGTCCTGTTCTGTCGCCTCGCCCTCCTCAAGATCGCGATCGCGTGCGTCCAGTGACTTGGAGGTGGTCATGAGGTAGTGGCCATGACCTGGTCTTAAGCTCGTCGTCGCTTGCCGGTGAAAGTCCGGTCCGGGTAGCTGTCAGGAGGCCCGGTAGCAGGCTGGCGGC
>DASSUC010000007.1:0-2325 GCA_035707405.1 Micromonosporaceae bacterium | reverse complement strand
GGGGACAGCCGGTCGTCGTGGCAGAGGGTGGGCACGGCGACCCCGGCCGCCCGCGCGGCCACCAGCAGCGTCGCGCCGTCGGGCACCTCAACCGGGGTGTCGTTGACCCGCAGCCGCATCAGCTTCTCCCAACCCCAGCTCGTCCCGGTACACCCGGGTGAGGCTGCGCACCGCGTCCGCCAGACCCCGCCCGAACGCGCACATGCTCGCCACGCCCATCACGTCCAGCAGCGGCTCCTGGGCGGTGAGCAGGTCCGACGCGGCCGTGCGGTCGGCGTGTCCGGGCCGTTCGGCGCGTCCGGCCCGTTCGGCTCGCTCGGCTCGTTCGGCCCGTTCGGCGAGCTCCAGGCCGTGCCGGGTGCCGATCCGGCACGGCGCGCAGGCGCCGCAGCTCTCCGCCGCGCCGAACGCCCACACGTGCCGCAGCAGCGTGACCGCCGGCATCGACGTGTCGACCGCGACCAGGCTGCCGTGCCCGAGCGCGGCACCGGCCCGGGCCAGCGGCCCGGACAGCAGCGGCAGGTCCAGCTGGTCCGGGGAGAGGAAGCCGCCCAGTGGGCCGCCGACCTGCAACGCCCGCAGCGCGTGCGGTGGCCGCAGCCCGCCGCCGACCTCCTCGACCAGGTGGCGCAGCGGCACCCCGAGCTCGACCTCGTAGACGCCCGGGCGGCAGAACAGCGCGCTCAGGCAGACGAGCTTGGTGCCCGGCTCCTCGGGATGCCCCAACCGGGCGTACGCCGCACCGCCGTTGCGCACGATCCACGGCACCGCGGCGATGGTCTCCACGTTGTTCACCACGGTGGGCCGGCCCAGGTAGCCCCGGGTGGTGGGGAACGGCGGGCGGGGGCGCACGTCGCCGCGCAGCCCCTCCAGCGCGTGCAGCAGGGCCGTCTCCTCCCCGGCGACGTAGGAGCCGGCACCCTCCACGACCTCGACGTCGAAGCCCAGCCCCGAACCGTGCACGTCCTCGCCGAGGTGCCCCGCGGCGCGCGCCTCCCGCACGGCCGCCCGCAGGCGCTCCAGCGCCGCCGGGTACTCCGAGCGCACCAGCACCAGCCCGTGCCGTGCGCCCACCGCCAGGGCCGCCAGCGCCATGCCCTCCAAGACCCGGTGCGGGTCGCACTCCATCAGCAGCCGGTCGCAGTACGAGCCCGGGTCACCCTCGTCGCCGTTGACGACCAGGTAGCGCGGCGCCGGCTCGCGGGCCGCGGCGGCCCACTTGGCCGCGACCGGGAACGCCGCACCACCCCGGCCACGCAGGCCCGAGGCGGTCACCTCGGCCAGCACCCGGTCCGGGGCACTGGCGGCCAGCACCTCTGGCCAGACCATCCACTGTGGCTCCCCACCGGCCAGGCCGGCCAGCACGACCGGGCGGTGCACAGTGCTGGCGAACGGGATGGCCGGCGCCGCCGCGGCAGCTCCGTCGCCGTTGAGCAGGCCACCCAGGTCCGGGCCGACCCGCGGCACGTCCCCGTCGAGCGCGGCTGGTGACCCGTAGCAGAAGCCCAGGCAGCGAACCGCCTCCAGCGAGACCGAGCGGTCCGGGGCGCACCCGCCCCGGCGTACGCCCAGCACCCGCTCCAGGCGCGCGAGATGCTCACCGCCGGTGGCGGCCACGCAGGAGGTGCCTTCACAGACGCGGATGTGGCGGCGCCCGTGCCGGTCGCCGCCGGTGTCCGCGTAGAAGGACGCGGCACCGGCGATGGCGGCCACCGGACGGGCCGGCTCGTCCGCAAGCTGGCGCAGGTCGGCCTCGGTGACCGTGCCGTTCGCGGCGCGGACCCGCTTGAGCTGGTCGAGCACTGACGCCCCCGGCCCACCGAGGCGTGAGCGCAGCTCGACGAACACCTCGCGTGGCTCGTTCATCGGCCTTCCCACCGGTGTGGATCTCGCCTTCGGTTCAACGTACGTCCATGCGCAGATGCGGGCAACCAACGTGCCATCGTGGCAGCACGCACGCTCATCGTGGCGGCGGTTGGTTCCGGGAGGATAGGGCCTTCGGACCGTGGCTGCCTGCCGAAGGCCACTCATAGCCTGAGGTTGATAGGGAGGGGTGCGGCGCAGCGCGTCCGCCTTCCCGTGCCCCTCCGGTCGGAGGAGGCGACCACAATGAGGTTCTTTGTCACCCGCCGGCATCTGATGGAGCTGGTCGGTGGGTTTCTTGCCATCGCGCTCGTCGTGGCCGGTGTCTGGTTCTTCGTCCAGCGTGCCGACCAGGACGGCACGACCCAGCCGCCGGCGGGTCAGCCGTCGGCCAGTGCCTCGCCGACCGGCGCGCCGGTGACCCCGCCGCCGGCGACGATGACGTTCAAGGTCTACTTCCAC
>DASSUC010000006.1:0-3373 GCA_035707405.1 Micromonosporaceae bacterium | reverse complement strand
GACTCATAGCACCGACCAGGGAGCTAATGCGGTGACCGACTACTCCAGCGATGCCACGGAGACCACACAGGGCCTTGGCCGGCGCCCGGTCTCCCCGGTGGCGCTCGACGACGTGTTCGACGACCCGGACCACGGTGAGCCTGGCCGGGACCGGATGGCGGTGCACCTGGTCTGGGAGCTGGCGCTGGTGCTCGGCGTCGCCGCGGTCGGCTTCCTGGTCTACCGGGACCACTCCGAGCTGCTCAAGGGGGCCGCGCTCAAGGACCTGCTGGTGTTCGCCGCCGGCCTGGGGCTGGTCACCCTCGGGGCGGTGCTGAGCCTGCGCGCCGCCGTGCCGAACCTTGCGGTCGGCTCGTTCGCCGTCGCCGCCGCGGTCTTCTTCGCCACCAACTCCGACCGGGGGGTTACGGCCGCCATGGCGGTGGCCGCCGTTGCGGCGCTCGTCGCCGGCGGGGTGATCGCCATCTTCGTGGTCGGGTTCCACGTGCCCAGCTGGGCGGTGACCCTCGCCGCCGGGTTCGCGGCCGCCGTCTGGATCCAGCGGCACAGCGAGCCGGTCCCGGTCGAGGGTAGTTACGACCCGAGCCGGCACGCGTACTACCTGCTCGCCGGCTTCGCCGCGATCAGCGTGGTCGGCGGCCTGGTCGGCTCCACCAAGGCGGTCCGGCGCACGATCGGCCGGTTCCGGCCGATCGAGGATGCGGCGCACCGCCGCGGCGCGGTGGCCGCGGTGGTGGCCACCGCCGCGCTGACCGGGTCGGCCGTGCTGGCCAGCGTCGGCGGCAGCCTGCTCGGGGCGGGTGTGGAGAAGGTGACGCCGACGACCGGGTTCGAGATCACGGCGCTGGCGATGGGCGCCGCACTCGTCGGCGGCACCAGCGCGTTCGGCCGGCGCGGCGGCGTGTTCGGCACCGTGCTGGCGGTGCTGCTCGTCACCCTGCTGCTGCGGTACGGCCAGGCCGAGGGCTGGCGGCTGCGGGAGCTCGGCATCGGTGCCGCGGCGATGGGCCTCGGGCTGGTCGTCACCCGGGTGGTCGAGGCGCTGGGCCGGCCCCGCGCCGACGAGGAGGCTGACGACGCGGACCCCACGTGGATGCCCAGCTCCACCTGGTCACAGGGGCCCGACTCCTGGTCGGCGTCGCTGCCCGCCCAGCCGACAGCGGGGCGCAGCAACGACTTCTGGGGCGAGGACCGCTGGGGCAGCCGCAGCGACGACTAGGCTGGCGGCATGAGCGAGACCGACCCGCGCTTCGCCGAGCTGGACGCGCGGTCCACTGAGGAGCTACGCGAGATGGCCTTCGCGGTGGCCCGGGAGCGGCGCGACCTGAGCTTCTTCTGGTCGGTGTTCCAGCACCTGCCGCACGCCGACGACGCGGAGGGTCTGGACACGTCGATGGGGGCGTACGCCGCCTCGGTGGATGACGCGTTCGCGCTGTGGCGCGAGCTCACCGGGCACGGGTACGCCGAGGCAGAGCCGCTGCTGCGGGCCGCTTTCATCGACTACCTGTTGAAGCATCCGGCATAGATCGACAGAGGTTTACCAGCCGCTGGCCTGCGGGGAATAGGCGGCATGGTACTCGCATCCCGATACCGCACCGCGACGGGCGCCGGCACGCTGGCCGCGCTCATCCTGGTGCTCGCGTTTGGCAACCCGGCCTACGTGGAGTGGGCCGAGAAGAACACCGACCCCAACGAGGCGGGCGGTTGGTTCCTACGCCTGCTGGCCTGGCCGGCCTGGCGGTTCGACGCCGGTGACTCGGTGCAGGATCTCATCGCCGACGACATCAAGGCGATCCTGGTCGTCGTGCTCACCGCGCTGTTCCTCTACATGCTGCCGGGATCGCAGCTGGCGCGGGCGCGCGGCACGCTGAGCCAGTTCTTCGCGGGCTGGGCGGCGTTCATCTTCGCTGGCGGCTTCGCCGGCCTGCTCGCCGCGTTCATCCAGTCCAACCCGACCATCCTCGCCGCGTTCCAGGCGGCGGGCGGTGGAGTGATCTACGGCTTCTTCGTCGGCTGGGTGGTCGGGATCGCCGCACTGGGCGGCCGGCGCGGCACCGACTACTGACCGTGCGGCAACTGACCCGCCCGGCAACGCGACGGCCCGGTCACCAGCCGGTGGTGACCGGGCCGTCGCGTTGCGGTGCGCGCTCCGCGGCGAGGCCGGCGAACAGCGCATCCCGGGTCAGCGTCGCGGGCTGGGCACCGCGTACGGCCACCCGGTCCACATCGGCGGTGAGCATGGCCGCCAGCGCGTCGTAGAGCGTGGCGTCGGCCGGCACGACCGGCAGGTCGTGCTCTGGCGCGCCGGGCGCGAGCCGGGCCGCCGCCACCGGCGTCACCGACAGCCGACGGATGCCGCGGTCCGCGCCGACGAACTCGCGTACGAAGGCCGACGCCGGCTCGGCCAGCAGCTGCGCGGGCGGGGCGTACTGCTCCAGGTGGCCGCCCTCGGAGAGCACCGCGACCCGGTCGCCGAGGCGGACCGCCTCGTCCAGGTCATGCGTGACCAGGATGATCGTCTTGCGTACGGTGCGTTGCAGCCGCAGGAACTCCTCCTGCAACCGGGACCGCACGATCGGGTCGACGGCGGAGAACGGCTCGTCCATCAACAGCACGACCGGGTCCGCGGCCAGCGCCCGGGCCACGCCGACCCGCTGGCGCTGCCCGCCGGAGAGCTCGTGCGGGTAGCGGTCGCCGAACCGGCCCGGCTCCAGCCCGACCAGCTCCAGCAGCTGCGTGGTCCGTTCCGCGACGCGGCGGCGCGGCCAGCCCAGCAGCCGCGGCACGGTGCCGACGTTCGCCCGCACCGTCTGGTGTGGAAAGAGCCCGACGTGTTGGATCACGTAGCCGATCCGGCGGCGCAGCGACACCGGGTCGGTACGCGTCACGTCCTCGCCGTCGAGCTCGATCCGGCCCGCTGTGGGCTCGATGAGCCGGTTCACCATGCGCAGCACGGTCGACTTGCCGCAGCCGGACGGTCCAATGAGGACGACCAGCTCGCCGGCTGGCACGTCGAGGCTGAGCCCGGCCACCGCGACCGTGCCGTCGGCGTACTCCTTGCGTACCTTCACCAGGCTGATGGCCGCGGCCGCGGGTGCGGACGGAGCCTGCGCGGTAGCGTCCACCTATGTCCCTCCGGCACCTGGCCTACGACGACCCGGGCAACCCGTGGTTCTCCTGGCGTTACGTGCAGGACAACGCGGAGACGATCCGCGCCGCGCTCGGCGAGCACGTCTCGCTCACCGCGCAGGCGGTGCTGATCGCCGCGCTCGTCGCCGTGCCGCTCGCCGTGCTCGCCCACTGGTACCGCCCGCTCACCGGCCCGATTCTCGCATTCTCCGGGGCGCTCTACACGATCCCGTCGCTGGCGCTG
>DASSUC010000005.1:0-2748 GCA_035707405.1 Micromonosporaceae bacterium | reverse complement strand
GACGCGCCGACCCGGCGCGCCGTGCTCTACGTCCACGGCTTCAACGACTACTTCTTCCAGACCCACCTGGCCGACTTCTACGTCGCGCGCGGCTGGGACTTCTACGCCCTCGACCTGCGCAAATGCGGTCGCAGCTGGCTGCCGCACCAGACCCCGAACTTCCTGCGCCACCCGCTGGAGCACGCCCCCGAGCTTGACGAGGCCGCCCGCCTGGTCCGCGACGTCGACGGACACGACACGCTGCTGGTCAACGGCCACTCCACCGGCGGCCTGATCGTCGCCTTGTGGGCGCACGAGCGGCGCGCCGCCGGGCTCGTCGATGCGCTGTTCCTCAACAGCCCGTTCTTCGACTTCAGGGCGCCCTGGCTGGTCCGGCGCCCGGTCGCGGCACTGCTGACCAACGGGCTGGGCCGCGCGTCCCCCTACCGGGTGGTCCCACTGGGGGTCTCCCTCGCGTACGGCCAGAGCCTGCACGCCAACCACTATGGCGAGTGGAGCTTTGACCTCTCCTGGAAGCCGGTCCCCGGCTTCCCGATCCGGGCCGGCTGGCTGCACGCCATCCGGCAGGGCCACCGGCTCCTGCACGCCGGCCTTTCGATCCCCGTACCCGTCCTGGTGGCCAGGTCCGCGGCGACCTGCCGCGGACGGAGGTGGACCGACGCGGCCATGCGCGCCGACGCGGTCCTGGACGTCAGCCACATGGCCCGGTGGGCGCCGGCGCTGGGCCGGCACGTGACGATCGTGACCATCGAAGGCGGGCTGCACGACCTGACGCTCTCGCCCGCGCCCGCCCGGCAGGAGCTGTTCAGCGAGGTGGACCGGTGGCTGGGCGCATACGTGGCCGAGCCGGGCGGAACACGTCCCACAGGCCCCGGCGCCGCACCAGCAGATGCCGCGTGAGCAGGTGCTCATCGCCCGCGAAGAACACCCGGTCGACCGCCCGGCGGGCCTTCTCCAGGCCGGGCCGCGACTCCGACCCGGTCACGATGACCACGTCCCGCGCCGGCACGCCCACGACCAGGTCACCCGGGACCGACCCCTCCAGCCCGTCCCAGAACTCGTCGGCGAGCAGCACGCTCGACTCCAGCCCGTCGAAGGAGAGCATCAGCGCGGGCGGCTGGCCGTGCAGGCGGACCCGGCCCAGCATGGCGTCCAGGTTGGCCACCGCCTGATGGCGCAGGGCCCGGTGCGACAGGCCGTACCGGTCCAGGTCCGTCCAGGTCATCAGGCGCTCACCGTACGGCGGACCGGCGGTGTACGCCACGCCCAGGTTGCCGAGGAACTCGTCCAGAGGTAGCTCGTCCGGGTAGCGGTCGTCCTCGACCGATACCAGGAGCGGCAGGAACGCCGTGCGCGTCACGGGCACGCCTAGCAACCTAGCCGCTGGCCAGCGCGCGTACGATCCCCCTTCTAGCCGGTCGGACAGGGTGTGCGAGCGGTAGCCTTCGAGACAGCCGCATGCGCTCGTAGCTCAGTGGATAGAGCAGAGGACTTCTAATCCTAAGGTCGCAGGTTCGAATCCTGCCGGGCGCACCAGTGTGTGATCATGTGCAAGCCGGCCAAATAATGTTATCGCCGGTTTGTCCACTTTGACCAGTAGTGGTCACCATAAGATCAACAGTCGCTTCGACGAGAAAAGGGGTGGGCGCCGTGCGCCCACGATGTGCCGCATCGAGCTGGACATACGGAGCGAGGGCGCAGGGTTGAGTCCTGGTACCACGGGCGTGGTACGCTCGCGTCGTGCGAAACCGGTACAGCTTCACCTCCGACGGCCTACACAACATCGCCGTGTACGGCGTCGAACCCGGTGAAGTCTGGCAGGCGCTCCACGCTCGGCACCGGCTTACCCGTCAGATGGACGAGGACGCCAACGCCGTGTTCGCAGTCACGGCCAAGCGGCGACATCTTGTTGTCTTCGTCGTCGAGTCAACGTTCGACGACAACGACTGGGACATCGTCGCGGCTCGCGACATGGCGCCTGACGAGATCGCGATGTTCGACGAGTACCTAGGAGGCCGTCGATGACCAAAGCACTCAACCAGAACCTTTCCGGTGTCATCGCCGAAGGCAGCGAGGCCAACCTGCCGGTGCCCGACACCGACGTACCGATGGTCAGCCGGTCGCTACGACTGCCCGTCGACATGGACCAGCGCATCCGTGAGGCCGCCGAGGCCCGCGGCATCGGCGCCACCACGCTCATGCGTCAGTTCATCGAAGCCGGGCTCGCCGAGCTCGACGACAGTGCGGTCGTGCCCCTCGCCGACGTGCGCCGCGTGCTCGCCACGCTCGCCCGCGGGCACCGCGCCGCCTGAACTTTGGTGCAACCGGTACGCCCGCGGTAGGTACGGATGGCGCAGTAGCCGGTTGGGAGGCGGGTCTTGAGCATCTCGGCGCTGAGCCACTCGACCTTGTTTGGTAGCAGCGGTTTGCCGACCGGGGCGATGGGCAGGCGTAGACGCATGCGGCCCATGGCGGTCTCGTAGGCGTTGCGCAGCGTCGGCGAGGCGAGGGTCGCATAGCGCAGGGTCATCTCCGGCGTGGGGTGACCGAGCAACGCCATGATGGCCTGGATCGACATTCCGGCGTTGGTGAATGCCGTCGCGGCGCTTATCTGTAGTGGATCTTGTGAATTGCCTGGTGAGAGGGTGATCTGGCTGTTCAGGCACGTGAGGGACGTCAGGCAGGTCGTTGCGGGACGGCTGGTCATCGGTTTGCCTGCCGGATGGCGCGGCGCAGGCTTTCACGGGC
>DASSUC010000004.1:0-20118 GCA_035707405.1 Micromonosporaceae bacterium | reverse complement strand
CAGGTCCGGCTTGAAGTCGACCACCCGGCGCAGCTGCTCCCGTACGTCGGTGGTGGTCTCCTGGTCGAAGTCGAAGCGCAGGAACTCCATGTCGTAGCCGCGCTCGGCCGCCACCTGCTGGAACGTGTCCGCGGTCATCTGGCCGAAGACCGTGTTCGCGGCGAGCACGGCGATGCGCCGCCAGCCGCGCTTCGCGGCGAACTCCACCATCATCGGCAGCCGGTCGGAGATCGCCACGTAGGTGCGGAACACGGTGCGCCACCTGCGGGTGGTCACCGTGTTGTGGCTGTTCTCGATGAAGATGGGCACCCCGAACGCCTCGGCGACCTCGGCCACCAGCGGCGCGGTGCGCAGGTGCCACTGGCCCAGCGCGGCCAGCACCCGGTCGTAGACGGCCAGCTTCGCCATGCCGCCGACGCAGGTGCGCTGCATCGGCTGGTCCGGCCCGGCGCCCTCCTGGTCGTTCTGCAGCACCAGCTCCACCTGCCGGCCGCCGAGCACGCCGCCCTGCTCGCGCAGGTACTGCGCGCCCAGGCAGGCGCCGCGTACGACCAGCTCACCGCCTGTCGCGTCGCCCGGCCCGGTGACCGGGGTGATGATGCCCAGCCGCAGCGGGTCGGCACCGGCCACCGCGTTGACGGCCGCCACCTCGCGCCGGGCCCGGGTCTCGTTGGTCTCCTCGTCGCCCATGACTGCCGTCCCTGCCTTCCTGGTCACCCGCCGCCCTCGGTCACACGCCGTACTCGTGGCGGTAGCTCATGAAGCGCCGCCGGATGTCGGCCTCGTCCAGGCCGAACTCGGCCGCGGAGTACCGGTGCCGGCCGTGCTTGGTCGCGCTGTTACCGGCGAGGTAGTCCCGCATCGCCCGCTCCGCCGGCGCGGTCAGCGGGGCCCCGATGAAGTCGCAGACCCCGGCGAGCACGGCGATCGGGTCGGCGACCAGGTCGGCGTAGCGCACGTCGAGGACCGGCACATTGGCCAGCGCGGTCGTGCGCACCCGCGGCAGCGCCGCCAGCGCCCGCTCGACCTGCGCCAGCCACTGCCGCCCGATCTCGATCCGGTCGATCGTGTCGCTGCGCGCGCCCCGGATCGTGACGCACAGGCTGCATGTGGACGGCACGGTCACCGCCGGGTCGCGGTGCAGCTGCACGATCCGCGCCTGCGGGTACGCGGCGACCAGCGCCGGCAGGTACCACAGGTGGAACGGGTCCTTGAGCACCACCGGCCCGCCCGGCATCCGCCACAGGATCGCCTGCAGCTGCGCCCGGTGGAACCGGTACGCCGGCGTGTGGTCCACGGTGCGCAGCCAGTCGGCGTAGTCCGGCACCCGGTACCGCGCCTCGTACACCATCGTGGTGAAGGTGTTGGCGGTCAGCCGGTGGCACTCGTCCGGGCGGCGGGCGTCCAGGAAGTGGATCTTCGGCAGGTCCGGGGCGACCTGGTAGTACTCCTCCACGTAGGCCTGCGCGGCGTCCGCCAGCGCGGCGTAGGAGGCGGCGTCGCCCCGCTCGCCCACCGGGTTCATCAGCTCCCACAGCGCCGGCGCCCGCACGCCGGGGTGCTGCGCGAGCAGGTTGTGCACGAGCGTGGTGCCCGAGCGCAGCAGCCCGGTGATGAACACCGGCCGGTCCACCTCGGTGGTCGCGATCTCCGGGTGCCGGGCGACCGCGCGGCGCAGCCGCGCCTGGGCGCACAAGGCACCCACCAGGGCTCCCCGGACCGCGGCCCGTCCGGGCACGGTGAGCCGGGCCTGCCGGTCCATCGAGTCGGCGAGCACCTCGAGCGCGTCCAGGAACGCGAACTCGGTGGGCGCCGCCCCGGCCGCCGCCGCGGCGTCGGCGACCAGCGAGGGTACGTCGAACCGAAGGTCCTCCCGCGCGGTGGTCACTACGCCGGCACCCCCGCTCCGTTCAGTCGACGTCCCGCCCCGTTCGGGGGAACGTCGGACAGCCTATCGGCGCGGAGCCGGGCCACCGTTGCCCCCTCCGGCTGGAGCTGGCCCGCCCATCAGCAACCCGGTCTCGCCCAGCGGCCGCTGCGGGTCCACGTGGGCGAGCAGCGTGCGCACGTTGCCCCGGATCCGGTGGCCGATCTCGTCGTAGAGCCACTCGACCAGGTCGTGTACGCCCGTGCACGGCGGGGCCAGCCCGGTGAGCAGCAGGCCGGTCACGGCGGCGCCGCCGACGTTGACGATGTAGTCGGGCAGCACCGGCACGCCGCGGCGGGCCAGGGTGCACTGCGCGGACGGGGTGACCGCGAGGTTGCCGCCCTCCACGACCAGCCGGGCCCGCACCCGGTCGACGTTGCCGTCGTGGATCGCGTCCCCGGCCGCCGCCAGCACCAGCAGGTCCGCGTCGAGGTCGAGCCAGGCATCCGGGCGGCGGGTGCAGGTGATGTTCGGGGACAGGACCGAACGGTCGATGTTGCCCAGCGCGTCGGTGGCGGCGAGCAGGTCCGGCAGCGGCAGGCCGGCCGGGTGGGTCACGGTGCCGGACCGGTCGGCCACCCCGACGACCGCGTAGCCCTTGGCGGCGAGCCGGCTGGCCACGGCCCGGCCCACCGCGCCGAACCCCTGCACCACCACGCGGCCCTCGCCGGGGCCGACCGTCGCCTCCACGGCGGCCAGGACCCCCTGGCAGACCCCGAACCCGGTGACGTCCTCGCAGTGCTCCCACAGCTGGGCCCACTTGCACGGGAGCGTGGCGAGGACGTCCTCGTCGGCCACGTCGTAGCCGGCCGCGGCGAAGAACAGGTCCCGGTCCCGGTGCGACGTGCCCTGGTCCGAGCCCAGGTAGATGCCGCCGCGCAGCAACGGGGCGACGGCCTGGCCGAACTCGGCGAAGCGGCGGTCGCGCTCCTCGCCCGCCGGCAGGTCGCACACGATGCCGGCCTTGGCGCCCCCGATCGGGATGCCGGCCCAGGCCAGCTTGATCGTCATCCGCGCGGCCAGTGCGGCGACCTCGTCGAGGGTCACCGTCGCGGTGGTCCGGGTGCCACCCATGGCCCGGCCGCCAACCAGGCTGTCGACGACCACGAACGCGGACAGCCCGGAGTCGGTGTCGTTGGCCACCACCCGTAGCTGAGATACCAACTCGACTCCCCCCTTCGCCCGGCATACGGACGGTCCTCGGTGGCAGGTAGAAACATTAAGTTGGGTGCGCGGACCCCTCAAAAGCTAAGTTACCTGATCCAGCTGCACTAATCATAAGTATCTTGAAAGAAATTGATTATAATACATACGTTTATGCCCGCAAGCGTTCGAGCTGGTTGGACACGACGGGTTTGACCGGCTCCGCCCGGGCATCGACTTCCAGAAAGGCGCATGAAATACCGCACAGGAACCACTGAGCGCGACCCTTGGATACTGCGGGCGACGCTATTCCAGCGCGTTCCGGCCAATGCTGGAAGCCAATACCTAGGTCGGTTGCGGCGTGGGCGCCTCCTCCGGGTGGGGCACTAGGCGGGCGGGTGTGGCGGGCAGCGGCACGAGGGTGCCGGCGGCACAGCCGGCGACCGCGGCGCCGGGTCACCGGTCTCCGCCCCGCCGAGCCTTCCACCGTCGTCATTCCCGTCGCGCCCCTGCCTCACTCATCCGGCCGCGCCACCGCACCGCTCACTCCGGCCGCGCCAGCCGTGGGATGGTCACCGCCGGCGTGGCCGGAGCCGGCTCGGCAGCCGTCTCCTCAGCCCCGCGCAGCTGCTCCACCAGTGCCGCCATGGCCGCCACCGTGGACGCCTCGAACAGGCTGCGCATCGGCAGCCGTACGTTGACCGCCTTGCGGACCTGGCCGATGAGCTGGACCGCCACCAGCGAGTTGCCGCCCAGCTCGAAGAAGTCGTCGTCCGGCCCGATGTCGGCGACGCCGAGCACCTGGCTCCAGACCGCGGCCAGGACCGACTCGAGCTCCGTACCGGCGGCCCGCCCGCCCTCACCGCGCGCGCCGGCACCGGAGCGGGCCGCGTCCAGCTGCTCGGCGACCGACTGGGTGGTGACCGCGCGGACCCGGGCGAGCGAGTCGGCGACGCTGCGCGCCGCGACCACCACCTGGGCGCCGAGGTCGGCCGAGAGCAGCCGGCGGAACGCCTCGGCCCCCTCCGCCGGACGGATGCCGATGGTGTCCGCCGACGCCTCGACCAGCCGCTCCGGGACCTCCGTCGGCCGCTCGGTGACCGAGGTCGCCACCGCGTCCGGGTCGATCCGGCGCAGCATGAAGTCGGTGATCTCGGTGACCACCCGGCCCTCGTCGTCCACCAGCAGGATGTCGCTCGTCTCCAGCTCACCCCCTGACGTCCGGGTCTGGGCGTACGCCCAGACCCGGGGCGGCATCGTGCGGTGCACGGTGACCCGTCCGTAGCCCAGCGGCAGCCGGTTGCCGCCCTCCCCGCCGGCGAAGGATGTCGCCTCGTCCAGCACAGCCGGGTGCAGCGGCCACTGGTCGAGCTCGGCCGCCACCTGGTCCGGCGCCTCGAACAGGCCCAGTGCCTCGCCGTCGCCCGCCTGTATCCGGCGCAGCGAGGCCCACCGCGGGCCGAACGTGAGCAGGCCGGTGATCGACTCGTAGTGCCCGGCCAGCAGGTCCTGCGCCGGCCCGCAGCGACCGCGGACGGCGTCCAGGTCCAGCGTGCTGACCGGCGCGGGCACCACCCAGCCGCCGGTGCCGTCGGCGTAGACCTCGCCCCCGCTGGTGACCTGGAAGGCCATCCCGTCGTCGATGGGCTCGAGCAGAACCCGCACCTCCGCCACTGACCCGTCCGCCACGGCCAGCGGCCGGAGGAAGGTGACGTCCCGCAGCTGCACCACGGCGTCGGCGCTGGGCCGCGGCACCACCGCCGCGACGGCGGCCCGGGCCAGCTCCAGGTGGCCGGTGCCCGGCATCACCGGGGTCCCGGCGATGCGGTGCTCGGAGAGCACCCAGTGCCGGGACGGGTCCAGCAGACCGGCGCACCAGGCCGGCCCGCCACCCGACCCGTGCCGCGAGGTGACCAGCGGATGGTCGACCGGCTCGGCCGGCAGGGCGGCGGTGACGCCGGTCCGCACGTTCGCGGTCTGCCCCAGCACGTCCGGGGCGACCACGTCGACGGCCATGCCGACCTCCAGCCACCCACCCCAGTCGATGGACAGGACCCGGCCGGAGAAGCCATGCCCGCTGTGGGCCAACGCGTCGAGGAAGGCGCTCGCAGCGCAGTAGTCGACCTGGCCGAGCCCGCCGTAGACCCCGGTCACCGAGGAGCACAGCGCGACGAAGTCGAGGTCGAGGTCGCCGAAGGCGGCCGCCAGGGCCAGCGAGCCGGCCAGCTTCGGGGCGAGCACCGCCTCGGCGGCGGCGCGGGTCTTGGTCTCCACCAGCCCGCCGCCCGGCAGGCCGGCCGCGTGCACGATGCCGTCCAGCCGCCCGAACCGCGCCAGCACCTCCTCGCGGACCCGGCGCAGGGCGGCCACGTCGGCGACGTCGGCGGGCAGCACGAGCACCTCGCCGCCGGCCGCCTCGATCCGGCGGATCGCCGCGATCGACCGGGCGGTCCGCCCCGCAGAGCCGTTCGTCGCGGCCCCGCCGCCCGGCGCGCCGGCACCGCCCGGCGCGGCCGGGTCGGCGAGGTACGCGTCCCACTCCTCGCGCGGCGGCAACGGGGTACGCGAGAGCAGCACCAGCCGCGCCCCCACCTGCCCGGCCAGGTCCTCGGCGAGGGTCAGGCCGATGCCGCCCAGCCCCCCGGTGACCAGGTAGACCCCGCCCGTACGCAGCCCGCTCCCGCCGCCGGGCAGCGGGACCGAGGTCAGGGCCGGCTGCCACCGGCGCCCGCGCCGCAGCGCCACGGTCTCGCCCTGCTCCCCTGCGGGCGACACGCGCAGCTCACCCGCCACCGCGGCACCGGCAGCGACCGCCCCAACAGCTGGGTCGGCGTCGATGTGGCGCACCGACACGGCCCCCGGCAGCTCCAGCGGGAGCACCATGACGATCCCGGCCACGGTGGCGTGCTCCGGCCGGGTCACGTCGCCGCCGACCACGTCGCGGGTGCCGGCGGTGACCACGTCGAGGTGCACCGGCTCGGCCAGGTCGACCGCGCCCAGCGCCTGGCTGAGCGCGAGCAGGCTGAAGAAGCCGCGGTCCTGCGCAGCGGCCGCCGCGGCGAGGGCGGCGTCGCCCTGACCGTCGCGGGGCGGAGCGGCGCCGTCGTCAGCCAGGCACCAGGCATGCACCACCCGGGGCGGCACGCCGTCACCGCGGCCCAGCTCCTCCAGCAGCGCGACGTAGTCGTCGCGCTCGGTCCGGCGTACCGTGAACCGGCCCTGCTCGTCCCGGCCGTAGCCGGTGCCCGGCACGACCTGGGTGACGACCACGCCGGCGGCGGTCAGCGCATCGGCGAGCGCCGCCCCGGCCGGCCCTTCGGCGAAGACCAGGCACCGGGCCGGCACGGTGGTCTCGACCACCGGCGGCAGCTGGTGCCAGACCGGGACGCTGCACCACTGGGACATCGGCAGGTTCCGCGGCGGGCCGGCCTGCACCGTAGCCGCCGCGGCGGCGGCAGTGCCCGGCTCCGGCTCCACCCAGTGGTACGACCGCTCGAACGGGTACGTCGGCAGCGGCACCCGCCGCCCCGGACCGCCGAACGCGTCGTCCAGCTCCACCCCGGCCACCCACAGCCGGCCCGCGGCTTCGTAGAGCACCTGCAGGTCGCTCTTTCGGTCGCCCGGGCCGGGCAGGCTCGGCAGCGGGGCCGCGGCGCCCTTGGGGACCTGCATCCGGGCCAGCCCGGTGAGCTGGCGGCCGGGTCCACACTCGACCATGACCCAGTCGTCGTCACCGGCCAGCAGCCGGGCGACACACTCGCCGAACCGGACCGTGTGGCGCAGGTGCCCGGCCCAGTACGCCGGGTCGGTGGCCTGCCCCGCGGTGATCCAGTCACCGGTGCGGTTGGACAGGAACGGCGCCTGCGGTGTCTGCCGCGGCACCGCCGCGACCAGCGCGGTGAACTCGTCCAGGATCGGGTCCATCATCGGCGAGTGGAACGCGTGCGAGGTCCGCAGCGGCCGGCTGCCGATCTTCTGCTCGCGCAGCGTCTCGGCGTAGCGCGCGACATCGTCCGGCGGGCCCGCCACCACGCAGGTGCCGGGACCGTTGACCACGGCGACCGACAGGCTCTCCGGCAGGTCGGCGGCGACCCGCTCCTCGCCGGCCTGCACCGCCAGCATCGCGCCGGCCGGCAGCTCCTGCATCAGCCTTCCCCTGGCGGCGACCAGGCGCAGCGCGTCGGGGAGGGTGAACACGTCGGCGAGCGTCGCGGCCACGTACTCGCCGATCGAGTGGCCGATCATCGCGCTGGGCCGGACCCCCCACGACTCCCACAGCCGGGCCAGGGCGTACTCGACCACGAACAGCGCGGGCTGGGTGTAGCGGGTCTGCCGCAGCCGCTCCTCGGCCTCCTGGTCACCGGTGCTGAACATCCACTCGCGCAGGTCCCCGTCGAGCTCTGGCCGCAGCACCTCGGCGCAGCTGTCCACGGCCTCGCGGAACACCGGCTCGACCTGGTAGAGCTGGGCCGCCATGCCGGCGAACTGGGCACCCTGGCCGGAGAAGAGGAACGCCACCCGGGGTGCCACCCCGTGCGCCTCCCCGGTGTGCCGGCGCTTCTTGTCGCCCAGGCCCGCCACCGCGTCCGCGGCGTCGGTGGCGACCACCGCGGCCCGGTGCCGGTGCCGCCCGCGCCCCACCCGCAGCGTGTATGCCACGTCGGCGAGGTCCGCGTCGGGCTGGGCGGCGAGGTGGCCGGCGAGCCGGTCGACCGCCCGGTTCAGCGCCGTCGCGGTGCGCGCCGAGACCTGCACCAGGTGGGCCGGGCGACCAGCCGGGCCAGCCGCCGGTGCGGGCGGCTCCTCCAGGATCACGTGCGCGTTGGTGCCGCCGATGCCGAACGAGCTGATCCCGGCCCGGCGCGGGGCGTCGTCGCGGTTCCACACCGACAGCGCCGCGTTGACGTAGAACGGGCTGGTCTCGAAGTCGATGGCCGGGTTGGGCGTCTCGTAGTTCAGGCTCGCCGGGACCAGCCCGTGCTCCATCGCCAGCACCGTCTTGATCACAGCTACCACGCCGGCGCCCTGGGACAGGTGCCCGATGTTCGACTTCACCGACCCCAGCGCGCACCAGCCCCGCTCGTCGGAGCCCTCGCCGTACGCCCGGCTCAGCGCCGCCACCTCGATCGGGTCGCCGAGGTGGGTGCCGGTGCCGTGCGCCTCGACGTAGGTCACGCTGCGCGGCGGGACGCCGGCCACGCCGAGCGCCTGGGCGACCACCTCGGCCTGCCCCTCGGCGCTGGGCGCGGAGAACCCCACCTTTGCGGCGCCGTCGTTGTTGACCGCGTTGCCCAGCACCACGGCCCGGACCCGGTCGCCCTCGGCAAGCGCGTCGGAGAGGCGCTTGAGCACGACCACGCCGCCGCCGCTGCCCCACATGGTGCCCGCGGCCGCCGCGTCGAACGGCCGGCAGTGCCCGTCCGGCGAGGTGATCCCACCGTCGTAGTAGATGTAGCCGTGCCCCTGCGGCAGCTCGATGCAGGCCCCGCCGGCCAGCGCCAGGTCGCACTCGCCGTTGCGCAGCGCCTCGCAGGCCAGGTGCAGCGCGACCAGCGAGGTGGAGCAGGCGGTGTGCAGGCTGAAGCTGGGCCCGCGCAGGTTGAGCTTGTACGAGGTGAACGTCGTCAGGTAGTCGGGGCTGTTGCCGACCGAGACCGCCATCCCGCCGGAGGTGAGCACCCGCGGGTTGCGCATCAGGTGCCGCCACTGGTAGTCGTTGGGCCCGGCGCCGCCGTAGACGGCGACCGCACCCGGGTAGCGGGCCGGGTCGTAGCCGGCGTCCTCCAGCGCGGTGTGCGCCAGCTCCAGGAAGAGCCGGTGCTGCGGGTCGGTGAGCTGCGCCTCGCGCTCGGTCATCCCGAAGAACGGAGCGTCGAAGTGCTCGACATCCTCCAGCACCAGCGCGGCCGGCACGAAGGCCGGGTCGTCCACGACATCGTCCCGCACCCCCATCTTGCGCTGCTCCTCGATGGTGAACATGCGCACTGACTCGACGCCGTTGGCCAGGTTCGTCCAGAACTGCTCCGCGTCCCGGGCACCGGGCACCCGACAGGCCAGGCCGACCAGTGCGACCGGCTCCACGCCGTACCCCTCGGAAGCCTCCGCCGTGGTCATCGCCAACCTCCTGCTCTCATCGGGTCCACTCGGGTCGGGTCCACCAGCTGCAGGCGCAGCTCGGAGAAGTAGCGCCGGCCGGCGGCGTCAGGCACCCAGGCCTGGTCCGGGGTCGGCAGCATCTCGCTGACCACCAGCGGCACGTCGGGGCCGGCCGACTCCCGCGCGCCGCGCGCCATCGCGCACATGGACGACACGTACGTGGGGCTGGTGAGGTCCAGGTAGATCGGCTTGATCTCGGTGCCGATCTTCACGTACACCCGCTCCGGCAGCCCCAGCTCCCGCCGCCACCGCCGGGCCGCGAGGTAGCGCTGCTGCGGGCCGAGCGCGCTGGACAGCGGCGTGGCGCCGAGCGTGGTCCGCCACGTCTCCCGGCTGACCACCAGCCGGTCGATGCTGACCCGCGGCGTGTGCTCGGCCGCGGTGACCAGCTTGAAACCGTCCGCCGCATGCATCGCCACCAGGCCGGCGAACGCCTCGACCAGCGGCCAGGCCCGCCCGTCCGGGGCCCGGGCGACCAGCTCGCCGCCCCGCTCGACCACGGTCAGCGCGCTGATCGGCAGCGTCCGCGCCGGGTCCGCGCCGGGCACCCCGGCGAACGCGAGCGGCACGTCACAGTCGCTGCCCAGCCAGTGCGACAGGCGGCCGGACTGGCGCGGAAAGTCGTCGGGGAAGAGCGGCATCATCCGCCCGGCGCCGAGGTCGGCGCGCAGCGCGTCGCGCAGGGCCGGCAGGTCCGGGCGCGGCCACAGGAACACCCCGCAGTCGAAGGTGGCCCAGGCCGAGTGCATCTCGCCGAGCACCACGGTGAAGTCCCCGCGCCGCAGCGCGGCCTCGTCCGGCGCGCAGACGTGCAGGTCGGGGCTGTGCAGCCGGGCGGCGGCCCAGCCGGGCCGGTCGGCCGCGAAGACCTCGCCGGCCGCCGCCGCGACGTCGGCCGCGGCCACCTGCACCCGGCGGGTGCCGGCCGGCAGCCCGGCCAGCCCGAACAGGCCCGACCAGCGCCGGGCGAAGTCCGCCGCGACCGCGTCCACCGGCCGCTGGGCCGCGCCGAACAACAGCCCCTGGGCCAGGAACCACAGCTCGCCGAGCGACACCTCACCCCCGCCCAGGTCCGCGTGGAGGTCGGCCAGAGCACGGGTGTACGCGTCCGCGATCGCCACGGTGAGCCACCGGGCGGCGCACAGCAGGATCTCCATCGGCGCGGCGACCGCATCGAGGACCGCTGCCCCGATGGTGACGTCCAGGTCCCGGGTCGCCTCCTCGTGGCACAGCCCCCGGCCAGCGTAGGTCTGGCCGGCCCGCCGGTGCGCGCTCACCCCGGTCACCGCCTCGAACTCCGCGTCCAGGCGGTCCAGCGCGGCCGGCAGCGCGGCCGGGTCCCCGGCGGCGCCGGCCACCGCGTCCCGGGCGGCGCACAGCCGGCCCAGCCCGGCCTGCGCGGCCTCGCGGGCGGCCTGGTCCGGGACCGCGTCGACCGCGGCCCGCAGCAGGTCCTCGGCGTCGATGCGCTGCAACGGCTCCACGCCCCAGCGCAGCAGCCCCGCGGCGACGAGCCGGTCCAGCTGGAGGTAGACGTCGTCGGGCTTGCGCAGCTCGCTGTCCGGGTTGGCGAGGACGGCCGCGGCGACCTGCGCCGCCGGTCGCCCGTCGCACGCGGCCAGCACGCACGCGTCCAGGCGGGACAGGCGCAGCGGCGCTCCGGTGGGGCGGTGCAGCACAACGCCGTCGCGCCACAGGTGCGGCTGGAGCCGGACCGGCAGCCACGGCCGTACCCGGGCGTCGGCGGTGAGGCTGCGCGCGTACGCCACCAGCGCCCAGTGCTCGAAGAACACCCGCCGGGTACGGGTCAACCCCGTCCCCGCCCGGACCGTCACCGCCGGCGCGGCCGGGTCAGGGTCGAGGTCGGCCCAGCAGACCGGGCCGAAGAAGCCGATCGTCTCGTTCTTGCCGCAGTACCGCTGCCAGTAGCGGGCGACCAGCTGTTCCTTCTCCCGTCGGCGGCTGGCCCGCCCGCTGCCGCGCAGCAGCGCGTCGAGGCCGGCCAGCGCGCTGCGGTTCTGCCAGGTCACCGCCTCCCGGAACAGCGGGTCCACGGCGATCTCACGGGCCTGCCCGGCGCTGCGCTCGGCCGCCTCACCGAAGGCCGCGACAAGCTTCTCCTCCGACGCCAGCCCGTCGAGGTACGCGTCGGCGACGGCCGCGCACTCCGGCATGGCGAAACGGTCCAGCCCGTCCGCCGGGAAGCCGGCGGAGCGCAGCAGCGCCACGCGCCAGACCTGCCACGAGGTCCCTGGCAACGGTGCCAGATGATCAGCGCTGGTGGTGGCGATCGCGGAAGAGCCCTGGGTCATCAACTACCTATCCTGTGGCACACGTGAAGCACCCCCAGTTGACACACGTGACAGGCACCGGCAGACCTGGCAAGAACCGCGATACGTAGATTTAGGTGGACAGTGACGTAAACTGTGACGCCGGCTGAGAGCGCCCGACAGGCGTACGCCGCCGGACCGCTCTCAGCCGCGGTAAGTCGGAGCAGGTCTCAACATTATAGGTGTCACATTGATCTTGGTTGCTCGCGTTGCAGCGATGCTAGCGAACGGCCAGGAGCTTGGGAAGTCTGAGCACATGATCCGTCACTCTGCGCATCGACAGACGGGCCACGGCAACAACCTGCACGATCAAGTCGGCGGGCAGTTGCGCCAGTCACGTTGACAAGATCCGAAGGTTAAGCTTTCCTCACCCGATGACATCAGCACCTGAGGAACTATGTCCTGACACTACGGATATGGATATGGTCTGCGTGGTCGGAGCCGGTTCATCGGGCATCGCGTCCTGCCAGGTCCTGCACGCCCGCGGGATCCCCTTCGACTGCTTCGAGGTCGGCTCCGAGGTCGGCGGCAACTGGCGCTACCTCAACGACAACGGGATGTCGTCGGCCTACCGGTCACTGCACATCAACTCCTCCAAGGAGAGCATGCAGTACGCCGCCTACCCGATGCCCCGCGAGTGGCCGTCCTACCTCGGCCACAAGGCGATCGCCAGCTACTTCGACGACTACGTCGAGCACTTCGGGTTCCGGGACAGGATCCAGTTCCGCACCCGGGTCGTCGACGCGCGGCCCGCGGAGGGGTCCGGCTGGCTGGTCACGGTCCGTCACGAGGACACCGGCGAGGAGCGGACCCGGCGCTACCGGGCCGTGCTGGTCGCCAACGGCCACCACTGGGACCCGCGCTACCCCGACCCACCCTTCCCCGGCACCGAGACGTTCTCCGGCGAGCAGCTGCACTCCCACGACTACAAGACGCCCGAGCGGTTCGCCGGCAAGCGGGTGCTGGTCGTCGGCTTCGGCAACTCGGCCTGCGACATCGCCGTGGAGAGCTCCATGGTCGCCGAGCGGACCGTGATGTCGATCCGGCGTACCGCCCACGTCCTGCCCAAGTTCCTGTTCGGCATCCCCACCGACCACCTCACGCTGCTGTGGGCGTCGACCTTCCCCAACTGGGTCCAGCGCAAGGTGTTCCGGGTCCTGCTGCTCATCGCGCGCGGCAGGATGTCCTCCTACGGCATACCCGAGCCCGACCATGAGGTGCTGCGCTCGCACCCGACCATCTCCGACAGCCTGCTCAGCAAGGTCGGCCACGGCGACATCACGGTCCGGCCCAACATCGAGCGCATCGACGGCGAGAAGGTCTTCTTCGTCGACGGCACCGCCGAGGTGGTCGACACCATCGTGTGGGGCACCGGCTACAAGATCAGTTTCCCCTTCCTCGATCCGGAGCTGGTCCCGATCCGCGACAACGAGGTCACGATGTACCGCCGGGTCGTACCCATCGAGCACCCGGGCCTGTACTTCATCGGTCTGGTCCAGCCGGTCGGCGCGATCATGCCGTGCGCCGAGGCGCAGTCGGAGTGGGTCGCCGACCTGCTGGAAGGCAAGGTCGCGCTGCCCGCCGAGGCGAAGATGCGCCGCGAGATCGCCGCACGCCAGGCAGTACAGACCAGACGGTACGTAGCGTCGCAACGCCACACGATCCAGGTGGACTTCGCCCGCTACCTGAGCGAGCTCCGCCGGGAGCGGCGGCGCCAGGCGGTGCGTCGGGCGCCGGCCAGGACACCGGTGGTCGACACGGCGGTCGCCGACACCACGGTCGTCGGCCGGTAGGAGCGGCGGAGCGGGCCACCCACCCCGGGCTGACGAGGCACCCATGCGTGGGTGACCATGATCGCTATGCGCCCGTTTCGTTTCCTCGGCCTGGCGGCCGCCGGAGTGGTCGACGCCCGCCAGCTCACCGACACCGCCCGCCGGGCAGAGTCGCTCGGCTACAGCGCCCTGATCCTGCCGGACCACCTTGTCGAGCAGCACGCGCCGATCCCGATCATGGCCACGGTCGCGGCCGCCACCGAGCGGCTGCGGTTCGGGACCTTCGTCCTCAACGTCGACCTGCGCCACCCTGCGGTCCTCGCGCAGGACCTGGCCAGCATCGACGTGCTCTCCGGCGGCCGCCTGGAGATCGGGATCGGCGCGGGCTGGAGCCGGCCGGAGTACGACGCGATCGGCCTGCCGTTCCACCCGGTGGGGACCCGGGTCGCCCGGCTGCGCGAGGCGGTCGCGGTGCTCAAGGGCTGCTTCGGTGATGGACCCTTCTCCTTCACGGGCGACTACTACACCATCACCGGACACGAAGGGCTGCCCAAACCGGTTCAACGGCCCCACCCTCCGCTTCTCATCGGCGGCGGCGGCCGGCGCCTGCTCACCCTCGCCGCCGAGCAGGCGGACATCGTCGGCCTGGCCCCCCGGATGATGCCGACCGCCGGCAACCAGACCCAGCCCACCGCCGACCCCCGCAGCCTCACCGCCGCCGCCACCGACGAGAAGATCCACTGGGTACGCAGCGCCGCCGGCGACCGGTGGGGCCAGCTCGAGATCAACGCGTACTCCCTGGGCGGTGCCCCCCTCGTGGTCACCGGCAACGCCAAGGCCGAGGCGCAGCACCGGGTCGACCAGATGTACAAGCGCAGCGGGGTCGAGCTGAGCGTGGCCGAGGTGCTGGAGTCCCCGCACTTCTTCATCGGCTCGGTCGACGGCATCGTCCAGAAGATCATCGAGATGCGGGAACGCTACGGGGTCAGCGCCGTCATGCTCGGCGACGTCGACGCGGCGGCCCCGATCGTGGAGCGCCTGGCAGGCCGGTAGCCGCCCACCACCGCCAAGATCACGATCGTGTACGCCAGATGTGCAGTCAAACTGCGCATCTGGCGCGGAGATCGCGATCTTGATGGTTTGGGGCTGCGGTAGCGCCGGTGGCAGCGCAGCGAGCGGGGCCACCCACCGGAGAAGTACCCGATCTGGCCACCACCGGAAGAATGTGGCTATGAGCATGCTGTCAGCCTCCGATGCGGACTCCTTGGGTCGGCTGGACGCCACTGCCCAGGCCGCGCTGGTGCGCTCCGGTGCGGTAACCGCCGAGGAGCTGGTCACCGCCGCGGTCATCCGGATCGAGGACGGCAACCCGGCGCTCAACGCGGTGGTCACCCGCACCTATGAACGGGCGCTCGACCAGGCCCGCGCCGGCCTGCCGGACGGCCCCTTCACCGGCGTCCCGTTCCTGCTCAAGGACCTCGTCGCCGAGCAGGCCGGGGTACGCCACACCGCCGGCTCCGCGTTCCTGCGCGACCACGTGTCAACGACAGACCAGGAGCTGGTGGTCCGGCTGCGCCGGGCGGGGCTGGTCATCCTCGGCAAGACCAGCACGGCCGAGCTCGGGCTGCTGCCCACGTGCGAGCCGGTGCTGTTCGGGCCCACCCGCAACCCGTGGGACCTCACCCGCAGCCCCGGCGGCTCCAGCGGCGGCTCGGCAGCCGCCGTCGCCGCCGGCATGGTCCCCTTCGCCCACGCCAACGACGCGGCCGGCTCGATCCGCTACCCCGCCTCGTGCTGCGGCCTGTTCGGCCTCAAACCCACCCGCGGCCGCAACCCGCTCGGCCCGGCGTACGGCGATGCCTGGGGCGGTCTCGCCGCCGAGCACGCGCTGACCCGCTCGGTACGCGACAGCGCCGCACTGCTGGACGCCACGGCAGGCCCCGACCTCGGCGACCCGTACCCGGCACCGCAGCCGCACGGCGCGTTCGCCGCCGAGGTGGGCCGCGACCCGGGCCGGCTGCGCATCGGCTTCAGCGGCCGTACGCCTCCCGCGTTCAGCGGGCGTGGGCCGCACGGCCAGCCGGTCCACCCCGACTGCACCGCCGCGCTGCACGACGCCGTCGGCCTGCTCGACCAGCTCGGGCACGAGATGGTCGAGGTCGACCTGCCCGGGTTCACCCAGGAGGTCGGGGCGGCCATCCGTACCGTCTTCCAGGCGGCGGCTGTGGCAACCCTCGACCACTGGACCCGTGTGGTGGGCCGCCCGCCCGGCCCGGACGAGATCGAGCTCTACACCCGCGCCTACTGCGACCGGGCCCGGCGCACCAGCGGCGGCGACTACCTGCTCGCCGTCGCCGAGCTACAGCGCTTCGCCCGTGCGGTCGCCCGGTTCTTCACCACAGTCGACGTGTTCCTCACCCCCACCCTCGCCCAGCTGCCGCCGCTGCTGGGCGAGCTCACCTCCACAGAGGACGACCCGCTGCGGGCCGGCCGGCGGGGCGGCGCGCTGGCCGCCTTCGCCGGCGTGGTCGCCAACGTCACCGGCGCCCCGGCCATGTCTGTGCCCTTGCACTGGAGCGCCGAAGGCCTACCGGTCGGCGTGCACTTCCTGGCCTCCTACGGCGACGAGGCCACCCTGTTCCGCCTCGCCGGCCAGCTCGAAGCCACCCGACCCTGGGCCGACCGCCGGCCACCGCATCCAGCGCATGCGGACCGGTGAGATCCCAGCCCAGGTCCGCGCCCGCCATGAGCGAGCCCTACTCGCAGCTCGCCGTCGCCAGCGAGCGGTGGACGCGTTCAATCGATTAGGATGTCATAGTATCGCAGGATGCCCTCCCGCCTGCACGAGGTTCTCATCGAGATGTTCCGGGACCGGCCGGTGCTGGCCGCCGATCTGCTGGCCGGCCCGCTGGGGGTCGCGCTGCCGACGTTCCACAAGGCCCGGTTGTCGGCGGGTGAGCTAACGGACGTCCTTCCTACCGAGTACCGGGCCGACGCAGTCGTGACATTGAACATCGTCGATACTCCGGTGTGCGCTGTGGTAGTTGAGGTACAGCTGCGCGTCGACGCGCGCAAGCGGCGTACCTGGCCGGCATATGTGGCGACCCTTCATGCACGGCTGGGGTGCCCAGTGGCGCTGCTGGTGGTCTGCCCGGACCAGGCGGTGGCCGCCTGGTCCGCGACGCCGATCGTGGTGTTCGACCCGGGTCTGGTGTTGCGGCCGGTGGTGCTGGGGCCCCGGCAGGTACCGGTGGTGACCGACGCTGATACGGCCCGCCGCCATCCGGAGCTGACGATCCTGTCAGTACTGGCGCACGGTGCCCAGCCGGACCCGCCAGCGGTGTTCGATGCGCTGCTCGCCGCGCTCGACGTGATCGATCGTGACCATGCTGACCTATACACTGACCTGGTACTCACGGCGCTACCGGCGGCGGCCCGGGTCTTGTTGGAGGAGTTCATGACTACCGCGACACACCGGTACCAGAGCGACTTCGCCCGCCGCTACTTCAGCCAGGGCGAGGCCCAGGGCGAAGCCAGGGGCGAGGCCAAGGCGTTGCTGGCGATCCTCGATGCCCGGGGCGTCCACGTCCCGGACGATATCCGCGCCGACATCGTGACCTGCACCGACCTCGCCCAGCTCGAGTCGTGGATCCGCCGGGCCGCCACAGCGGACAAGATCCAGGACGTACTTGACTGAAGCGTGGTTCATACCTGCCTGTGGCTGGTGACCGACCTCCCTACGAGTCCCGGCTCTCTGTTTCGAGTGGGCGTTGAGGAGGCGCGTCTAGCGTGCGGGGCGCCTGGGACAGCCAGTGCCCCGCGGGGTGGGCCGGGTCGTACCCACCGTGAAGGTGTGCCATGAGCAGACTTCTGCCCACCCGGCGCAGCCGGCACGCGACCACGGTCGTCGCGGTCACCCTGATCGCGCTGCTGGCCCCCACCTCCACGCCGGGCCACGCCAGCGGCGGGTCGGTGGCGGTCACCGGCAACCCCCGGGTCGACGCGCTGATCGCGCAGATGACACTCGACGAGAAGGTCGCCATGATCCACGGCGACGCCGAGGACCCCTCGACCTACCAGTTCCAGGCCGGCTACCTACCGGGCGTACCTCGGCTGGGCATCCCCGGCCTGCGCTTCGCGGACGGGCCGCCGGGGGTGGCCACCATGCAGTGGTCCACCGGGATGACCTCCACCATGGGACTGGCGGCCACCTTCAGCCGGCTCGACGCCCGGCTCAACGGCGCGGTCATCGGCCATGACGCCCGTGCCCTGGGCCAGGACGTGATGCTGCAACCCTTCATCAACATCGACCGGGACATCGTCTTCTACCGGGGATACAACACCTTCGGCGAGGACCCGCTGCTCACCGGGCAGCTGGGAGCGGAGACCATCCGGGGCATCCAGTCCGCCGGCGTGCTGGCCCAGGCGAAGCACTTCGTCGCGTACGAAGGTGGCACCAACATCGTGGTCGACGAGCAGACCCTGCACGAGGTCTACCTCAAGCCGTTCCAGGACGCGGTCAACGCCCGGGTCGCCTCGGTAATGTGCGCCTACAACAAGATCAATAGCGTATCGGCCTGCGGCAACGCGTACACCCAGAACGATGTGCTGCGCGGGCGGTGGGGCTTCGAGGGGTTCGTGACCGCCGACTGGGGCGCCAACCACGCCACCACCGACCTGGTCAACGGGCTCGACCTGTCAATGCCGGGCCTGGGGTTCAACGATTACTTCCAACCGCAGATGATCCGCGACGCGATCCGGGACGGCATCATCACCGAGGCGCACGTCAACCGGGCCGTCGGCCGGATCCTGCTGCAGTACCTGCGCTTCGGCCTGCTCGACGGCGCGTCCAAGCACGAGGTCACCCCGCAGCCGGTCGAGCTGAACGCGGTCGTCGTACGAAAGACCGCGGCTGACTCCGCCACCCTGCTGAAGAACTCCGGCGGGATCCTGCCGCTCAAGGCCGCCGACCTCGCCTCGCTGGCGATGATCGGCCCCGGCGCCGGACAGACCATCGCCATCGGCAGGTCCGGCGAGAAGTCGACCGGCCGCGCCGAGCGCTGGGTCGGCGCGGCAACGGCGATCCGCCGTACGGTCCCCGGCGCACACGTCACCTACGCCCCGGCCATGGACTTCAGCGGCGTGGCCGTACCGGCATCCGCGCTGTCCCACGACGGCCAGCCAGGCCTGGTACGCACCAACACCGCCACCGGCCGCAGCGTCGTGGACCCGCAGGTCAACTCCACGGTCAGCAACGGCAACCCGCTGGGCACCGGCTCCGCGCACACCTGGACCGGCACCCTGACCGCACCCGAGACCGGCACCTACTGGGTCAGCCTGGCCCTGCTCGGTGCCGACGGCGCGCTCTATGTGGACGGTCAGGAGATCATCCCGCCCGCCTCCAACTACGTCGGTCCGGGCCTGCGCTACGGCACCATCAAAGGCGGCGACGACGGGGTGCTGCCCAGCTTCGACGCGCTCGACCTGCGCCGCACCCAGCTTCACCTGGCCGCCGGGGCGCACACCGTCGAGGTACGCCAGACGCCTGACCTGTCCGGCAAGCCGGTGCAGATCCGGCTCTCCTGGGTGCCACCGTCCAAGCAGGCCGCCGACCGGGCCGCCGCGGTCGAGGCGGCGCGGCACGCGCGTACCGCGGTGGTCTTCGCCTGGAACGGGGTCGACAGCTTCGGTCCGTTGCCCGAGGGGCAGGACCAGCTGATCGCCGACGTCGCCGCGGCCAACCCGAACACGATCGTGGTGCTCAACACCAGCCAGCCGATCGCCATGCCCTGGCTGCCCAGCGTCAAGGGGCTGCTGCAGATGTGGTACCCGGGCGACGAGGGCGGCTGGGCAACGGCCGACGTGCTGCTGGGCCGGGTCAACCCGGCCGGCCGGCTGCCGTTCACCTGGCCGGTGCGGCTGGCCGACAACGTGGCCAACGACCCGGCGCATCCCGAGCGCTCCACCAAGGGGCTGGACGCGGGCGGCGTGCCGTGCCCGGCGTACAACGGCGGACCGTTCGACGACGGGTGCACCACGATCTACACCGAAGGCATCCACGTCGGCTACCGGTGGTACGACAAGCAGGGCATCACGCCGCTCTACCCGTTCGGGCACGGCCTGTCCTACAGCCGCTTCCAGTACTCGGGCCTGCGGCTCAGCCGGGATGGCGAGGGCGGGCTGGCGGTGACGTTCACGCTCACCAACACCGGCGCGGCGGCCGGGGACGAGGTGCCCCAGGTGTATCTCGGGGCGCCAGCCGTCCAGCCAGCTGGCGTGCAGTTCGCGGCCAAGGCGCTCGCCGCGTTCGACCGGGTCCGCCTGGGTGTGGGCGAGTCCCGCGCGCTGACCCTGCGCGTCGCGAAGCGGGAGCTGTCCTGCTGGTCCGCTGTGGACGACCGATGGCGGCTGGCGACCGGACCGCGGACCGTCCACGTAGGAGCTTCCTCGACCGACCTTCAGCTACAGGCCGCTATCGACATCATCAACTGATGTATGTCATAACTGGTCTCCACAGTCGAGTCATCCCGCAAAGCGCCGTCTGGGGTCACCGCCCGAGAGGCCGGGGTAGTAGCCGATTTGGCAAACGTGCACTAGCCGCTAGCTACGGAGTGTCAGATTTTGACAGCCTGCGCCGGGTGGGGTGCGACTACAGGTCTTGAAAGGTCAGGGTTGGCCGTAGCGCCGGCCACGCCGGGGTGGCTGTGGCCGCGCTCCTGCCCGCCGCCCCGGGGGGCACGGCATCGCGTCGGGGCCGTGCCCGAGAGGTGCCCGGGGTATGCCCGCGGGG
>DASSUC010000003.1:0-7678 GCA_035707405.1 Micromonosporaceae bacterium | reverse complement strand
CCTACAGCGACTCAGCCAACGACCTGCCCATGCTCTCCGCCGTCGGGCACCCCGTCGCGGTCAACCCGGACACCGCGCTGCGCCGCCAGGCGCGGCTGCGCGGGTGGGAGGTGCGCGACTTCCGTACCGGGCGGCGCGCGGTGAAGATCGCCGTGCCGGTCGCGCTGGGCGCGGGGGTCGCCGCCGGCGCGGTCTCGGCCGCCATCGCGGTACGCCGCCGGCGGCGCCGGTGACCGTGGTGGCCCCGGAGCGACCAGGCTCGGGCACCGGCCGGCACCGGCGCGCGCTGCGCTGGCGCCTGACCCGCCTCTCCGGCCTGGCTGCGCTCGCCGTGGCGCTGGCCGCGGCAGCGGTGCATGTGGCCCTGCCCTCGCCCGAGCGCGGTCCGAGCCGGCCGGGTGGCCCGTTGACGCTGGCCACCGCGTGGCCGAAGGCCCGGGTCGTGGACACCCCGGCCCGGCTCGGCGACGGCACCGCCTTCACCCCGCTGCACCACCTCGACGCGCAGACCGCGGTGGGCACCGCGCCCAGCCCCGACCGGACAGCGGTACGCCTGCTGCTGCGCGGCGCAGACGGGACGGTACGCCAGCTGCGTGCCCTGCCCGAGCGGCTGGAGCCGCAGTTCGGCGGGTTCGCGGCCGGCGGCGACGACCTGGTGTGGGCCGAGTCCACCACCGGGCCGGACGGGCAGGGCGAGACCCGGATCTGGCGGGTCGGCTGGCGGACCTCCGCCGCTCCGGTCGCCCTCACCGCGGACACCGGTGACGCGGTGTTCTTCAACTCGCAGTACGACCTGGTGATCGCCGACGCGGCCGTGCACTGGGTGGCCGCCGCCCGGACTCCCACGCAGGTCACCGAGGTCCGCTCCATCCCGCTCACCGGCGGGGCGGTCGCGGTGCGGCGGGTGGACGGGGCGTACGCGCTGAGCACCTGGCCCTGGCTGGTCAGCGCGGGCAGCGGGCAGACCGGCCCGGTGACCCTGCGCGACCTGGGCTCCGGGGCCACCGTGGCGGTGGCCGCCCCGCCGACCGAGCTCGTCACGTGCAGCAACACCTGGTGCCGGGTGCTCGTGCTCGCCACGACGGCCGACCCGGCGCAGCTGGAGCTGATGCGCCCGGACGGGACGGACCGGCAGAAGGTCGCCGCCGGCCAGGTGAACGCGGCCATCAGCGATGTGGCGGTGCTGGACCGTTTCGAGGTGCTGGCCCAGGCCGGCCGGGACGGGTCGCCAACAAGCAGCCAGCAGCTGATGCTCTACGACATCGACAATCGTCGTACGGTGCCGGTGGCCACCGGGGTCGGCGCGGTGGGCTGCCGCGGCGGGCTGCTGTGGTGGTCCACCGGCGACAACGAGACGCTCACCTGGCACACGCTGGACCTGCGTACCTTGACCTGACGATAAGCCCAGGGCCAACCCTCCATGATCGGGACCTATGGCCCTGCATCGACCTAGCTAGCAGGGGTGGGCTGGAAAAGGAGCAGCAAGTTTCCGCGCCGCGTGACGGGATCACCCGAGGTGTTCCGCCCAGTCTGCGTCCAGGATCGGCTCCTGATCTTGTGGCGGGTGTATGACCACGGCGGGTGCGCTTGTCTCGACGGGAGTTCATACATGTCCGCCAATAGGAGGTTGGGCGTACGGGTCTCCGTAGCCGGTATCGCTGGCGCCCTGCTCGTCCCGCCGCAGACCGCGACCCCGGCCGCAGCGCAGCTCGCGGGCTGCCGGTACCGCCGAATGTGGTGAGCAGCCAGGTGACGGCTGGTGACCACATGGGTCGCTACCTGGCTGGCGTGTGGGTGGATGGTCAGGTGCAAGTGGTCGACACCAGTGCGTTACGGCCCTACGTAGACATCTACGTCAACGACGTGAACAGTCACGGGATGGTCGTCGGATACCGGCTGACCGACACCTCGGAGTTCCACACCGATGCCTGGGTGTATCAGGCCGGGCGGGCCAGGGCGCTGCCGGCACTCCACCCCGGCGACTCGACCTGGGCGTCGGCCATCAACTCGCGGGGACATCGTGGGGACATCGTGGGGACCAACAGAAGCCCCTTCGTCTACGGCTCGCAGGCGGTGCTGTGGCCTGCGGACCAGCCGGGCACGGTCCGCGAGCTGACCGTCTCCGGTGACTCACCGGACGTCGTCGATGGCACCGACATCGACGACGACGGCACAGTACTCGGAAACGTCGGCCCCTGGCTGGGCGAACAACAATATGCCTATGTCTGGCCGGCGCGGGGCACTGGCTACCGGCTGGCCGTCCCGGAGGGCACCATCGCCCCCTTCGGTTACGCGGTCCACGCCGGAGTGGTCGCCGGTACCGTGCTCCGGTGGGACGGCAGCATGGGCATCTTCGTCCCGACCCGGTGGAACCTCAGGACCGGGATCGCCGAGGTGGTAGCCAACGCGAACTTCGGGGAGGTGGTCGAGGTAAACCGGCAGGGCACGATCGCGACCACCCGGGCGCTCATCTACCGCAGCGGGACAGTACGGGAGCCCGGCGGGGAGATCCGGGTTCTCAGCGACCGTCACACGGCCGCCGGATACGAGGGGTCGCCCCTGAGCAACGCAGTCATGTGGAAAGGCTGCTGACTCGCTGTCTGGCTCGCTCGTGGTCAACGGCCCGCCGCTCGATCTCGCGGCGGGCCGTTCAAAGATCCCCACCTGTCCGCACCGTATGACTACAGCCCACTGATGCGGTCCTTCGACGACGGCGGGGCTGCTGTGGTGGTTCCACTGGCGACAATGAGACGCTCACCTCGCCCGCGCTGCACCCGCGTACGCTGGCCCAAGCCCTCGCGTGGGCCCGCTCTCGACGGATTCGCTCCCTGGTCGTGTGACGCTGAGGGCTGTCGTCCACTGAAATGATGTGCGGTATGCCATGGCGGAACTATCTGTGGCGATCGCGACGATGGTGGATCTCCGGGCTGGCGTTTCTGCTCGCGGTCGGTGCCGTGCTGATGTTCGCGGTCCTGTTGCCGGCCGACGACCTGGACCGGGCCGACAAGCTGGCGAGCGTCGGGAGCATGATGACCGGCTTCGCGGCCCTGCTGGTGTCCGCGGTGGCGTTGCGGCTGGCCGTCCAGCAGGATGCGCAACCGGTCGCCGGAAGTCAGGCCGGCAGGCCCGATCTGCTGGACCAGGCCGCGGACACACTGGCTGCGGTGGTACGTCGGCAGTGGGCCCACGAGGCCGGACTCCGGCAGCTGCGACGGCCGGAGCCGCTTCGGGTGCGATGGTCTACCACTGGTCGCCCTGTGTCTGCCCAGCCCGCTGCCATCGTGGGCCGGACCACGACGGCCGGACGGCCGACCCGGCTGAAGCTGCACGGCGACGTCCACGGCATCCTCAACGCGTTCCGCCAGCTGCCGGCCCGCCAGCTGGTGGTGCTCGGCGAGCCAGGGGCGGGCAAGACGGTGCTGGCCATGCTGTTGACCCTGGGGATGCTCGAAGCCCCTCGCCGGGACGAGCCGGTGCCCGTGCTGCTGGCGGTCTCGTCGTGGAACCCGCTCACCGAGCACCTGCACACCTGGTTGGCCCGCCGGCTGGCCGAGGACTACCCCGTCCTGGCCAACTGGGGTGGCGGCGGTCCCGAAGCAGCAGCCCAGCTGGTCCGTACCGGCCGGGTGATGCCGGTCCTTGACGGCTTGGACGAGATGCCCCCCGCCCTGCACCACAGTGCGGTGGACGCGCTCGACGACGCGGTGGCCGACGGTGGTCCACTCGTGGTGACGTGCCGTGGCAGCGAGTACCAGTCGGCCGTCGTCTCCAGCGGCCGGTTCCTCAGCCGGGCCGCCGTGGTGGAGATCGAGCCGGTCAATGTCGCCGACACCATTACGTTCCTCGGCGGCACCGAGCGGTCCGACGACTTGCGATGGCAGCCGGTGTTCGACCATCTGCGCCGGCACCCGGATGGACCGCTTGCCCAGGCGTTGTCCACCCCGCTCATGGTCCACCTGGCCCGCACCGCGTACAGCTGCCCGGGGGCTGTCCCCGCCGAGCTTTGCGACCCGGGCCGCTTCAGCGACCGCGCGGTCATCGAGGAGCACCTGCTCGACGCATACCTACCGAGTGTCTACGCCACCCCGCGACCACCACAGGCTTCCCCTGCGCACCTGCTCCGCACCGTCTCGTACCGGTACCGCCCGGCAGAAGCCCAACGGTGGCTGACCTTCCTCGCCGTCCACCTCCACCGGCAGGACACCCGTGACCTCGCTTGGTGGAAGATCGACCGGCTCGTACCGCGGCTCGTGTACGGACTCGTTATCGGGGTCGGGTCCGCGATCGGCGTCAGCCTCGTATTCAGCGCTATGGCAGGCCCCGTCACCGGCCTCATCGCCGGGCCTTCGGCCGGGTTCGTCGGCGGGCTCGTGGTCGGGCTCCGGGCCAGAGCCACCGAGATGACCCAGACGACCGTCCGGGCGCCGGGAAGACTGAAGAAGCTCCTCGGTTACGTCGCCGGCGGGTTCCTGTTCGGCACCGGTTCCGGCCTCGTACTCGATCTCCGTGCCGGCCCGGCCGCCACGCTCGTGCTCGAGGTGGCGGCCGGGCTGCTGGCCTATCTCACCCTGCGCCTCATCGGTGGACTCCGGGAGTGGTCTGTCACGGCACCGGCCCATGAGGTCGCCTCCCGTAGCCCCGGGTCGCTCCTGCGCAGCATCAGGACTGGGGCGAGTGTGCAGACGATCGTCGCTGGCTTCGGAGCCGCTGCCGGGACGGGTCTGGGGGTGGCGCTGGTGGTGCGGCCTGCCGCCGGGCTCGTCATCGGGTTGACCACTGGTGTTCTGGGGGCGCCGGCAATCGCGCTGTACACGATATGGGGGCGCTTTGTCTTTGCCCGGGCCTGGCTGTCGTTGCGTGGACGGCTGCCGTTGCGGCTGATGCGGTTCCTCGACGACGCCCACCGGCGAGGCATGCTGCGCCAGTCTGGGGCTGTCTACCAGTTCCGTCACGCACGGCTCCAGGACCGGCTGGCCGCCACGGGCACCCGACGGCACCCGGGAACGGAGTACCTGGCAGCGCCAGCCGCCGGAAGAACATAAGTAACGAGAGAACGCAAAACAATCATAAACGGGCGGAGAGATCGCAGCCAGGGACCCGCCATCCCTCGCCATCACCGCTACGCGCCAACTAAGATCACGATCGCGGACACCGTTTGTGCAGTTGCACTGCACATCCACTGTTACGATCGTGATCTTGATGGACGCGGATCATCGGAACGGGATAAACCGGGCGCGGCGCGGTTGATAGGCCGAGGATCGTCGGGTACCGCGACCGGGTGGGCCGCCGAGGTGGTCGCCAGGCGGACTATGCTTGGTTGATCTTGCAAATAGGCCGTGCAGATGGATGGCACCGCTGCTTGGCTGACGCTCTTGTCTTCGGCGCCCTCAGGCGAACGGGTCGGGGCGGCGCTCCAGCAGCTTGCGTACGGTCTGCTGGATGGTCTCCCGGACCTGGTCGGCGAGGTTGAAGATCACTATCGGGTCATCAGCCGAGTCGGCGTACGGTGTGGTGTCGATCGGCGGGCAGAACTCGACCAGCCACTTGCTGGGCAGCGGCACCATGCCGAGCGGGCCGAGCCACGGGAACGTCGGGGTGACCGGGAAGTACGGCGTGCCGAGCAGGCGGGCCAGCGGCTTGAGGTCGCCGATCAGCGGGTAGATCTCCTCCGCGCCCACGATCGCGACCGGGACGATCGGCGTGCCGGTGTGCAGGGCGGCCGACACGAACCCGCCCCGGCCGAACCGCTGGAGCTGGTAGCGCTGCCAGTAGCGCTTGCCGATGCCCTTGAACCCCTCGGGGAACACGCCGACCAGCTCACCATTTCGCAGCAGCCGCTCGGCGTCCGCGTTGCAGGCCAGCGTGCCTCCGGACTTGCGGGTCAGCTCGGAGAAGATCGGGATGCGGAACACCAGGTCCGCACCGAGCAGGCGCAGGTGCCGGCCGGTCTCGTCGTGCACCGCCACGGTGAGCATCCCCGCGTCGATGGGCAGCGTGCCGGAGTGGTTCGCCACGACCAGCGCCGGCCCGTGCTCCGGCAGGTGCTCGGCACCGGTCACCTCGCCCCGGAAGTAGCGGCGGAAAACCGGTCGCAGCAGCGGCTGGATGACCCGCTCGGTCAGCTCCGGGTCGAAGCCGAACTCGTCGACCTCGTAGTCACCGGTGAGCCGCCGGCGCAGGAAGGCCAACGCACCGGCCACGCGGCGGTCCCAGACGTCGCCCTCCTCAACCGGCGCCGCGGCCGGCTCAGGAACCGCGGCCGGCTCAGGAACCGCGGCCGGCTCGAGACCCACGGCCGGCTCAGGACCCACGGCCGGCCCAGAGGCCGGGCCAGGCTCCGGCGTAGGCGGCGGCTCCGGCGCGCGCTGGTGGCCGTTGCGCGACGGGGCTGGCAGCTCGGCCGCTGACATCGGGGCCAGCTCGCTATGAGGGTCGCCGCGCGCCATCGAGACTCCTCTTTCCAGCCAGGCGGGCACGGCGGATCCCGTTCAGGATCGCCCGCTCCGCAGCGGTGACGCGGCCCAGGCCGAGCAGGCTGCCCAGCTCGTGCGCCCGGACGAAGTCGACGAACGCCTCCGGCGTGGAGCGGGGCGTGAAGCCGTACTCGGTGGTGAGCCGGGTGATGTCCACGACCCGGCCGTGCACGAAGAGATCGACCTGGTCCAGGCTGAGGCCGCGCATTCCCAGGGCCTTGGCGAACGCGGCAGCTCCGGACAGCCCGGGCTCCACGACCGGTACGGGGATCCGCCCGGCCCGCCGGACCGCCTGAGCGAGCGTGATGACCCCGGGCCCGGCCACGTTGAACGTGCCGGAGTGCTCCTCCAGCACCGAGCGGTGCAGCACCTCCCAGGCGTCGTCGATGTGCACGAACTGCAAGCGGGGGTCGCGCCCGAGCACAGTCGGCACCACCGGCAGCGCAAAGTACCGGGTGAGCGCGGTGTCCACCCGGGACCCCACGAACGGCACGAACCGCAGCACCGTGGCGCACACATCCGGCCGCCGGCGGCGGAAGCCGCGCACGTACCCCTCGATGTCGAGGATGTCGCGCGCGAAGCCGCCCCGCGGCACCTCGCGCGCCTGGGTGTCCTCGGTGAAGACCGCCGGGTCACGGAACGATGCCCCGTACGCCGCGGTGGAGGAGCGCACCACCACCCTGTGCACGGCCGGCGCCTGCTGGCACGCGGCGAGCAGGCGCATCGTGCCGATGACGTTCTGCTCCTTCATCGCCGCCCGCCCGCCGCCCTGCGGGTCAGGGGCGGTGGCGAGGGCGAGATGGACCACCGCTTCGGCGCCCGTGTCGGCCAGCACCGACCGCAGCTGCGAAAGGCCCGGGTCGACGCGGACAAACTCAACCCCGCCGCCCAGGTCGTCACCTGGGGCAGCGGTGTCGACACCGACCACCCGGCCGATGCGCGGGTCTGCGGCGAGCCGGGCAGCCACGTGCGCGCCGAGGAACCGGCGTACGCCGGTCACCACGACGGTGCGCGGGATGTCAGTCACCACAACCTCTCCGGTGCACGATCCGGCACCGGGCGAGGGTCACTTACCGAGGCGGCGACGTTGGACCCGGGTCTTGCGCAGCAGCTTGCGGTGCTTCTTCTTTGCCATGCGCTTGCGGCGCTTCTTGACCACCGAGCCCATCCGAACCTGTTTCCCCTCGTCGCGATCCTCGCCTGGC
>DASSUC010000002.1:0-2940 GCA_035707405.1 Micromonosporaceae bacterium | reverse complement strand
GCCAGCGCCTCGGCCGCGTCACCCAGCTTGGTGCTCGTACCGTGGGCGTTGACGTAGCCGATGTCCCGCGGGGCCAGGCGGGCGTCGGCCAGCGCGCGCCGCATGCACTCGGCGGCGCCCGCGCCGTCCGGGCGCGGGGTGGTCGGGTGGTGCGCGTCCGTGGTGGCGCCCCAGCCCACGATGTCGCCGTAGGCCGCGGCGCCGCGGGCGTCGGCGTGCGAGGCCCGCTCGAGTACGAAGACGCCGGCGCCCTCGCTGAGCACCAGCCCGTTGCGGCGGCGGTCGAAGGGCCGGCAGGCCGCGGTCGGGTCCGGCCAGTTGCGGGCCAGCGCCCGGGCGTTGCGGAAGGTGTCGGCGAGGGTGGGGAACAGCGGCGCCTCGCTGCAGCCGCAGACCACCGCGTCGACCTCGCCGGCGCGCAGCAGCCGCACCCCTTCGCCGAGTGACTGCGCCCCGGCCGCGCAGGCGGTCGCGATCGACGAGGTGTAGCCCATGATGCCGTACTTGATGGCGATCCGGGCGGTGCCCATGTTGGGCAGCATGCCGGGCAGCAGGTAGGGGCTCACCCCGACCCGCCCGCGCTCGGTGCGCGCCACCACCTGGGACTCCAGCATCGCCAGGCCTCCGGTGCCGGAGACGATGGCGGCGGTGCGGTACGGGTCGGCGTCGCGCCCGACCACCAGGCCGGCGTCGGTCAGGGCGTCCTCGGCCGCGCGCAGCGCCATGATCACGTACCGGTCGACGACGCGCGCCTCGATCGCCGGCATGAACTCGTCAGTGTCGATCTCCGGACCGATCCCGGCCACGTCGACCGATCCGGCCACCGGATGCGTTTCGGGCGGCCGGCACAGCCCCGACCGCCCGTCGCACATCGCCTCGAAGACCTCGTCCACCGACCGGCCCACCGGCGTCACCAGGCCGATCCCGGTGACCACGACCGCGTCGTTCATGTCGACACCTCGCTCCCGGCGCCTCAGGTCGCCTGCGCCTGTGCGCTCGGCTGTGCCTGTGCGCTCGACTGTGCCTGTGCGCTCGACGGCAGCTGCGCCAGGTGGCGTTGGCGCATGAGGAACTTGCGCACCTTGCCGGTCGGCCCGACGATCAGCTGGTCGTCGGGGACCGCGACCACCCGCCGCAGGGTCGCCGCGACCGCCGGGTCGAGGGCGGAGCGCACCGCCTCGGTGCGGTCGGCCTCCGGGTCGGCCCGCGCGTCCAGGGAGAGCAGGACGTCGGTCACCACCGAGCCGTCCTGGCGCACCGCGACCACCGTGCAGTCGCGCACGTCCGGGCAGCGGGCGAGGATGCGCTCCTCGGTCATGGCGGTGTAGAGCCAGGCGCCGTTGCCCAGGTCGACCGCGTCCACCGCGCGGTCCATGTGGTAGTAGTAGCCGTTCTCGTCGCGGTACATCAGGTCCCCGGTCAGGTAGTAGCCGCCGAACCGGCAGCGGTAGGTGGTGACCGAGTCGTTCCAGTACCCCAGTGAGAGGGTGGGCGAGCGCAGGCCGCAGTGGCCCACCTGGCCGACCGGCACCTCATCGCCGGTGGCGAGGTCGAGGAGCTTGATGTCGGCGAACACGTGCGGCCGGCCGACGCAGCGGCCGTACCGGTTGGTGTCGGTGCGGTGGGTGATGTGGAACGCGGAGTGGCCCATCTCGGTGGAGCCGATGCCGTCGATGAAGCTGGAGCCGGGGACCCGCACCACGCCCTGGCGGGTCACGATGTCGTGGCTGCCCGCCGCGACCAGCGGGCGGATGTGCGTCTCATGGGCGCAGTCGCCGGTGTTGAACCAGATCGCCACCGAGCTCAGGTCGCGCTTTGTCAGGTCGTGGCGGGCCAGCTCGGCCCAGGTCACGGCGAAGCCGAAGACCCCGGTCGGGCGCCACCGCTCGATCGCGTCGAGCAGCGCCGCGCCGTCGTTCTGGCGGGAGAGGAACAGCAGCTCCGCGCGGTTGCACAGGGCCTGGTTGACGGTGAGGATGCCGGCCGTGTGCGGCGCGGGCAGGGCGGAGAGCACCCGCTCGGTGCCCTGCGCCCGGGGCACCGACAGCCGGATCCGGCGGGTCGCCGCGAAGAGGCTGGAGTGTGAGTGCGCCACCGCCGTGGGCATCCGGGTGGTGCCCGACGAGTGGGTGATGGCGACCGGGTCGTCGGCGTGGTGGCGGTAGTGCGGCGGGGCCGCCGCCGGGTCGCCGCCGCCCAGCTCGGCCAGGTCGGCGAGGAGCGGCACGCCGGGGTCGTGCCCGGCCAGCTGCGCACGGTGCGCTGCGTCGGTGAGCACGCCCACGCCGCGCAGCCGGCGGATGTACTCGGCCGCCACGTCGCCGGGGATGTTCGGGTTCATCAGCGCGGGGATGGCGCCCAGCCAGGTCAGCGCCATGAAGCTGAGGAAGCAGTCGGCCGCGGTGGTGGCGTAGACCGCGACCGGGTCGCGCGGGCGCACGCCGAGCTCGTGCAGGCGGGCGGCGCGCGCGGCCACCCGCTCGTGCAGGACGCCGAGGGTGAGCGGCTGCCAGGCCGGGTGGCCGTCGACGGCGACGTCGAAGGTGATCCCCGGCCCGTCCAGGGGTGCCCCGTGCTCGACCAGCTTGGCCAGCACGTTGCCGGCGCCCAGGTCGGGGTCTCCGGCGAGGGCGGCACGGATGTTCTTAGCCGTCACGGGTTGGCTCCTTCACTACCTATGAGCACGGCGGCTGCCCGGTCCGGTTCACCGTCCAGATAGGACTGGTGAGCGAGGACCACCAGCGCCTCGTCCGCGTCGCCCTCCTCGATCAGCTGGGTGGCCACGGCCAGGCCCTCCTCGGCCGCGGACAGGCACACGACCGGCCCGGCCAGGCCCCAGCGCGCGGCCAGGTAGCCGGCGACCGCGTTCGGCACGGACTGGAAGAACAGCAGCGGGGTCACCCGGGTGCCCTCGTCCACCGCCCGGGCCACCCGGACCGC
>DASSUC010000001.1:0-9178 GCA_035707405.1 Micromonosporaceae bacterium | reverse complement strand
GCACCTGGCCGTCGAGGTCCGCGGCGCCGGCCTGCTGATCGGCGTGGAGCTGCGCTCCGGCGAGCTCGCCGCCGAGCTGCTGATGGACCTGCTCGACAACGACGTGCTGGTCAACCACTCCATGAACGCGCACCCGGTGCTGCGGCTGACCCCGCCGGCGACGATGACCGCTGCCGACGAGGCCCGGCTGCTCGGCTCCTTCGACACGGCGTGCCAGGCCCTGGCCGGCCGCTTCCCTGCGGCCGACGCGGGCGCGCGCTCGTGACCGGCCGGACGGTCCTGGTCACCGGCGCCAGCGGGGTGGTCGGCACCGCCCTGCTGCCCGCCCTCGCCGGCTACGACGTGGTCGCCGCCGGCTACCGGCGCCTGCCGGCCGGCTCCGACCGGGTGATCCGGCTGGACGTCAACGCGCCGCTGCTGGGCCTGGACCCGGCCGCGTACCAGCGGCTCTGCGACGAGGTGGACGTGGTGGTGCACTCCGCCGCCATCGTCAACTTCTCCGCCGACCAGGCCGAGGTGGACCGGGTCAACATCGAGGGCCTCGGCCGGGTGATCGAGCTCGCCGCCGAGGCCGGCGCCCTGCTGGTGCACGTCAGCACGGCCTACACCTCCCGGTACGGCAAGGCGGGCGGCGGCGGGCGGCTCGGCAGCACCAAGCTCGCCCCGCGTACCGACGAGTACGTGGCCTCCAAGTGGCTCGGCGAGCAGATGGTGCGCGACAGCGGGATCGACGCGGTAATCGTGCGCCCCGCCATCGTGATCGGCGACTCGCGCACCGGTCAGATCCGGCAGAACCAGGCCGTGCACATGCTCGCCGAGTACCTGCTCACCGGCCGGCTGCCGTTCCTGCCGGCCGACCCTGGCACGTACCTGGACCTGGTCCCGCAGGACCTGGTGGCGCAGGGGGTGCGGGCGGTGCTCGACGCGGGCCTGCGCAAGGGCGAGCTCTGGCTGACCGTCGGCCCGGCCGCGGTGCCCGTGGAGCGCTACCTCGAGCTGGTGGCCGAGGAGGGCCGCTCGGCCGGGATGAGCGTGCCACCGGTCCGGCTCGCCGACCCGTCCATAGTGGACCGCCTGGTCCGGCCGGCGTTCGAGGACGTGGTGTCCAAAGAGGACCTGGCCCGGCTGGACAGCGTGGTGGCGGTGTGCGGGCTGGTCATCATCCCGGACCTGCTGCCCACCTCGTTCGGGGAGATCCCCGGCGGGCCGCGGCCGCTCACCGGTGACGAGGTCGAGGCGGCGTGGCGGGTGGCGCTGCGCCGGCTGATCCGGGACCTGCGCTAGACGGAGCCGACGGAGGAGCTTTCATGGAGTGTTCGGTCATCCTGCACGCCCGGCTGCCCCGGGGCGAGGCGAAGAAGGCGTTCGACCGGCTCGCCGACTTCGCCGCCTACCCGGAGTTCACCGACACGGTACGGACGGTCTCGGTGACCACGCTGAGCCCCACCCGGGTGGAGTCGCAGTGGGAGGTCAACTTCCGCAAGGGCATCCTGGTCTGGTCCGAGCGCGACCTCATCGACCCGGTCAGCCGGCGGATCAGCTTCGAGCAGACCCGGGGCGACTTCGCCACGTTCACCGGCCACTGGCTCGTCGCCAGCGAGGGCGCCGACGTACGGGTGGAGTTCGTGAGCCGGTTCGACCTCGGCATCGCCTCCCTGGCCACGCTGATCGACCCGGTCGCGTGCGCGGCCATGCGTGACGCCGTACGCGACATCCTGCTCGGGCTCTTCGGCAAGGACATCGAGATCCGGGTCGTCGAGGCGGCCCCGCTCGGCCAGGCCTGACCGCTCCCACCTCCCCAGGCGCCGTTGCTCGCTGGCTGGTTGCAGCGTCGGGGGCAGGGGTTTGTGCGCGGCCCTTATGCTCTGCACCATCACCGCCAGCAGAGCGCAGCCTGGGAGCGGTGTCAGGCTCTGCTAGCCCATCTGGTGCAGAGCATAAGGACCCTGAACGCACCCCCCGCCAGGCCACCTCCGGCCAGAAGCTCTAGCCGATCAGGTCGAAGAAGTCGTCGTCGGCCCGCTCCACCGTGTCCGCCCTGCTGTCCACTTTGGACATCAGTCGGTCGAGGCTGTCCGCGAGCCGCCTGCGGGCGATGGCGTCCATGCTCAGGTTGGCAAAGCTCGACTCCAGCCGGGTCAGCTCCTCCAGCACCCCCAGCGCCGTCGCCGCCTGCTGCGGCACCAGCTCCGCGCGCAGGTGGGCGGCGAGCTCCGCCACGCTGGGATGGTCGAAGACCAGGGTGGCCGACAGCTGCAGGCCGGTGACCGCGGCGAGCCGGTTGCGCAGCTCCACCGCTGTCAGCGAGTCGAAGCCCAGGGCCGGCAGGGCACGCGAGGTGTCCAGGTCCGCGGCTGACGCGTGGCCCAGGACCCGGGCGACCTCGGCGAGCACCAGCTCCCGCACCACCCGCTCCTGCTCCGTGGGCGCCAGCGTGGGCAGCGTCGCGGCCAGCTCGGCCCCGCCCGGCCCGCCGGCCCCACCTGGGCCGCCGGCACCGCCGGCCGCGCTGGCGCGGCGGGTGGCCCGTGCGGGGACCAGGTCACGCAGCACCACCGGGACCGCCGTCACGTCCCCGGCGCCCAGCCGCGCCCGGTCGACCTCGGCCAGCACCAGCATCGGCGCCGGGTTCCGCAGCGCCTCGTCCAGCAGCCGCAGCCCCCGCTCGGCGGTGAGCGGCGCGAGGCCGATGCCGCGCATCCGGCGCAGGCCGGCCGCGCTGACCCGCTCCACCATCCCACCCGGCTGCTCCCACAGCCCCCACGCCAGCGACTGGGCCGCGAGCCCCAGCCGGTGCCGGTGCCGGGCCAGCGCGTCCAGGTACGCGTTCGCGGCGGCGTACCCGGCCTGTCCCGGTGAGCCGAGGATGCCGGCGGCCGAGGAGAACAGGACGAACGCGGCGAGGCCCAGCCCCTTGGTCAGCTCGTGCAGCCGCCACGCCCCCTCGGCCTTGGCGCGCAGCACGGCACTGACCCGCTGCGGGGTCTGCGCCTCCACCACGCCGTCGTCGAGCACCCCGGCCAGGTGCAGCACCGCGGTGAGCGGGCGCGCCGCAGGCACCGAGCCGAGCAGCTGCGCCAGGGCGGAAGGGTCGGCGACGTCGCAGGCCGTGACCTGGACCGAGGCAGCGCCCAGCTCCTCCAGCTCGCGTACCAGCTCGGCCGCGCCGGGCGCGTGCGGCCCACGGCGGCCGGTGAGCAGCAGGTGGCGTGCTCCCAGCCGGGTGAGGTGCCGGGCCACCACCTGGGCCAGCGCGCCGGTGCCGCCGGTGATGAGGACCGTCCCGTCCGGGTCCCAGGCCGGCCCGGCAGCCTCCGGGGCGGGTTGGGCAGGGGCGAGGCGCGGCGCCAGCAGCTGCCCGTCCCGGACGGCCAGCTGCGGCTCCCCGCTGCCCACGGCGGCGAGCAGGGCCTGCCGGGAGGCTTCGGTGCCGTCCAGGTCGACCAGGATGAACCGCCCGGGGTGCTCCGACTGCGCCGAGCGCACCAGCCCCCAGGCCGCCGCCTGCCCGAGGTCCTGCGGCGCGTCGCCGGCGGCCAGGTGGCTGACCAGCACCAGCCGGGCGCGGCCCAGCCGGGGGTCGGTGAGCCACCGCTGCACCAGGGCGAGCGCGGCGGCGACCGCCCGGTGCGGCTCGTCGCCGCCGGGTGCGAGCTCCGCGAGGATCACATCGGGTACGCCGTTCGCCGCGCCACCCGCCGCGCCGTCACCGGCCGGCACCGCGCCGGTGAGCTCGTCGAGCCAGCCGGCCGACCCGCCCCACGGCTGGGCCTGCCCGACCGGCACCCAGCGCACCTCGTACGCGCCGCCGGAACGGCCGCCCGGGCCGGCGGCGAGCTGGTCGGTCGTGACCTGCCGCAGGGCCAGCTGCTGCACCGAGGCGACCGGCGCGCCGGTCGGGTCGGCCAGCGCCAGCGAGACCTGCTCCCCCCGCCTGGTCACCTTGACCCGCAGCGTGGTCGCGCCCGAGGCGTGCAGGCTCAGGCCGGTCCAGGAGAACGGCAGCGCGACCCCGTCGCCGGGCTCCGCGGCGAGGCTGATCGGGTGCAGGGCGGCGTCGAGCAGGGCCGGGTGCAGCCCGAACCCGCCCACCTGCTCCGCCAGCTCGTCCGGCAGGCTCACCTCGGCGAAGGTCTCGTCGCCGCGGCGCCAGGCCCGCTGCACGCCCTGGAACACCGGCCCGTAGCCGTAGCCCCTGGCGTCCAGGTCCTGGTAGAAGCCGTTGACCGGGAGCGGCACCGCGCCCGGCGGGGGCCACAGCCGCAGCCGGGCCGGGGGCGTGGCCGGGCCGCCGGCGAGGGTTCCGGTGGCGTGGCAGGTCCACGCCTCCCCCGGCCGGCGGGCGTGGATGGCGAGCGCCCGCTGGCCCTCGTCCGGCTCGGCGACCATCACCCGCAGCTCCACCCCGCCCTGCTCGGGCAGGGCCAGCGGCGCCTGGAGCAGCAGCTCCTTCACCTCGGCGCAGCCGGACCGGTCGGCCGCGCGCAGCGCCAGCTCGGCCAGGAGCGCTCCCGGCACCACCACGGCACCGCCGATGCGGTGGTCGGCGAGCCAGGGGTGTGCCGCCAGGGACAGCTCCCCGCTGAGCGCCAGCCCCGGCTCGCCCGCGTCGCCGGGCAGCTCGACCGCCTCGCCCAGCAGCGGCCCGGCCGCGGGCGCGAGCCAGTAGCGCCGGCGCTGGAAGGGGTACGTCGGCAGGGGCGCCCACCGCCCCGCGCCGCCGGCCACCGCCGCCCAGTCGACATCCACCCCGCGCACGTACAGCTGTGCCAGGGCGTCGCGTACGGACTCCGGCTCGCTCCGCCCGTCCCGCAGCAGCGGTACGGCGACCACGTCCGCGTCCGGCCCGCCCAGGCTCTCCAGCACGATCGCGCTGAGCCCCCCGCCGGGACCGACCTCCAGGAACCGGGTCACCCCCTGCTCGCGGAGCCACTGCACGCTCTGGGCCAGCTGCACCGGCGCCCGCGCGTGCCGGGCCCAGTAGCCGGGCTCGATCGTGTCCAGCGGCGCCCCGGTGAGGTTGGAGACGAGCGGAACCTGCGGCGGCTCGTACCGGATGCCGCTCTCGGCGGCGGCGAGGCCGGCCAGCACCGGGTCCATCAGCGGTGAGTGGAACGCGTGGCTGACCCGCAGCCGGGTGGTGCGCCGGCCCTGGGCGGCGAACACCTCGGCCACCTGCGCCACCGCCTCCTCGGCGCCGGCGACCGTGACCGAGCGCGGGCCGTTGACCGCGGCCAGGCCGAGCTCGTCCGGCCGGCGCTCCAGCAGCGGCGCGACCTCCTCGGGCGTGGCCTGGATGGCCACCATGGCGCCGCCGGCGGGCAGGGCCTGCATCAGCCGGCCGCGGACGGCGACCAGGCGGCAGGCGTCGGGCAGCGACAGCGCCCCGCTGGCGTGGGCCGCGGCGATCTCGCCGACCGAGTGGCCGAGCACGAAGCCCGGGTCCAGGCCCCACGCCCGCAGCTGCCGGAACAGCGCCACCTGGAGGGCGAAGAGCGCCGGCTGGGTGTAGCCGGTCTGGTCGAGCAGGCCCGCCTCGCCGTCGATGATGCCCGCCACCGGGCGGTCCAGGTGGCGGTCCAGCTCCGCGCAGGCCTCGTCCAGCGCGGCGGCGAAGACCGGTGCGGCGGCGGCGAGGCCGCGCCCCATCCCGGGCCGCTGGCCGCCCTGGCCGGAGAAGACCAGCGCGAGCCGGCCGCCGGTGGCCGTACCGGTGACCACCGCCGGGCTGTCCCGGCCCTCGGCGAGGTCGGCGAGCCCGGCCCGGTCGAGCACGACCGCGCGCTGCTCGAAGGGGGTACGGGCCGACGCGGCGGCGGCCACGTCGGCCGCCGGCAGATCGGGGTGCCGGGACAGGTGCTCGTGCCAGCGGCCTGCCTGCTCGCGCAGGGCCGCCGCGGTACGGGCGGAGACCGGCACCACAGCCAGCCCGTCGGCCACAGCCGGCAGGTCCGGCGCGGCCGGCTGCGGGTCGTCGCCGGCCAGCGGCGCCTCCTCGATGACCAGGTGGGCGTTGGTGCCGCTGATGCCGAACGAGGAGACCGCGGCGCGGCGGGGACGGTCCCCGCGCGGCCACGGCTGGGCCTGCGTGAGCAGCGCCAGCGGGCCGGCGGACCACTCCACGAACGGGGTTGGCTCGTCCACGTGCAGGGTGCGCGGCAGCAGCTCGTGCCTCAGCGCCAGCACCATCTTGATGACGCCGGCCACGCCCGCGGCGGCCTGGGTGTGGCCGATGTTGGACTTCACCGACCCCAGCCACAGCGGCCGGTCCCGTCCGGTGCCGTACGCCGCCAGCAGCGCCTGGGCCTCGATCGGGTCGCCCAGCCTGGTGCCGGTGCCGTGCGCCTCCACCGCGTCCACCCCGGCCGGGTCCAGGCCGGCGTCGGCGAGCGCGTCGGCGACCAGCCGCTGCTGGGACGGGCCGTTGGGCGCGGTCAGGCCGTTGGACGCGCCGTCGGAGTTGACCGCGCTGCCGCGTACCACGGCGAGGATGTGCCGCCCGTGCCGGCGGGCGTCGGAGAGCCGCTCCAGCACCAGCATGCCGGCTCCCTCGGCCCACCCGGTGCCGTCCGCCGCCCGCGCGAAGGACTTGCACCGCCCGTCCGGCGCCAGCCCGCGCTGCCGGCTGAACTCCGTGAAGACCAGCGGGGTCCCGATCACGGTGACCCCGCCGGCCAGCGCCAGGTCGCACTCTCCCGCGCGCAGCGAGCGGACCGCCAGGTGCAGCGCCACCAGCGACGAGGAGCAGGCGGTGTCCACCGACACGGCCGGTCCCTGCAGGCCGAGGGTGTAGGAGACCCGGCCGGAGACGATGCTCGACGCGTTGCCGGCGAGCAGGAAGCCGGCCACCTCGGCCGGGATCTCGCCCAGCCGTGGCGCATAGTCGCCAGCGATCACGCCCGCGAAGACCCCGGTGCGGCTGCCCCGCAGGCGGTGCGGGGCAACCCCGGCGCGCTCCAGCGCCTCCCAGGCGACCTCGAGCATCAGCCGCTGCTGCGGGTCGGTGGCGAGCGCCTCCCGGGGCGACATCCCGAAGAAGCCGGCGTCGAAGTCGCCCGCGTCGTAGCGGAACCCGCCGTGGCGCACGTACGAGGTGCCCGGATGGTCGGGGTCGGGGTTGAACAGCTCCGGGTCCCAGCCCCGGTCGGTCGGGAACGGCCCGATCCCGTCATCCCCCTGCGCCAGGGCGGCCCAGAAGTCCTCCGGGGTGTCCGCCCCGCCCGGCAGCCGGCAGGCCATCCCGACGATGGCGACCGGTTCGCTCAGGTCCGGGCCGCCCCGGCCCGGGTTGGCCGGCGCAACCGCCGGCTGCCCGGCCGCAGGCGGCTGCCCGGCCGCAGCCGGCACGAGCTGCCCGACCAGGGCGGGCGGCGCCAGCTCGCCGGCCAGGTGGGTGGCGAGCGCGGCCGGTGTGGGGTAGTCGAAGGCCAGCGTGCCGGCGAGGTTGAGCCCGGTCGCGTCGGCCAGCCGCTCGGCGAGCTCCAGCGCGGTGAGCGAGTCGAGGCCCAGCTCGGCGAAGGCGGCGTCTCCCGGCACCGCGTCGACCGGCCGGCCCAGCACCGCGGCTGTCTCGGAGCGGATGAGATCCAACCACCGGTGCGCCTCGGCCCCACTCACCACGGCTCCCCCTTCACAAAAATGATCGACAACATTCGTTACGTAGATCACCGGGCCAGTTCGTCGAACCATTCTCTACCTGGGGTGTTAGATCACCACAGGGACCCAACTGTCGATCTCCCGATCCAAGAGCCACTAGTTTACGTCGATGCGCCTCACTACTCTGAGGCGCATGACTCGATCGAGCCGCCCGTGAGCCGCTTCGTCGACGCCGTCGTCGCCACCGCCGCAAGGTCACCGCGCCACATGATCACCGGCGAGCCGGCCGCCCCCGTCCGGCGCAGCTGGGCCGAGCTGCACTCCGCGGCCCGCGGGAGCGCGGCCGGCCTGGTCGAGGCCGGGCTGCGGCCCGGGCAGGCGGTCGCGGTCCTCGGCGGCGACCCGGCCGAGGTCGCCCGGGTCGCCCAGGCGATCTGGCTGGCCGGCGGCAGCCTCACCATGCTGCACCAGCCGACCCCCCGCACCGACCTGGCCGTGTGGCGCGACGACACGCTGCGCGTACTGCGGATGATCGGGGCCGGTCTGGTCCTGGTCGGCACGCCGTTCGAGCCGATGGCCGCGGTCCTGGCGGAGCAGGGCATCGCCCACCGCATGATCTCCGAACTGGGCCGCGACGGGCCGTTCACGATCGTCGAGACCGGCGAGGACAGCGTCGCGCTGCTCCAGCTGACCAGCGGCTCGACCGCCCAGCCGCGGGCGGTGCGGATCACCCACGGCAACCTCTACCGCAACATCGCCGACGCCGTCGTCCACATGCGCTGGGACGAGCGCGGCGACGTGATGGTGTCGTGGCTGCCGCTCTTCCACGACATGGGCATGGTGGGCTGCCTGCTGATGCCCATGTTCAGCGGCGTAGGGCTGGTCAGCGTCACCCCGCTGGACTTCCTCAGCCGCCCGATGCTCTGGGCCGAGCTGATCAGCAGGCACGGCGGCACGATCACCACCGCGCCCAACTTCGCCTGGGCGATCCTGACCCGCCAGCTGGCCCGGGCCGAGCCCGGCTCGCTGGACCTGTCCCGGCTGCGCATCGCCGGCAACGGGGCCGAGCCCGTCGACCCGTCCACAATGGAGGCCTTCGTCAAGGTGGCGGCCGGGTTTGGGCTGCGGCCGGAGGCGGTCAACTGCTGCTACGGCGCGGCCGAGAGCACCCTGGTCATCTCCATGTCCGAGCTCGCCGACCCGATGCTCGTCGACGTGGTGGACGCCCTGGAGCTGGAGAAGAACCGCCGGGCCGTGCCGGCCGACCCCGAGACCACCTCAGGGGTACGGCGGCTGCCCCTGCTCGGGCCGCCGTTCCCGAGCGTGGCGGTGCGCGTGGTGGACGACGACGGTGAGGTGCTCGGCGAGCGCGAGGTCGGCCGGATCCTGCTGCGCGGCGAGTCGGTGACCACCACCTACCTCACCCGTGACGGGGTCTACGGCGCCCGCGACGCCGGCGGGTGGCTCGACATCGGCGACGAGGGCTACCTCACCGGCGGGCAGGTCGTGGTCTGCGGCCGCCGCAAGGAGGTCATCATCATGGGCGGGCGCAACATCTACCCGACCGACATCGAGCGCGCCG